>DASXTW010000113.1:0-19983 GCA_036505215.1 Actinomycetota bacterium | reverse complement strand
CGGCGGCGCCGCGAGCAGCTCGACCTCGTCGCGGAGGACGAACCGCGTGCCGCGGACGCCCTCGACCTCGACCGGAACTAGCTCGCCCTGCTCATCGAGCTCCTCGCGCAGCTCCGTACGGGTCGGCTGCTCAGGTCGCTTCGGATCCGGCTTCGCGGGGCCGGTATGGAGCCAGGCCTCGGTCGACCCGCCCGTGCCGAGCAGGCCGTGCGCGCGGAATCGTGAGTAGAGCTTGTGCCGCAGCTGTTCGCGTGGTGGCTCGTCGCGCGCGAGCAGGTCGGCGGGGAACAGCCGCTCGACGAGGTCGTAGTAACGGCGGTTGCCTTCGCGTCGGGCGAGACCGAGCACGCCGGTGACCGCGTACGCCTCCAGCACCGCGCGGATGACGTTGGTTCCGGCCTGCGCCGCGCCGCTCGCCGCTCCTTCCACCGAAGCACCTCGCGAGATCCGCAAGACCGTCACCGTGGTGTTCACCGACGTGACCGGCTCGACCAGCCTCGGGGAGCGCCTCGACCCTGAGTCGATGCGCCGGGTCATGGCTCGCTACTTCGAGGAGATGCGCCGCGTCCTCGTCCGCCACGGCGGCACCGTGGAGAAGTTCATCGGCGACGCCGTCATGGCCGTGTTCGGCGTCCCGGTCGTCCACGAGGACGACGCGCTGCGCTCCGTTCGGGCCGCGTGGGAGATGAGGGAAGCCCTGTCCCGGCTGAACGAGGAGCTGGAGCGCGACTGGGGTGTCTCGCTTCACGCCCGGACCGGTGTCAACACCGGCGAGGTCGTGGCTCCTTCCGGAAGCGACGGAAAAGCCGCAGCTCGCGAGCACCTGGTCACGGGGGACGCAGTCAACGTGGCCGCTCGGCTGGAGCAGGCCGCCGACCCTGACTCCATCCTGGTCGGCGAGCAGACGTACCGGCTGGTCCGCGATGCCGTTCGGGCGGAGCCCCTGGAACCCCTGGCCCTCAAAGGCAAGTCCCTCCCGGTTGGCGCCTTTCGCCTCTTCGAGGTCAAGCCCGTCCCCGAGGGCCACGAGCGGCGGCTCGACTCCCCCATGATCGGGCGGGAGCGTCAGCTCTCCATGCTGGTCCAGGCCTTCCAGGCCGCTGTGGCGGACCGGGCCTGCCACCTTTTCTCGGTGCTCGGCTCCGCGGGGGTCGGCAAATCTCGGCTGATCCAGGAGTTCCTGGGTAGGGTGGCCGCGGACGGCCAGGCCCTCCGGGGCCGGTGCCTCTCCTACGGCGAGGGGATCACGTTCTGGCCGGTCGTCGAGATGGTGAAGACCGCCGCCGGCGTGACCGACGAACTCGCGGCCGGAGAGGTCCGAGCCAGGCTCACGTCCGTCCTGGGAGATGATCCAGACCGGACGGCGGTCGCTGAGCGTCTGGCCGAGCTGCTCGGGGTGGGCGAATCGCCCGCCAGCCCGGCCGAGACGTTCTGGGCCGTCCGCCGGCTGTTCGAGACGCTGGCTCGCGGCCGGCCATTGGTGGCCGTGTTCGACGACATCCACTGGGCCGAGCCCACCCTCCTCGACCTCATCGAGCATCTCGCCGACTGGACGAAGGACGCACCCGTGGTCCTGGTGTGCTCGGCCCGCCCCGAGCTCCTCGAGAACCGGCCGGGATGGGGAGGAGGAAAGTTCAATGCCACCTCCATCTTGCTGGAGCCGCTCGGCACCGAGGAGTGCGCCCGCCTCATCGACAACCTGTTGGGAGCGACCCAGCTCCCCAGCGAGGTGAAGCGGCGGATCGTGGAGGCTGCCGAGGGGACCCCGCTCTTCGTCGAGGAGATGCTGTCGATGCTGATCGACGACGGCCTCCTTCGCCGCGACGACGGACATTGGGTGCCGGATGGGGACCTGTCGAAGGCGGAGGTTCCGCCCACCATCCACGCCCTCCTGGCCGCGCGGCTGGACCGGTTGCGGCTGGAGGAGCGATCCGTGATCGAGTGCGGCTCCGTGGAGGGCAAGATCTTCCACCGTGGCGCCCTGGCCGAGCTGTCTCCCGAGCCCGCTCGGGCTGAGCTCGAGGCCCACCTGATGACCCTGACCCGTCGCGAGCTGATCCGCCCAGACCGTTCCGAGCTGGCCGGCGAGGAGGCCTACCGTTTCCGACACCAGCTGATCCGCGATACCGCCTATGAGGCCATCTCCAAGGAACGGCGGGCCGAGCTGCACCGGCGGTTCGCCGACTGGCTGGAGCGGGCGGCCGGGCCCATGATCCAGGAGTACGAGGAGATCCTCGGCTATCACCTCGAGCAGTCGTACCGCTACCGGGCGCAGCTTGGGCGGACGGGGAAGGAAGACGAGGATTCGGCTCGGCGAGCGACGCGCCTCCTCGGCGGGGCCGGGCGGAGGGCCTTCGTCCGGGGCGACGTCCCGGCCGCGGCCAACCTCCTCCAACGGGCCCTTGACCTCGCCCCTCGGGGCGACCCCGACAGGTCTGAGTTCTCACTCTGGCTCGGCAACGCGCTGTTCCACCTGGCCGAGTACCGCCGATGCGAGGAGGTCCTGACCGCCGCCATGGCCGAGGCAAGCGACCGAGGAGATCCGGGCCGGGCGATGCTCTACCGGGTGGAGCTGGCTCTGGCACGGCAGCAGTGGAATCCGGAAGGGTTCGTCGAGGAAGCGGTCCAGGTCAGCGAGGCAGCGCAGGCCCTGTTCGAGGAGATCGAGGACGACTTCGGTCTGGCCCGCTCCTGGCTCCTCGTGGGGAGCAGGCTCAACATGCTGGGCCACAGCGAAGGGATCGACCAAGCGATGGAACGAGCGGTGGACCACGCTCGCCGGGCGGGAGACCGGCTGGCCGAGCGGGACGCCCTCGTTCGGCTCGCCAGCGCCCTCTATTGGGGAACGGTTCCCGCGAAGCAGGGCAGTGAGCGCTTGGAACAAATGTTGAATGAGACCCGTGGCGATCGTCTGCTCCAGGCCCGGATCCAACGCCCGCTGGCGGGGTTCCGAGGGATGCAGGGTCGGTTCGACGAGGCCCGCCAGTTGCTCGACGAGGCCCAGGCCATCTTCGAGGAACTCGGCATCCGGCTTCCCATGGCGACTGGAAGCTTCATGTCCGGCCCGATCGAACTGTGGGCGGGCCGTCCGGAGGCGGCCGAGGCCGTGTTGCGGAGGAGTTGTGACGCCCTCGAGGCGATGGGGGATCGAAGCTCCCTGTGCTCGCTGGCGGCCTTCCTAGCGGAGGCGCTGTACGTCCAGGGGAAGGACGAGGAGGCCTGGCACTACACCGAAGTGGCGGACCGGACGGCCGGCGCGGAGGACCTGGAGGCCCAGTCGGACTGGCGCTCCGTCCGGGCCAAGCTCCTGGCCCGGCGTGGGGATCTCGCTCAGGCAGAAGCGCTGGCCCGGGAGGCGGTGGAGATCATCGAGCGGACCGGTGAAAACGACCACAAAGGCGATGCCTACATGGACCTGGCCGAGGTGCTCCGGATGGCAGACAGGCCGGACGAGGAGGCGGATGCTCTCCGCCGCGCGCTGGGGTGGTATGAAGCCAAGGGCAACCTGGTCATGGCCCGAAAGGCGCAAGCGGTTCTGACCGAGCTGGAGCGATAGTCCCGCGGCATCACGCTACACAGCTCCAACTGGGTGACCGGGTCGATTTGCAGGCGGTGCCACCCTCGGCCACGATACCGCCGCAGACCACGAGGGGAGGGGGGACACCATGGTGCGTCGTTGCTGGATGCCGATTCGCTGGGTCATGCCCGCGGTGCTGGTGACGGGCCTTGTCGTCTCGGCCGGTTCTGGGGCTGCGCAGGCGGGCTCGGACGGGGCGGCGGCGTTGCGGCCGACGATCACGAAGGCCGTGGCGTTCGACCGCTCCGCACCGCTGCGAGACCTGGTCCGCCGAGCGCACGCAGGTACCTATCGGCCGGGCGTGCCGAGGGAGCGCGGGCCGATCCCGGCCGACACCGGCTTCTCGGGCGACGGCGCCCTCCAGTCGAGCGTCCGCCAGACAGGACCCAACATCGCCCCGCCGTTGCTCACCTTCGAGGGCCTGGCCAATGCCGACAACCCCTTCCTCCTCTCTCCGCCGGACCCGAACGGCGAGGTCGGTCCCAACCACTACGTCGAGATGGTGAACGTGGTGTTCGCGATCTACTCGAAGACGGGAGCGCGGCTGCTGGGGCCCGTTCCGCTGGGCGACCTGTGGGCCGGCTTCGCCATCGACGACTGCACGGATCTGTCGGGCGACCCCGTCGTGGTGTACGACCAGTTCGCCGACCGGTGGATCCTCACCCAGTTCACCACCCGGGGCCCCATCTACTACAACTGCGTGGCGGTCTCTCAGACCGGCGACCCGACCGGCGCTTACTTCCGATACGCGTTCTCCGCCGGGGTGAACTTCCCCGACTACCCCAAGTACGGGGTGTGGTCGAACGCCTACTTCCTCTCCAGCAGGGACTTCACCCCGAACGACAAGTTCGCGGGTGACGCGCTCTACGCGCTCGAGCGCAACAAGATGATCGATGGCACTCCCGATGCGCGCATGATCAAGTACCTCTTGACCCCGGACCACGCCCCCTACCTGCCGGGCGACGGCCTGCTCCCGCCCGACATCGATGGGAGCCGCAAGCCCCCGCCCGGCAGCTCGGGTCTGTTCGTGGGCACGATGGATGATCGAGCCCAGTATCACGCGCCCTTCGACGGCCTCAACGTGTTCGCGTTCTCCGTAGACTGGACGCCCAACCCGTCCTCGTCTTTCGGCCTCGTCGCGCAGCTCCCGGTTGCCTCGTTCGACTCGGTCTTCCCCTGCCACCCGAGCAGCCGGAACTGCATCCCGCAGCCCGGCACGGACAACAGGATCGACATCCTCTCCTACCGGCAGCGACCGACCTTTCGGCTGGCCTACCGGAACTTCGGCACCTACGAGTCCTTCGTCACCAACCAGTCCGTCGAGGCTCGCAAGGAGCTGGCCGGGGTCCGCTGGTACGAGATCCGGCGCGCAGGCGGCTCGATCTCGCTGTACCAGCAGGGCACCTACGCCCCGGACGACGGGGTGAACCGCTGGATGGGGAGCATCGCCATGAACAAGAGCGGAGGCGTGGGCCTCGGCTACAGCGTCTCCAATGCGACGACGGTGTTCCCAGGCGTCCGCTACACGGGGCGACTGGCCGGCGATCCGCCCGGCGAGATGACGTTGGGCGAGGCGGTCCTCATCGACGGCTCCGGGTCTCAGCTTGTGAGCCACCGGTGGGGCGACTACACGGACATGACCGTCGACCCGACCGACGACTGCACGTTCTGGTACGTGAACGAGTATTACCAGACGTCGTCGGCCAGGGGTTGGCAGACTCGTATCGGGAGCTTCCGCCTGCCGGGCTGCTGACCGAGGCTTACGACGATCCTGCGAGGACCTCGTCCAACATCGCTTCGGCGTTCTCCTCGGTGGAGTCGAAGGCAAGGATCAGCTCGGAGATCAGGATCTGTCGCGCCTTGGCCAGCATGCGCTTCTCGGCTGCCGACAGGCCCTTGCTCTTCTCCCTGAGGGACAAGTCCCGGATCAACTCGGCCCCCTGGCAGATGTCACCGGAGACGAGCTTGGCCAGGTTCGTCTTGTACCGCTGGCTCCAGAGAAGCGGCATCCAGCCTTCGTCCTCGCGGAGGAGATCGAACACCTTGCGGACCTGGGCCTTGGATGCCACCCCGCGCATCCCGACCTGCTTGGTGCTGTCGAGCGGCACCATGAGAGTCAGGCTCCCATGGGAAAAGTGCAGCTTCGCGTACGTCCTCTGCTCCCCGAACATCTCCCGATCTACGACATCCTCGATGACGGCTGCCCCATGATGGGGGTACACGACCTTGTCTCCTTTGCGGAACACGAAGCCCCTCTCGTGGATCCCCGATCCGTAGGAGTGAAGGGCAGGTGGCGGGGGTCGCCATCAGTCACTCGCTCAACGCGAAGCTCAGGTAGTCGCCTGGTAATAGAAGTTTAGCAGTGCAGGGCTGCGGATCGCCGCCCAACTGAGGTACTACCCGCCGCCTCCTTCAGTCGCGTGATGGAACCCGACTGCGGTGCAGTCCCAACCGTGCGACACCGGTAGGGCTATGCTTCCACACCAACGGCCCAGCGATGAGCTGGCCCGGGGGCCCGCCCAGACGGAGCCAACGTGCAGGTCGCATCGGAGCCCACGCTCACAGCGCCGCAGGGGGAGCCGCTCGACGTAGCGATTTCGGGCCGGGTGGTGAGCCTCAGCCCGAGGCAGCTCTTCTGGCGAGAGTTCAGGCAGGACTGGCTGGCGCTGGCCGGCATGGTGTTCATCGCGGTGATGATCTTCCTGGCCGTGGGCGCTCCCCTGGCGTCGCGGCTCCTGGTCCATCACGGCCCGAATCAGATCTTCATCAACCAGACGCTGGACGAGTTCGGACTGCCCAAGGGGCCGAACAGGGCCTTCTGGTTCGGGGCCGACGACGCAGGAAGGGACCTGTTCGTCCGGGTGCTGTACGGGGCGCGGACCTCGCTGGTGGTGGCGTTCTTCGCCACCGGGATCTCCGTGGTCATCGGGGTGATGGTGGGCCTGGTGGCCGGCTTCTATCGAGGACGGGTGGACACCGTGCTGTCCCGGTTCACCGACATCGTGATGTCGCTCCCGGTCCTCCTGCTGGCCTTGGGGCTGGTGGCCGGGTGCGGGCTGAGCAGCCGGGGCTGCCTGGGCGGGACGGTGAAGCCGGGGCTCCTGCTGGTGAGCTACGTGATCGGGCTGTTCAACTGGCCGTACATCTCCCGGCTGGTCCGAGGGGAAGTCCTGCGCCTGCGCGAGAAGGAATTCGTGGAGGCCGCCAGGGCGGCGGGGGCGAGCAACTTCCGGATCATGAGCCGGGAGATCCTCCCGAACGTCTTCGCCCCGGTGCTGGTGTTCACCACGCTGATCATCCCCAACAACATCCTGTTCGAGGCGGCGCTCTCGTTCCTTGGGATCGGCGTGCCGCCCACCACACCCTCGTGGGGCAAGATGCTCTCCGACGCGGGGTCGATCTTCACCGTGGCCTGGTGGATGATGGTCTTCCCCGGACTGTTCCTGTTCGCCACCACGCTCGCGTTCAACCTGGTGGGGGACGGCCTCCGCGACGCACTCGACCCCAGGGCGCGGAGCAGGCGTATGACTTGATGACAGAGATGAAGCGCGTTCCAGATGGCCTCGCCACAGACGGCGGGCTCCAGACGGGAGGGGGTGTCGAGCAGTGAAGAGGCATGCACGGTTACTGGCGCTGGCGGCCTCGATCGCACTGGCCGCGGCGGCTTGTGGAGGCGGCGGTGGCGGAAACAAGTCCAATCAGACGCCGCAGGCGGGCCTGAAGAAAGGCGGAGTGCTCCGCATCGGGCTGGCCTCGGATGTGCACCAGGCCCTCGATCCGGGGCGGGAGTACTACACGATCGGGTGGGAGTTCCTGAAGTGCTGTCTCGCCCGGACTCTCCTCGCGTTCAATTTCCTGGGGCCGAACGAGAAGGGGAACGATCTCGCTCCCGACCTGGCAACAGGCCTCCCGGAGTCATCCAGCGACGGGCTCACCTGGACCTTTCACATCCGCCCGGACGTCCACTACGCGCCCCCGCTCCAGAACGTCACGGTCACCGCGCAGGACTTCATCCGGGCGCTGATGCGAGTGGCCGACTCGAAGGTGGCGGCCAGCTACCCGTTCTACTACTCGGCCATCCAGGGCTTCGACGACTTCTCCGCGGGCAAGGCCAAGACCATCAGCGGCCTCAGCGCGCCGGACCCGGCGACGTTGCAGGTCAGGCTGGCCAACCCCGTCGGATATCTCCCGTACGTCTTCACGCTTTCAGCGTCGAGCCCGGTCCCGCCGAGCCCCAGCGACGCCAGCGCCCCGCTCGGCGTGGCCACTGGCCACGACCAGAACTACGGCCAATTCGTCGTCTCCTCTGGGCCGTACATGTGGAAGGGCGCCGACAAGATCGACTTCTCCAAGCCGGCCGACCAACAGGCCGGCCCTCCCGGATTCCAGGCGGGGAAGTCCTATGTCCTGGTTCGCAATCCCTCGTGGAAGGCCAGCACGGACCCACTGCGGAAGGCCAACATCGACGAGATCGACGTGACGGTGGGGGGGACGGTCGCCGACCTCACCAAGAAGATCGAGGCCGGCGAACTGGACACCATGGACGCGCTGCCGGCTCCGGAGGGCATCCGGGACTATGCGACCAATCCCGACCTGAAGCCGTTCATCCATTCCGATCCCACGTTCGGGACCTGGTACATCAACATGAACACGGCCATGCCGCCGTTCGACGACATCCATGTGCGCAAGGCAATGAACTGGGTCGTCGACAAGTCCGGGCTGCTTCGGCTGGTGGGGGGATCGATCCAGGGACCTATCGCCACTCACGCCATACCGGACTCGATGGTTCCTTCTCTGAAGGGATACGACCCCTACAGCACGCCCAATCACTCCGGCGACGCGGCCAAGGCCAAGCAGGAAATGGCTCAGTCGAAGTACGACACGAACCACGATGGCGTCTGCGACGCCTCGGCCTGTAAGAACGTGCTGATGGTGATCGATCAGACCGACCCGCAACCGAAGATGTCGGCGCTGATCCAGCAGAACATCGAACAGATCGGCATCAGCGTGAACATGAAGCAGTTCCAGACCACCACCATGTACACGAAGTGCGAGACCGCGACCGAGCGCGTGCCGACCTGCCCGAGTGAGGGATGGTACGCGGACTTCGCCGACCCGTACGCCTTCGTCACCGGCCTGTTCAGCTCGGTCAGCCTGACGCCGTCGTGCTGCGACGATTCGCTCATGGGCGCCACCACGGCCCAGCTGAAGGAGTGGAAGTACTCGAACACGACTCCGACACCCAGCATCGACGACCAGCTGAACGCCTGCGTCCCGATGCTGGGGGCGCAGCGGGAGCAGTGTTACGCGAACATCGACAAGGCCCTCATGGAGAACGTCGTGCCCTGGGTGCCGTACCGGTTCGCCAACCAGGTGGTCATCACCTCGAAGAGGGTCCAGAACTACCACCTGGACGCGTCGACCGGGTGGATCTCGCTCTCCCAGCTAGCGTTGGCGGGCGGCGCCTAGTGCCACCAGCAGGAGGGGCGGATAGCTCGATGTGGAGGGGCCCTCCTCGAGGAGCCCCTCCCCGAGCTCGCGCGAGGGTCGACGGATGTCCCGCTATCTGATCCGCCGCTTCCTGTTCCTGCTCTTCGTGCTGTGGGTCGTTTCCATCCTGACCTTCCTGATCTTCGTGAAGCTCCCGCCGGGGAATCCGGCGGTCCGGGCGGCCGGGCGAACCCAGACCCCCGAGACGATCGCGGCCGCCAAGGCCGCACTTGGATTGGACAAGCCTGTATGGGTCCAGTACTGGCGATTCGCCAAGGGCCTGATCCCCTGGCCGGGCTTCTTCCTGAACCGGCAGGTCTATTTCTCGTGGTCGAATTTCGTCCCGGTGCGCCAGCAGATCGTGGGGCGACTCCCCGTGACCATCGTTCTGGCGGTGGGCGCCGGGATCATCTGGCTGCTCATGGGGATCCCCATCGGCGTCATCTCCGCGATCAAGCGCCGGACCCTGGCCGACCGGGCCGGGATGCTGTTCGCGCTGTTCGGAGTGTCTGCGCCGCAGTTCTGGCTGGCCTACGTGCTGCTCTTCGTGTTCTGGTACAAGCTCCACCTGGCGCCATCCAGCGGGATCCCCATCGGCATGGGCGTCTGGAGCGCCGTCCTCCATGGGCGCTTCATCCTGCCGTGGATCACCCTCGCGCTGACGTACTCAGCGTTCTATGTACGGATCCTGCGGAGCAGCATGATCGAGACGCTGGACGAGGACTTCGTCCGGACGGCCCGGGCCAAGGGGCTGTCCGAGCGAAGGGTCATCATCCGCCACGCCCTACGAGTATCCATCACGCCGGTCATCACGTTGTTGGGGATCGACCTCGGCTATCTCCTGGGCGGGGCCATCATCGTGGAGAACGTGTTCAACCTGCAGGGCGTGGGGCAGTTCAGCATCCAGGCCCTGTTCACCAACGACTTCCCCGCGGTCATGGGCGTGACCGTGCTGGCGGCCCTGTTCATCATCGTGGCCAACCTGGTGGTGGACGTCGTGTACGCCTTCCTCGATCCCCGAGTGCGCTACACGTGACGTTCTCCATCGTTGCTGTGGACCCGAACGCGGGTGAGATCGGCGTGGCCACCGAGTCGAAGTTCCTGGCGGTGGGAGCGGTGGTGCCGTGGGCCCGAGGAGGAGTGGGAGCAGTGGCCACCCAGTCGTTCGCCGATGCCACGTTCGGCCCCCGGGGACTGGACCTCCTGGCGTCAGGGGTCGCTCCACAGGACGCCGTCGACCGTCTGCTCCAGGGAGACCAGCGGCGGGAGGAGCGGCAGGTGGGGATCGTCGACGCGCGGGGTCGGGCCGCGTCGTTCACCGGCTCCGGCTGCTTCGAGCACGCCACCTCCTTGACGGGCCCCGGCTACGCGTGCCAGGGGAACATCCTGGCCTCCGGCGACGTGATCCCCGCGATCGCCGATGCGTTCAAGGCTGCCACGGGTCCACTGGCCGAGCGGCTGATCGAAGCCCTCCGCGCCGGGCAGCGGGCCGGAGGCGACCGCAGGGGACAGGAGTCCGCCGCCCTGCTCGTGGCCAAACCCGGCGGGGGCTACGGAGGGAACAACGACCGGTACATCGACCTGCGGGTGGACCGTCACGACGAGCCGATCGAAGAGCTGGCACGCCTGCTCTCGCTTCACCGCCTGTACTTCGCCCGTCCGGACGAGGACACGCTGATCGAGGTCGACGCCAGCCTTCAAGGAGAGATCGAGGCGGCCCTCAACCGCCTGGGGAAGCTCCAGCCGGGCCGGGACATGTGGGACGACCTCTACGACTATGTGGCCTGGGAGAACCTGGAGGAGCGTTGGGTGGGGAAGGGCCGCATCGACCCGGAGGTCCTTGCCTACCTCCGCCGCCAAGCGTCTGCTTAGGACCGCTTCGCCGTCGACCTCTTCGCTGTCGACTTCCTCGCCGTTGATTTCCTCCCGGCGCTCTTCCTCGCGGCCGCCTTCTTCGCCGTGGTCCGCTTCGCAGCGGGCCTGGCTGAGGTCCGCTTCGTCGCCTTCTTCCTCGTCGCGGTCTTGGCCCCTGCCGAACGAGGCTGGGCCGCGGCCTCCAGCTTCCGGGCGAAACTGCGCTGCTGCGCCAGCAGATTGTCGATCTGCCGGCCGATCCGGTCCTCCAGCGCCTGGCGGGCGTCGTCCAGGGCCTGGAGGCGCTTCTCGAACTCCTGCCACATGTTGCCGGCCTGCTCCTGGATCTGCCTGGCCAGGCTCTGGATCTGGCCGCTCTGGCTGCTCAGCCAGTCTCTGAGACGGTCCTCCAGGCCTTCACCCTGCGTCCGATCGGTCTCCTGCTCGTCCATGGCGTCGACCTCCTTCCCCTCGGTCGTGGACGATTCTCCCCCGCTTGGTTCCGAAGCGGTATGTCGAACGCCGAAGATACTCCGTTCCCTCCATCTTCTCGAACGCAGTGCTCGGGCGACACGCTGTTTCCAGTTTTGACGGCCTGGGTGCAGGCGGTTTGACCGGCCGCTGGGTCTGCGCGATGGTAATCAGTGTCCAAGACCGAGGAGGTGGCCCATGTCGAAGGAAGAAGTCGAGCGCCTCGACGACCAGGGGATGTCCGCCTGGGACAAGCACGATCCCGATGCGTTCGTGAGCCTGTTTGCGGACGACTTCGTCTGGCACGACTGGACGCTCCCCGAGCCCATCCGCGACAAGGACGGAGCACGCCAGTACTTCACCGGGTGGATCACCGCGTTCCCGGACATGCGCGTCAAGCAGACGAATCGGGTGGTCGGGGACGACGCGGTTGCCGCGGAGATCGAGTTCATCGGGACCAACACCGGCCCGATGGTCATGGCCGGTAACGAGATCCCGCCAACGAACAAGACGGTGACGGGACGGGGGACCTACATCGCGCGCGTTCGCGGAGGGAAGATCGCCGAGTTCAACAGCCATCCGGACGTGGCGGGCATGATGATGCAGCTGGGATTCATGCCCCAGATGTAGCAGCCCCCGTTCAGCTCATCGAAGGGCCGGACTCGATGATGGCTTTCAGGGTCCGCAGGTCTTTCGAGATCGACCGCTTGACCATCCGTGCCATCAATGGGCCCGCCGCCCGATACAGGGAGCCGGGTTCGCCCTCTACCCGGACCCCCATCCGCGTCCCCCCGGGGGCATCATCGAACGAGTAGGTGACCACCATCGGGAAGGGGCTCTTGACGGATCGCATCAGCAGTCGGGAGTTGGGCTCGAGCTCGGCGACCTCCAGCACATAGTCGATCCGCTTGCCCAGGAAGCTGGCCAGGCGCCGTACTTTCGAGCCCTTCTCCAGCGGCAGCTCGTCCAACAGCTCCACCTCGCTGATGCCGCTGATCCACGTCGGATCATTGCGCGGGTCCATGGCGTAGCTCGCCACGCGTTCCCGCTCCGAAGCGATCGTGGTATGGGCCGTCACATCGATGGCCATCTGTGTTCCTTTCTCGACTCGAGATGATGGGCCAGGTGGTACGTCTCGAGCCAGCATAGGTTCGGTTCAGCAGCGTGGCTCGTATGCATCGCAGGCCCCCTGCCCGGGAAGAACCAGAGTACTCAGCGAACCCAGGAGGCATGGAACCATGGCGCGAGCGATCTGGAGCGGGGCCATCAGCTTCGGGCTGGTGGCCGTCCCTGTGAAGCTGTACCCGGCCACCGAGCAGAAGGACATCCGGTTCCATCAGTTCAAGGAGGGAACCCGGCAGCGGATCCGGTACAAGCGGGTCTCGGAGGAGACCGGGCGGGAGATCGACTACCAGGACATCGTCAAGGGGTACGAGGCCGACAAGGGCAAGTTCGTCATCGTCACTCCCGAGGAGCTGGAGGGAGTGGCTCCGGAGAAGACCCGGACCATCGAGATCCAGGACTTCGTCTCGCTCACCGACATCGACCCCATCTACTACGAGAAGACCTATTACCTTGCCCCCGAGGACGAGGCCGGAGCCAAGAAGGCCTACGCCCTTCTCCTGGGGGCGATGGAGTCCGAGGGCCAGGTGGCCATCGGACGGTTCGTCATGCGGACCAAGGAATATCTGGCCGCCATCCGACCCATGGACGGGATCCTGGCCCTGGAAACCATGTTCTTTCCCGACGAGATCCGCCAGGCTTCCGAGGTGGAGAACGTCCCGGTTCGTGCCAAGGCCGGTGAGCGTGAGCTGAAGATGGCCCGGCAGCTGATCGGCTCGCTGGCCACCGACTGGGACCCGAAGCGCTACCACGACGAGTATCGGGAACGCGTCCTGAAGCTGATCAGGGACAAGGCGAAGGGCAAGGAGGTCGTCCTCCCCGAGGCCCCCGAACCCTCGAAGGTGGCCGACCTGATGGAGGCTCTTCGCCAGAGCATCGAGGCCACCAAGAAAGGCAAGCGGCCGACCGAAGCCGCAGCCGAGCGGGCCAAGGCGAAAGGCGGGGATGCCGACTACGACGAGCTGTCGAAGGAAGAACTGCTCGAGAAGGCCGCCGGGCTCGGCATCACCGGGCGGTCGAAGATGAGCAAGCCCCAGCTCGTCCGGGCCCTGAAGAAGGCGTCGTAGCCCGAGCAAGCGTTCTGTCGTAGCCACTCGTTAAGCTTGGCGCCGCCATGGGCGAGGGACTGTTCACTGCCGACCTGTTCCGGTTCCTGGAGGACCTGCGCAAGCACAACAACCGTGCCTGGTTCGCCAAGAACAAGGAACGGTATCTCGACTCGGTGCAGGAGCCGGCCCTGGAGTTCGTGCGGAGCTTCGCCCCCTACCTGAGCAGGATCAGCCCGAATTTCGTCGCCGACGACCGCCCTTCGGGCGGATCGCTGTTCCGGATCTACCGCGACATCCGGTTCTCCAAGGACAAGAGCCCCTACAAAACCCATGTGGGGATCCACTTCCGCCACAAGTCCGGCCGCGACGTCCACGGCCCAGGTTTCTACCTCCACCTTCAGCCGGGTGAGGTGTTCACCGCGATCGGACTGTGGCACCCCGAACGCGGGACGCTGCAGAGGATCCGGACTGCGGTGGCCGAGAAGCCGGACAAGTGGAAGCGAGCCGCACACGGCGGGGAGTTCGCGTCCCGGTACAGGCTCTCCGGAGATGCCCTCAAGCGGGCTCCCGCTGGGTTCGATCCGGACCACCCGCTCGTCGAGGACCTCAAGCGAAAGGACCACGTGGGGGTGGCCATGCTGGACGAGGCTACCGTCTGTTCGGAAGGTTTCCTGCCCGCCTACGCCGAGCTCTGTCGGGCCGCCGTTCCATACGCGCGATTCCTGTGCGAGGCGGTGGGGGTTCCTTTTTAGAAGTCGAACAGGGCACTCGTCACCGAGAACCGAAGCGCCGGTCCGAGCGCCACGAACATCCCGAACATGATGGCGCACGCCCCCAGCCCGATCACGTTGCGCCAGAACAGCTGCGTCTGCGTCATCTTCTGCATCGGGTCCCCGACCGTCCAGAACCGGTGGAAGAACCACGCAGCGGGAAGCAGGAAGGCCGCGATCATCAACGCGCCGATGTCGGGCCAGATCCCCACGGCGATCGACACGGCGCCGGCGATGAGCCAGATGCCCACCGGCCACCCGGCGATGTCCGGGACCGGGAAGCCAGCCCCCTTCGCGTAGCCCTCCATCTGGGCGCTCCGGCGGATGTGTCCCACTCCGGCGACAGCTCCGAAGAAGCTTGCGAACAGGATGCGCCCCACGAGGACGATCGCTCCGGTTGCAGCGCTCATGAGCGCTCCCTCCTTCCTGTACCAACGATTGGACTAGTAGCTCTCTTTTTCAGTGCTACTCTCAGACTAGCACTCTGCCGCGATACCATGAGAGGGATGCCTCAGCTCTCAGAAGAACGGGCGATCCGCTGCGACGAAGCGCTGACCAGGGTGTTCTCCCTGTTGGGAAAGCGGTGGACGGGGGTCATCATCGGGGTGCTCCTGGAGCGGCCCGCCAGGTTTGCCGAGCTGGCCCGGGCGATCCCCGGGATCACCGAGGGGATGCTCTCGGCCCGTCTCAGGGAATTGAAGGAACTGGGTCTCGTCGATCGGGAGGTCAGACACGGCCCCCCCATCTCTTCCACCTATCGCCTGACCAAGCGGGGGGAAGCGCTCCGCCCCGGGCTCCTCGCGTTGGGGAACTGGGCGGACGTCTACCTAATCCGTCGGTCGAGTCCTAAGCGATGAGCAGAGAGGGCCCTGCCGGTCAGGGCGGGGCCCTCCTTCACTCAGGCTATTGCTTGTACGCGTAGAGGCCGAACTCGGTGCCCTGAGGGTCTCGGAACGCCGCGATCGACGTGTGGTCGTCCACGCCCATCGGCTGCAAGGTGACCGTCCCGCCGAGCGACTCGGCTCGCTCCAGGTACTTCTGGAGATCGTCCACCGCGGCGTAGATGGTCACGCGCGGCTTGCCGTCGGGCGAGCCCCCGATGCCGCCCTGGGCTCCGGCGCCGCCGGCGTCGACCGATCCGTGCACGAGCCCTCCTGCCTCGGAGCCCTCGATCTTCCACCCGAACAGCTGTCGGTAGAAGTCCCACGCCTTCTGGGGCTCCGAGCAGGAGATCTCGAACCAGTCGACCGGCACGTTGCCCCCCTCGGAGACACGCACGCTCCCGTCGCCCTTCACCAGCCCGATCGCGTTGCCGAAGGGGTCGGCGAACAGGGCGAACGTGACCATGTCCGTCTCCGTGACCGGCACCACGGTCTTGGCTCCGAGCGACTCGGCCTTGTCCAACAGCTTCTGGATGTCGGGGTTCTCAGCGTAGAAAGTGGAAGCCGGCGTCTGCCCCTGCTGGGTCTTGCCCAAACCGCCGTTGATCCCCTTCCCCGCGTGCGTGTCGATCATGGCGTAGCTCGATTCGGGCATCCACTGCGTGTGCCACCCGAACAGCTCCGAGTAGAACTTGGAGGCCTGCTCGGGGTCGGTCCCGTTCAGTTCGAACCAGGTGACGGGGTTTGCCATCGTCTTCTCCTCCTCTCTCGGGCCGCTGCCATCCGGGGGAGCGGCGTTGGGCTCTACCCTACCGACGATCCAGTGGGAGCATTTTCGACAGGCTCGACCGTATCGCCGGCTCCTTTTTCCCGCCCCGACGCCCCCGATCCAGGCGAGCACCTGCCGCCGCCCTCAGCGATGATGGAGGCATGACCGTGGTCGGCTTCGTCGGGCTCGGCGGGATGGGAAGCCGAATGGCCGGACGGCTGCTCGATGCAGGCCACGAGGTCGTGGTCTGGAATCGAACGCCGGAGAAGATGTCCCCACTCACCGATCTGGGGGCGATCCCGGCCCAGAGTCCTGCCGACGTCGCAGGACGCACCGACGCGGTGCTCACGATGGTCTCTGACCCGGCGGCGCTCCGAGCCGTGACCGAGGGGCAGGACGGGATCGCCGCGGGCGCCGGAAGCTCCATGACCGTCATCGAGATGTCGACGGTAGGCCCGGCCGCGGTGTCTCGCCTGGAGTCGGTGCTGCCGGGAGGAACCGGATTGCTCGACGCGCCGGTGCTGGGCAGCCTGGCGGAGGCCGAGTCGGGCTCGCTCAGGATCTTCGTGGGCGGGCCGGCGCCCCTGGTCGATCAGTGGACGCCGCTTCTCTCCACACTGGGCACTCCCCTCAGCGTCGGCCCCCTCGGCGCCGGCGCGGCCGCCAAGCTGGTCGCCAATCTCACGTTGCTCGGAGCCCTCGGTCTGCTGGGCGAAGCACTGGCACTCGCCCAAGGGCTGGGGCTGTCGCGCGATACGGCCTTCGAGGTGCTTGCCGCCACCCCTCTGGCGGCCCAGGCGGAACGGCGGCGCCCCGCCATCGAGACGGGCGAGTATCCGGCCCGGTTCCCGCTGTCGCTCGCCCTCAAGGACGCTGGCCTGATCGCCGACGCGGCCGCTGGGGTCGGAGTGGACCTTCGGCTCTCCAGGTCGGCGCGAGACTGGCTCGGCGATGCAGAGAGCGGCGGATGGGGTGACCGAGACTACGCGGCGGTCCTGGCCTGGATTCTCGGGAACCGCGACCCTGGGACCGAGCGTTCCTGAATCCCCGTGCTTCGGCTTCGCTACGCCGACGGTGTCGCGCGGAAGACCGCCATCCGGAAGCCGTCCGGCGAGCCGGGGTCCTCCAGTTGCGCGATGAACCCCAGCTGGCCGGCGTCGTTCAGACCCTCCTCGCAGAACGTCAAGTTCTGAACGGTCCGGCCATCCAGCGCGTCGCCCGAACCGATCACCCGATCCGCAACTGAGTCGGGACCCGTGAAGATCCCGGTGGTCACGAAATCGCTCAGCGTGGCGTGGAAGGCCACGTCGCCCCCGTTGTTGAGCGACGGGGGCCTGAACCCGAAGAACTGGAACTCCCCTCTGGTGTCGGCGACGACGGTGAGAGGCCCCCCGTTCCCCGTCACGATCTCGGCGACGAACCGGCCGAGCCCCGGGTCGAAGAACGACCTTTCGAAGGCCGCCGTTCTCCCGTCGTTCAGCACGGGCTCCTGGACGGAGACATCCGGGTCGGGGGCCGCGATAACCTTGAACCCGTCCCCTTCGGTCACGAAGATCCCGTCCTCGAAGTCGATGGACTCCTGGAACGCTATGTCCCCGATGTTGTTGATCGAGGGCCGGGAGTCGTTTCCGTCGAAGTCACTGGTCGACGCGAGATAGTGTGTCGTGATCTTGCCGCCCGTCCCCGAGAAGAGACCTTCGTCGAAGTTGAACTCGGGGTCGAGCTCGGCCTTGAAGGCAACCCTCCCGCTGTTGTTGACCGAGGTGTCGGCGCCGAAGAAGTTGAACTGCTTCGCCGTGTTGGCGATGGTGGTCAGGCTCTTCCCGCTCCCCCGCAAGATGGCGAAGCCACCCTTGTCCAGGTTGGCCGCGAAGGACACCGCACCCAGGTCGTTCATCGAGAGGTTGCGGCTGATGAAATCGAACTTCTTCTCGTTCTCCACGATGGTGGTCAGGCTGCCGTCCGCTGCGTTGGCCCGATAGATGCCTTCGATCGTGTTGATTCCGTCAGGAGCCTTGCGCCCTGCCTTGAACGCCACATCGCCTCCGGCATTGATCGATGAGCATCCGAAGCTGAAGGGGTCGAAGCCATCCTCGGTGCTGTCCGCCACCTTGGTGAAGCTATAGCTCTGCGCGTACGCCGGCGCTGCCAGGGCCGACACCATCGCGAACGCGGCCGCAAGGCCTAGAGTGCAACGGACCAAGCGGTTGATGTCGGGTGCGTGTTCTCGGATGCGAGACGTGTTCACGTGAGCCCCCTTCCCTGCACGAACCTGGCTCGATGATTGGTGTACGAGCGACCTCCAGGGGCGGTTCAGAGCCCGGGCGAGGGATGGTCAGGAATTCGCCAAGCTCGCTCTACTAGGCTTGATCTCAATGGAGACCTGGGACGCGATCAGGTCGCGGCGGGCGGTGCGTAGCTTCACAGATCAGCCTGTCGACGAGCAGGATCTCGATCGGATCCTCGAGGCCGGGCGGCGGGCGCCCTCGTCGATGAACGAGCAGCGGTGGGACTTCGTCGTCGTCACCAGCCGGGACCGGTTGCGGCAGTTATCGAAGGTCTGGCGCTATGGCCGGCACGTCGCATCATCTGCGGCCACGGTCGCTCTCGTCACGCCCCACGGCGACGACGCACACGAACGAGAGTCGATCGCCTTCGACCTGGGCCAAGCCGTGATGAGCATGATGATCGCCGCCGCCGACCTGGGCATCGGCAGCTGCCACTCCTCCGTGCACGACCAGGAACTTGCGCGCAGCCTTCTCAGCTACCCAGACGATCGCCGATGCGACTACCTGGTCGCGCTGGGCTATCCCGCCGACCGGCCCCTGAAGCCACTCGGGCGCCACCAGCGCCGACCTTTCGACGACGTCATTCACCACGATCGTTGGTAACGGCCGGCGGGCCGAGTGGTCCCCGTCTCCGTGGCACCCGCGCCCACTACACTTCGGTTGATGAGCGTGTCCGATGCTGCCATCGACTGGCTCCTCTCCTCGGGAGATCCCTCACTCCAATACCTGACAATGACCGAGGTCCTCTCCCCGAAGGCAGCAACGTGGAAGTGGTCGACTGTAGTCGGCGGGGACCGAACGAAATGGTGACGCTGAACGCCCTCCGGGTGCTTCGCGCTCCTTGGCGGCTCTGCGCGATCGTGCGCCGAGAGCCCTCCCATAGAGGCCTTGCCGAGGGAGATTCAGCTAGCTGCTCTTCTTCTGGCTCTTCTTCTTGCGCTCCTTCATCACCGTTCGGGCGGCGACTTCCTTGGCGCGCTTGCCATAGTGGCCTTCTTTCTGCGCGCTCTCCTTGATGTGTTCGTACTGGCGCTGTTCTTTGTCGCTGACTCCGCGCAGGTGCTTCTTCTCCGGCATCTCACACCTCGTGAACGAGAGGTTCTCTTGTAGAAGCTGGAGCGCGGCCTCAGGCGGCGCGATCTCTCCGCCCGGCCGAGGGTACCTCCGAGGGCATCGATCGACCGGCCGACCGCTTCCTCCATGAGCGGACCACCCACGCCCCCAGAACAACCAGGACGACAACTACGGCGGCCACCACCAGCCAGAACACGGGGCCGTAGCTGATGCCTGCGCCTCCGCCCGAGTCCGGATTTCCATACTGGGCGAGCATGTGCCTCACCTCCTGCACTACGTCGTTCCCGCAGGTGGGGGCGTCAAAACGGCGACGGCCCAGAGCGAATCGCGCACGTGGGAGAATCGGCGGCATGACCCGCTCCGATCCGAGCAGCGTCGACGTGGCGCTCGATCGCCAAGTGGATCCGGTGGCCGACGCGGAGAAGTATCGCCGCGTGCTCTTGGGCCTCGTGGGCGACCGGGAC
This sequence comes from Actinomycetota bacterium, assembly GCA_036505215.1. Lineage (GTDB taxonomy): Bacteria > Actinomycetota > UBA4738 > UBA4738 > UBA4738 > DASXTW01. The sequence continues at coordinate 174 of DASXTW010000113.1, read as the reverse complement.
CCGGCCCAGGTTCAAGCCGAGCTCGCCGACGATCTCGACGCGATGGTCCGGGAGGCCGGCGCACACCTTCGCACCAGGCCTGCACCCGGCGAGTGGTCGGTCCTGGAGGTGCTCGCCCACATCCTGGACGCGGAGATCACCTCTGCGGCCCGGTACCGCTGGATCCTGGCCCAG
>DASXTW010000112.1:0-1836 GCA_036505215.1 Actinomycetota bacterium | reverse complement strand
AGCCCACTCATTGGTGGCGGCGACGACGACATCGTCGATGGCGGCACGGACGGCGGGACGGCGTCCTTCCTGTTCGCCTCCCGGGCCGTGACCGCGGACCTGTCGATCGGCACGGCCACCGGGGAGGGGCAGGACGGCCTGTTCGGCGTGGGAAGCGTCGTGGGCTCCCCGTTCGGAGACCTGATCATCGGTACCGACGGGGGCAACCGGCTGGAGGGTGAGCGCGGCGACGACATGCTCCTGGGCATGGGTGGTGACGACCTCCTGGTCGGGGGCCTAGGCGACGATGGCCTGGACGGCGGTGACGGCTCCAGAGATGCGGCCGGGTTCCGGACGGCCCGGGGCAGCGTCCACGTGGACCTGACCGCGGGCACTGTCAGCGGGCAGGGCACCGACACGCTGGTCGGGGTCGAGAACGCCACGGGGTCGGCCTTCGGGGACCTCCTGGGTGGCGATGCCGCGGCCAACGAGCTCATCGGCTGGGACGGCGACGACCAGATCGCTGGCCTGGCCGGGGACGACTACCTGCTGGGGCAGCGAGGCAACAACACCCTGGATGGGGGGGAGGGCAACGACATCTGCGAGGGCGGCGCGTCCGGCTGCGAGGTCACGACCGTTGTCGATCCGGCGTTCGTGGTGCGCATCACCCACCCGGACCACGGCCAAGCCCTTCCCGCCGGAAGCTTCGACAGGATCCGGGGCGAGGGATCTGGGGCCCTGGAGATGCTCCGGCGTGTGGATGCCGCCCTTCGCAGGCTCACCCCCGAGGGGTGCCGGTGGTGGAGCTCACGGAGCGACGCCCTGGTTCCACGCCCCTGCAATAGCCCGCTGTGGCTCCGGACCACCTTCAACGAGTCGGGGCCCTGGGCGCTTTCCCTCGATGACGGGCTGGCGCCCGGCGGGTACCGGGCGCTGGCCCGCGGCAACGGCTCCGAGCCGGGCCTCGAAGGTGAGGAGATCGTCGACTTCCGCCTGACCTGAGCGTGATGCTCAGACCGGCGCTCAGTACCCCAGACCAGTCTGGGCGCGGGTGCATACCCAAATTCCTAGAACCTCTTTTCCGGCTCGATATCACGCCAGTGCGCTCACCACCCGATATAGCCACCAGCGGTCGGGGACGTCCTTCAGCTCGTGCTCGCCAGCGTCCTCGAATGCCAGGCCTCGAGCTGCCCGCGCACTGCCCCGCCCGGGAAGTCGGCGGTATGCACGTTCAGGTAAAACCCCTCCGGGTAGCTCATGATCGCGGTCAACAGCTTCGTGGGCTGATCCGCGACGCATCCGTCGGCTCGGCCGATGCCTGTCTGTCCGACCTCGACCGGCGGGTTCTTGAGGTTGATCACGATATCGCCCGCGAAGCCCGCTGCTCCCTTGTGGATGTGCATCGCGGTGGCCGGAAGCGAGACCCCGACGACCGAGACCGTGAAGCACACGCGTTGCTTGCGTATGTTGATGGAGACCTTGGCCGCGCCCGAGCCGTCCGGGTCCCCGGGGCCGGGGACCTCCGCTTCGCCCGAAAGCTCCGCGAATAGGCGAGAATTGGTTGTGACGTTGTCCACTAGGGTGAAGTAGCCGGACCCAGCGATGTTCGTGTGCTGGCGGAACTGAATCCTGATCGATCTGCCGAGAAACATTGACGTATCGATGAAGTGTTCGCTCCACCCTTCGTTCAGTGGAGCTGAACCGCACGGATCCCCTGGCATCTGGATAATCTGGGTTCTCACCCGTCGTTTCGAGAGGACGCCGCCTTTCGCGGCTAGGATCCTGACCTTGAACGTGACGGGATTCTCGATGCCGATCAAGGTCTCAGAAAGCGCCTCGAAGGAGACGAACGGGCCG
>DASXTW010000111.1:0-7955 GCA_036505215.1 Actinomycetota bacterium | reverse complement strand
AAGTCGGGGCTGACCTTCTCCCCGCCCGCCCGGCCGACCGTCGCCGTGGTCTACGGAGAGCCGATCCGCCCCGAAGGCGACCCGAAGCGCCGGCCCGACGTCCAGGCGCTCACCGACCGGATCATGGGCGACATCGCCATGCTGGTGGCGCAGGCTCGCCGGGACTCCGAGCGGGCGCCTCACAGCTCTCCCCGGCGGGGCGCGGAGGGACGACCCTGAAGGGTTCGAAAACCACGGTTCGGGTTTCACGTCGCCCAGCCATACTCGTGGATGAGCCCGCCCAACACGTTCCTTCGCTCGACGCGCCCGCTCTGAGCACTCAGCGCCTTCTGGTTGCCGCTTGGCGCCTCAGATCCAGCCCCCGACGAGGCCGTTCGTCGGCCCGATCTGCCATCCTCCACGTGTCGGAAGAGGAATGCGGGGCTTCCCCCCCGAACCCTTGGTCGCACGAAGAAGGAGGGAGCGTGCCGGAAGCGTCCGACCGTGAAGCAACTTCGAAGGGGGACCTAACCCCTCCCACACCGCTCCCGCTACAGCCCCTGTCCGGGGTGGTTCCGCGCAGGGGCGTCGTGCTGGCGGCGGGACGCTCGGAGCGTCTGCGGGCGGTCACCGGGGGTGGCTCGAAGGCGCTGGTCCGATTGGGCGGGCTGACGCTAGTCGAGTGGGCCGTCCGGACACTCCTGGATGCCGGCATCGAGAAGGTTCTTGTGGTAGTGGGCTACCACGCCGGGCCGGTCGGGACCGTGGTGTCCAGGCTTGGGCACGGCCGGGTCCATGCCGTGCTGGCCGATGGGTGGGAGCTAGGCAACGGCTCCTCGCTGGCCGCCGCGGAAGACTCGGTGCGGGGGCACGACCTGTTCCTGCTGGTCACCGCCGACCACCTGTTCGGGGAGGGAGCGCTCGACCGCCTGGTCCGGGCGGGGGAACCGGCCGTGCTCGTCGATCCCGATCCTTCTTCGGAGGCCTGGGCCGAGGGGTGCCGGGTTCGCATTCGAGGCCGGATGGCGGTTGCGTTCGGCAAGCAGATCGACGAGCCGACGATCGACTGCGGCGCGTTCCTGCTCTCTCCCGAGGTGTTCGAAGCCCAGCGGGAGGCGGCCGCGGAGGGGGACCACACGCTGGCGGGGGCCGTCTCGCGACTGGCGGCGTGCCGAGGGCTGCGCCCGGTGCCGATCGACGACCGGACGTGGTGGCAGGACATCGACACCCCGGAGGACCTCCGCGTAGCCCGGTCTCGCCAGCGGCGGTCACTGATCAGGGACGGGGACGGCCCTGTGTCCCGGTACCTGAACCGGCCGGTCTCCACCCGTCTCTCCATGGCCCTCGCGCCCCTTCGCATCTCCCCCGATCTCGTTTCGCTCGTCTCAGTGGTCCTGGCCCTGGTGGGGGCGTGGATGCTGGCCACCGGCCGGGGGATCCTGGGGGGGATCGTGGTCCAGGTGGCCTCGGTGCTGGACGGCGTAGACGGCGAGACGGCGAGGCTCCTGATGCGTGCCGGCCCCTGGGGGGCCATGCTCGACGGGGTGCTCGACCGCGTGGGCGACACCGCGGTGATGGGTGGATTGGGCGTGTGGGCCCTCGGCGGCGGCAGCAACATCTCGCCTGAGGTCGTGGTGTGGCTCATAGTGGCAGCCACGGCGGGGAGCCTGCTGTCGATGGCGTCGAAGGACCGGGCCACAGCCCTGGGACTGCCGGCGGGGCCCGAGCGCCGATTAGGCTACCTCCTCGGGGGCCGGGACGGACGACTGCTCCTCGTGGCGGTCGCCTCGATCTTCGGCCGCCCGGCCGCGGCCCTGATCGCCGTGACGGTCACCTCGGCGGTCAGTCTCGCGCTCCGCCTGTGGCTCATCCGCCGATCGGTGTCGACGACGCGCTGACCGGCTTCCCGAACGGGCTGGGGTTCCCGTAATCGCCGCCGACCTAAACGGGGAACACAAGCTCCCCCACAGAGCGCCGGAAGGAGAAGTCGAAGTCGTTCAGGGTCTTCACCTGGGGGCCCCCTCCACCCGGGCTCCCCGCCGTGGGGACTCCCCCAGGACCACGTCCCTCACCAGCCGATTACCCCGTCGCTTCCACCTCCGCTGGGGCCGTGTCTCCTGGGGTGGTTACCCACCGCCGCCGCCTCGTCAACTGTCGGAAGCGGATAATCGGGCTTCGGGGGAGGTGATGGTGGAGCCCGTTGAGCTGTTGCAACTGGCCAATGAGCTGGCCCGCCGGGCCGAAGGAGAGCCGGGGGACGCGGCGCCGGCGGTCCTAGCAGCGCATGCCGCGCTCGAGGCCACCGTCAACCGCCTCGGGGGCGTGGAGATTCACAGCTTCAACTACCGGGCCAGGTTCCTTCCGAAGTGGCATGACCTCTGCCAGCGGGTTCGGGGCGGCAGCTCGAGGCCGCCCCCGACCTTGAGCGCCTGCAAGCCGTCCGGGACGCCGTCGTCGGATACCGCGGAGAGCCCGAGCGGCTGGACCGCCGCGCCACCACCCCGCCGCCCGAAGTTCCCACCGACGTTGCCAACCCGGAGACGGCTCGGTGGGCCGTGGAGACGGCCAGGCGGGTGATCAGGGAGTTCCATGAGGCGCCGGCCGCGAAGTCCCCTTCTGGGCCCTGGAACGAACTGGTCACCAGGGCACGGCAGAGGGGTGAGGCCGTCGTCGTGGAGGGGGTCTACCGGGTGTGGCATAGAGGGCGGGAGTTCCTGGAGTCCTTCGTGGCCGCCCCCGGACCGATGGGCTGGCGATACTTCGGCCGGGTTCGTCCTCCTGAGTCGGAAGAGGAGCTCTTCACCGTGGACTACGTGGTCGATGCGGAGTGGGGCTTGATCCGGTACCGCCTCATGCACCAGAGCGGCACGTCGATCGTGGCCACCCGGCGACAGGCGGGCTCGAGGTCGTGGCCGGTCGGCCTGGCGAGGAACGAACCGAGACGGTGCCCGGCGCCTCTGCAGTCTGGTCGTCCTCTCCCTGCTCGCTGCTCGTGGTGGATCGGCTCCTGAGAGTGTCGGGCCGGAGCGATGTGGCCGCCGTGCGGATCGGGGCCGCACTCGAGCTCGAGGTGATCACCGTGCGCCTGGAGCGACGGGGCTCGCGGCCGGTGGTCACCCCGACCGGAAACAGTGAGGCTGAGCTGGTCGGAGTGTTGCTGCACGGCGAGCGCTTGCGCTGATCCGTTCGGACCTGCCCCTCTTCGCCCCCGGCTGGTTCGAGCTCGTGGCCTGACCGGGGCGACTCCAGGAACCGGAGCTCTTCGTCCTCCTCGTCGCCCACCGGCAGGGACATGTGGGGACAGAACCACCGGGTCTCCATCAGCACGCCGCAGGCGGCGTGCCGGGGGCCTGGGTGTGCTCGGCCACGAGGTCCACACTGCTCCAGGAGCCGAGGGCACCGGCAGGCTCCTGCCCTGCGGCGTGAGGTCGTAGACTTGGCTTGCTGGGCTTCACGATTGTGACCGACAATGGCCCGACACCGGGCGACCCATCGACGCGAAGCCTCGCCCGGGACGGGGTTGGTGTCCATCCCGAGGAACCGGGGATCCTCGGCATCGAGACCGGCCTCCAATCGTCCCCCGGAGTGTGCGAGTGCACGGTCCGTACAGAGTGGCGGAGAGGATCAGAGCCGACGCAATGACCGGACCGGCGCAGATCGTCGTGTTCGCCAACAGACTGCCCATCGCCCGGACCCCCGGCGGCTGGCGACCGGCCAGCGGTGGCCTCGTGACGGCTCTGCGCCCGGTGCTCGAAGCCTCCCGAGGTGCGTGGGTCGGCTGGAGCGGTTCCAAGGAGGAACCTCCGGCTCACGTCAGCGGCCTTTCCCTCGACCTCCGGACAGTCCCGCTGAGCCCGCGACTGGTGGCAGCCTACTACCACGGCTTCTCCAACCAGACGTTGTGGCCGCTGTTCCACGACCTAGTCCATCAGCCGATCATCGATCGCTCGTGGTGGGAGGCGTACCGGGGGGCCAACGAACGCTTCGCGGGCACGGCTGGCGCGCTCGAACGCCCCAGGGGGCAGCCGCCTGTGCTGTGGGTGCACGACTACCACCTCATGCTGCTCCCGCGGTTGCTGAGGCGGACCGGCGCCCGGTCTCGGATCCTCTATTTCCTCCACACACCGTTCCCGGCACCAGAGCTCTTCGCTCGGTTGCCGTGGAGAGCGGAGTTGCTCCAAGGTGTGCTGGGCGCTGACGTCGTGGGGTTCCATACCGACATGTATCGGGAGAACTTCCTCCGCGCCTGCCGGTACCTGTTGCCCGAGGTGAGCGTCGAGGGCGACGCGGTCCGGCTGCCGGATGGCCGCTCGGTGCGCTCAAACATGCATCCCATCTCGGTGGACGCGACGGAACTGGCCACGAGGGTCCGGCAGCCGCGGGTTCAGCGCCATACGCAAAGGTTGCGTGAGCAGTTCGGCCCGCGGACGGTGATGCTCGGAGTCGATCGGCTCGACTACACCAAGGGCATTCTCCAGCGGCTGCGGGCGCTCGAGCTACTGTTGGAACGGCGAGCCGATCTCCGTGGACGCATCACCCTCCTCCAGATCGCGGAGCCGAGCCGGAACGAGGAGCCCCGGTACCGCCAGATCCGGGTCGAGGTCGAGCAGGCCGTCGGCCGGATCAACGGGCGATTCACCGAGCCTGGACGCGCCGTCCCAGTCCGGTACATGTACCGGACCATGCCCCTGTCACGCCTCCTTTCCTACTACCTCCTCGCGGATGTAGCCCTGGTCACGCCCTTGAAGGACGGGATGAACCTGGTAGCGAAGGAGTACGTCGTCTGCCAAGCGGCCACGCAAGGGAGCGGCGTCCTGGTCTTGAGCGAGTTTGCCGGCGCCTCCCAAGAGCTCACCCAGGCCGTCCTGTGCAACCCATTCGACGAGGAGGGACTCTCACACCGGATCGAGGAGGCGCTCTCCATGGGCCAAGCGGAGCGTCGGAGTCGCATGCAGGCCATGGGCGCCTACGTCAACGGCCACGATGTTTTCGCGTGGGCGGCGTCGGCCCTCGCCAATGCCGATACCCCTCAAGCCGAAGCCTGAGAGGCATGGTGAGCCGGACATGCGGGGCTCGAGCCAGCACACAGAATCCTCGCACCAGTGCCGGCGCGCCATTGGCCGTAGATGTTGAACGCCGGCCCCGAACGGCAGCTTCCGGTCAGGTCTCCACGTCCAAGGACCGCATGAACGCCAGTTCAGGAGATTCGAAGTCGCGTCCTAGATAGGCGGGTCGGGCCCCGGGCATTGTCTATCTAGGACGCGTGCTTCCGCGGCCTTCGGAGCCGACAGGTTGTCCGGCGCCACGAGCCTCAGCGGCACGTTGGGATGAGGCAGAACCAAGACCACCTCGATGTTCCGGTCCTCCCTAAGGTACATCACGCTCTTCACTGGCCCGCACCCAAGGAGGCAGTTGCGACCGTCCCGGAAATTCCCGCGAGGCTTTCGCGAGGCGAGCTGACAACAACTGAGCCGCCCATCACTCCAATCTCGTCCCGCATTCGTCCCGCATGGCGCTGAGAAACCCCGAGAAACACCGCGATCCGCTGAGAACCAAAACCGCAGGTGACAGGCCCTATGGCACCTGTTCGCCCTGGTCCTCAAACTGCACTGAAAGGCCTTCGCACGGCAGAAGTCGGCGGTTCGAATCCGCTCACCTCCACAGGTCAGGAGCCCTCCCCTGGGCCGCGCTTCAGTTTGCTCCTAGCACGGCAGAGGTAGGCGGGTCGAATCCGCTCACCTCCACAGGTCAGAGGCGGTTTTCTGTGGCCCCCCTTCGGTTCGTCCCGTGTTCGTCCCGCGGCGCGCACGCGAACCCGACCGGGTAAATGTGGTGCAGGCGGACGGGCTGGAAAAGGCATACCGCCTCCGCTCTCGTTCACGACATCCGCGCCGCTTCGCCATGCCTGTTCCGACTTGAACCGCATAAGCTTTGCGGACGTCATCACTGTGACTGGTGAGCCAGGCTGGCTTGCGCGACAACAGGCGCAGATGGTCCTCAATGACTGGAGGGGAACCATGCAGTACCTGAAACAGCCGATTAGGCAGCGTGAGACGATAACCCCGGAGATCCGCCAGACCGTCAGTCGGGTTATTGCTGACGTCGAACGGGAAGGGACTGCAGCGGTCAGGCGCTATTCGGAACAGTTCGACAGCTGGGCGCCCGACAGGTTCCGGGTTCCGCAGCGAACCATTGACGAGGCGTACGAGGCTATCGAGGAACGGGTTGAACGAAGTGCTCAATTCCTTATCGATCAGGTCACCAACTTCGCACGCCTACAGCGCGAGACACTCGTGGACTTCGAGGCAGAGACCCTCCCCGGGGTGATGCTCGGACAACGGCACATCCCGGTCGGATCGGTGGGAGCGTATTCGCCTGGCGGGTACTACCCGCTTATCGCGACAGGTGTCATGACGGTCGCCACCGCCAAAGTGGCAGGGGTGCGACGAGTGCTGGCGGTGGCGCCGCCTCGCGGCGAGAGTGGGATACACGCACCGCTACTCTGGGCGATGCACCGCTCCGGAGCCGACGAAATCTTCTGCGTTGGCGGGGTTCAGGCGGTGGCAGGGATGGCCTTCGGCCTTGAAGACGCAAGCCCGGTTGACATGATCGTCGGCCCCGGCAACGCCTATGTGGCTGAGGCGAAGCGGCAGCTATTCGGGCGCGTTGGTATCGATTTGTTGGCGGGGCCCACCGAAATCATGATCCTCGCCGACGGCTCGGCCGACCCCAAAGTTCTTGCGTGTGACTTGCTCGGACAAGCGGAGCACGGCGCTACTTCCCCCGCCATCCTGGCAACGACGTCCGAAGAAGTCGGTCAGGAGACCATCAAGGAGATCGACCGCTGGCTCGAAACGTGGCCTACGGCCGAGATCGCCAGCGTAGCCTGGCGTGACTTCGGCACGGTCATGTTATGTCGTGACGACGAGGAAATGCAGCTCGTGGCCGACGAGATAGCGCCCGAGCATCTCGAAGTCCAAACACGCGACCCCGACTGGTTCGGCCGACGGGTCACTAACTACGGGAGTCTTTACCTCGGAGTTCATGCCACAGCTGCCTATTCCGACAAGTCAATCGGCATCAACCACACGCTTCCCACCGGCCGAGCCGCCAGGTACACGGGAGGTCTCTGGGTCGGAAAGTTTCTCAAGACAGTGACGACTCAGCGCTGTACAGCGGAGGGGTCGCTCCGTGTCGCGGAGCCGGCCGCGGTCTTGGCGGAAGCTGAACTCATGGCTGGCCATGCAATCAGTGCTCGCCTACGGCTGAATCCGGAGCTCTTCCCAGAGATCGCCCATCATGTTGATGTCTGAGCAACGCATTGTCGTGGTTACTGTGCAAGCCAAGGAATCCGGCGGTAGCTCTATCACCCTTTCGGCTGAACGTGATGTCCTTGTGCTGGCGTCCGCAACGTCGAGAGACTCGAGGCTACAGGTGTGCTCCACCAGCGGCATGAGTTTGGAGAAGTCGAGCTAGGTCTGCCAGGACTAAGGAAGGCCAGCGACCGGGCCTGCGATGCCCTCCCTCTCGATGTGGCTCAGTTGCGTGTTGTTGAGGGCTGTCATGCGCGCTACCTCGGGATTGCTGGACCCGCCTCGTCCCGCCCTTGGGCAACTCAGCCAGCTCCCTTGCCCATGCACGCCGCAGCTGAGCATCCTCGCCCGCGCCGAGCTTGGGGAACCCAGTTGGCTCCCGCTGGAGTTGCCTTCTCGCCGCTTCGCTGGAAATCAGTCGATCAGAAGATCGTATGAAGAGCTCAACCGTGCCAGCGAGTCGATGACGAGGTCGGGTGCTCCCGATGCGCGCGTGAGGGCCTCGGGAACGAACTTCCCTGTTCGCACCAAGATGCCCATGATTCCGAGCGACTGCGCAGCGAGCACGTCGTTTTCTACATCGTCTCCAACCATCGCGACGCTCTCGGCTGCGAAGCCCAGTGACTTCAGACCGGCCTCGAAGAACTCGCGGGACGGCTTGCC
>DASXTW010000110.1:0-3526 GCA_036505215.1 Actinomycetota bacterium | reverse complement strand
GGAAGCGGGGACGTCATGACCAGGGACGGACAGCCCCCCATGGTGGACGAGCAGGCCGTCATCGCGTTCCTGCGCCAGCTGGATCGTGGGCTGTCGACCGCGCTGCGCGCCGACGAGCAGCAGCGGCAGCGTCGGCTCGTGTTGACCCAGGCGGTGGTGATGGCCGTGCTCGCCGACCCGAGGCATCTGGATCAGGCGCTGCGGCAGGCCACCGACAGCCTCGCCCAGATCGATCCCTGACCGCAGCATCGACCAGACCGGCGCGCCGCTCGATGGGGCGCCAGCCGCTCCGACCTGAGGCCGGACGCCGCTACTTCGGGCGGCCGATGCGAGAAGGTACCGTCGGGAACTGTCGTGCGCCTTGCGGGCGCTTGCCAACGAGGCAGGTGGTCGTCCTGGATGGGCTCACCCTCCGGTTGAGCTTATGACCGTCGCTGCCACGATGGAGCCCTCTGCCAGCGGGTTTGCCGTCAGCCGCCTTGTCCTTCTCCGGCACTCATATCGCACCGGAACAGTGGACCCAGGCTGAGTTGCGCCAGGGTTTCGGGGGTCTGACCATCGTCGCTGTCTAGGTCGCCGCACAGCAAGGAGGAAGACGTGATCGACGACCACGCCCATCCCTTCGCTCTCGCGGGTGGCTCTCTCGACCTGGCCGCCTTGAGCCTCGATGTTGGCACGGAGCCGGGAGCGGCGGATCGCCGCCAGGCCCTTGGACCCAGCCGGCTGTTCCAGGAGCTTCTCACGGTGCGCCTTGCCGACCACCTGGGGTGTAGGCCGGATGAGGTCTCGGAAGCCAGGGCTCAGGCCAGCGGTGACTGGGCATCCTACGTCCTAGCGCTGTTCCGCGACGCAGGAATCAAGGGGATCGTCATGGATCCGGCGTGGCCGCCGGGCGCCGCAGACCAACTCGAGCGCTACGCGGAGCTCGCGGGTTGCCCCATCTACCCCCTCCTCCGCCTCGAGCCCATCGTGGACAGCCTGATCAACGAGAGGGCGGGGCCAGGGGAGATCGTGGAGGCTGTCGGGCGAGCCATGGGGGAGGCCGCCTCCCGGGGGTGGGTCGGGTTCAAGACAATCCTGGCCTACCGGACTGGTCTCGCGGTGGACCCCGACGTGACGCGGCAAGAGGCGGAAGCGTCCCTTCGGTCCGACGTCCCCGTCCGGCGGCGCGGGAAGGCGTGCCGGGATCTCATTCTCCGGGAGGCCCTGGCGATGGCGGCGGACATCGGCCTGCCCTTCCAGATCCACACTGGAATGGGCGACTCCGAGAACCGGCTCGCGGAGTCCAATCCCTTGCTGCTCGAGGAGCTCCTCCACTCCACCCAGGGATCGGCCGGCCAGATCGTCCTCATCCACGGCTCGTACCCGTGGACCGAGGAGCTCGCCTACCTCGCTGCAACCAGTCCTAACGTGTGGGCCGACCTCTCCCTCTGCAACATCTTCTCCCCCCTCACTACCGCCGATCGCCTCCTGCGTCTGGTGGACCTCGCTCCCACCGACCGGATCCTCCTGGCCTCCGACGGCTATCAGGAACCCGAGCTGTATTGGTTCGGCGCCGTGACCCTGCGGGACGCGTGGGAGAGGGTGCGGTCGACCCAGGCCGCTGCAGGGGCTCGAGCGAGCTGGCTGGAGGGCGTCGAGCATCGGATCTTCGAGGGGAACGCTCGGGCGCTCTATGGGCTCTGATTCGGATCAGAAGGGTTGCTCGAGGACGAGCGCTCTGGATGTACCTCCCATGCCCGGGCGACGTCCACGGAGGCCCCGGTGATGCCCTGCGGTGGCTTCAGTCGGCAGGGGGCGTGGATGGCTCTGCGGTCTCAGCAAGGTGCTCGCCGGAGGCCTGGGTCAACTCGAGGAGGGCCCGCCGGGGCGGGTGGAAGATGTCGATCTCGAAGCACGAGGTGTCATGGGTACGGGCCCCGTGGGGAACCCCAGGCGGGACGACCACGGCCATCCCGGGGCCCAGGATCCGGAGGTCGCCGGCGAGATCGAACTCGAGCTCTCCCTCGATCACGACGGTGATCTGCTCCTCTTCGTGGGTGTGGAGGGGGGCGGCGGTGTTGGGGTTGTACCGAACGAAGTTGGCCATGAGCTGGTCGCCCACTACCGGGCGGAACACCAGGCCGGGGACGAACTCAACTGCAGAGACGTCCTTGTCGACCTCGACGTACGCGCCTCCGGTCGCGCCTTCCCCCATCTTGGAATCCATTGCGAAGTATCGGTCAGCGTCGGTCATGTCTGCTCGGCTCCCTTACGGCTCGTCGGAAGAGGGCCGCCAGCCGGCGCACCCCCTCGGGGATCACTTCGTCGTCGATCCGGCTGAAGGCCAACCGGAGATTGTTCCGGCCCCTGCCATCCGGGAAGAAGGGGACCCCAGGGACGAAAGCTACCCCCTCGGCCATCGCCCTCTCGGAGAGCTTCACGGCATCGACGCCGTCGGGCAGGGTCAGCCAACAGAAGAATCCTCCCAGAGGCCGGGTCCAGGCGACGCCTTCGGGCATGTGTGTCTCGAGGGCCTCGATGAGGAGCGAGCATCGCCGGCCGTACAGAGACCGGCCACGGGCATTCTGCTCCTCGAGAAGCCCCTGCCGGCCGTACTCCTCGAGAAGGCGCTGACCCAGGGCGCCAGCGCACTGATCGGTGTTCTGCTTGGCCAGGACCAGCTTGGCCACGACCTCGGCCGGCCCCGCGCCCCACCCCAACCGGACCCCAGGGAAGAACGTCTTGGAGAAGGTCCCGACCTGGACGACGGTGTCAGGTGCCAGGGACCACAGCGAAGGCAGACGCTCCCCGGCGAAGCCGAGCTCACGGTAGGCCACGTCCTCCACGAGCAGAAAACCGTAGCGACGGCCCAGCTCCACCAGGGCCCGGCGCCGATCCGCGGAAAGGCTCAGCCCGGCGGGGTTCTGATGATCGGGGATGGTGTAGAGGAGTTTGGGGACCCGCCCTGCCGCAAGACGGCGCTCGAGGGCCTCGGTGTCGAGTCCATCCTGATCGATGGGCAGGCACTCGACGTTGGCCTGGAAACTCCGGAAGGCCATGATGGCCCCCAGATAGGTGGGGCCCTCCACCAGGACCAGGTCGCCAGGGTCGAGGAAGGTCTTCGACAGGAGCTCCAGAGCTTCGATGGCCCCGCTGGTAATCAGGAACTCCCCTTCCTCCGGACCTCGCCCCTCCAGCTGCTCCAGTCGCTCAGCGATGAAGGCGCGAGGGCCGGGGAGCCCGGGAGTGGGGGCGTACTGCATGGCCGAGGCGTCCCGGGCGGCGATGAGCCTCTTGAGGATCTCGGCAAGAACGGGGCCGGGGAACGTGGCGGGGTCGGGGAATCCCCCTGAGAACGAGATGAGATCGGTTGCAGTCGAGAGCGCCAGGATCGACCCAAGCCCCTCACCGACGTCTCCTCTGGTGCGGGTGGCGAAGAGGTCCTCCCATCCCCCCGGCTTGATCCGTGGCATCGAGCACTCCCTCAGGACTCCGCTTGCACCTGGGCGAGGAGACCATCGATGAGCAGGACGTCAATCGCCTT
>DASXTW010000109.1:0-3732 GCA_036505215.1 Actinomycetota bacterium | reverse complement strand
GTCGGGTTCGGATTCGGCGGGGCCCTCCTGGCCATGTTCATGCGGGTTGGCGGGGGGATCTTCACCAAGGCCGCGGACGTCGGTGCCGACCTAGTGGGGAAGGTGGAGAAGAACATCCCCGAGGACGATCCCCGCAACGCTGCCGTCATCGCCGACAACGTGGGTGACAACGTCGGCGACTGCGCCGGGATGGCGGCCGACCTGTTCGAGTCCTACGAGGTGACGCTGGTCGCCTCGATCATCCTGGGCGCGGCGGCCTTCGCCGATTCCCCGAAAGGGGCAATCGTCGGCGTCATGTTCCCGCTGTTCGTCCGGGCCATCGGGGTGATCACCTCGATCATCGGGATCATCGCCGTGGCCCCGCGCAGCGAGACCGAGCACGGCATGAAGGCCATCAACCGGGGGTTCTTCCTGTCGGCGGCCGCGTCTGCCATCGGAGTGGTCTTCCTCGCGGCCTCCTACGTCGGCGACCTCAGGGTGTTCTGGGCGGTGTTCATCGGCTTGATCCTGGCCAGCCTGATCCAGATCCTCACCGAGCACTTCACCTCGACCACCCGCAAGCCGGTCAAGGAGATCGCCGAATCGTCCCTCACGGGACCGGCCACAGTGATCCTCCAGGGCTTCGCGGTGGGGCTCGAGTCAACCGTATGGGCCATCCTGATCATCGGGGGCGCCGTGGCCTCGGCCTTCTACCTGGGCAACAACACGGCCGAGGCGCTGTACTTCATCTCGCTGACCGGCATGGGCATGCTCACGACCGTTGGCGTGATCGTCTCCATGGACACATATGGCCCTGTGTCCGACAACGCGCACGGCATCGCCGAGATGTCCGGCGGTCTGGGCGAGCGGGCCGACGAGATCATGACCGGGCTCGACGCCATCGGGAACACGACCAAGGCCATCACCAAGGGGATGGCCATCGCCACCGCGGTCATCGCGGCCACCTCGCTGTTCGGGTCGTTCCGGGAAGCGCTCATCCTGGAGGGGTTCAAGTTCTCCGGGGTCCGCATCGACATCCCGGAGGTGCTGGTCGGGTTGCTGGTGGGAGGCTCGGTGGCGTTCCTGTTCTCCTCGCTGGCCATCAGGGCGGTCGGCCGGGCGGCATCGCAGGTGGTGATCGAGGTCAGGAAACAGTTCCGCGAGCACCCCGGGATCATGGACTACAAGGAGACGCCGGACTACGCGCGGGTGGTGGACATCTGCACGAAGACCTCGCTCCGCGAGCTGATGACGCCCGGGTTGCTAGCCGTTCTCTCCCCCATCATCGTGGGGTTCTTGCTGAAGGCCGAGGCCCTGGGGGCTTTCCTCGCCGGGGCCATCCTCACCGGGCAGCTCCTCGCCGTCATGCTGTCGAACGCCGGAGGCGCATGGGACAACGCGAAGAAGCTGGTCGAGGAAGGACACTACGGAGGGAAGGGAAGCGAGGCGCACAAGGCCACGGTGATCGGCGACACGGTCGGCGATCCGTTCAAAGACACCGCCGGTCCGGCCCTCAATCCCCTGATCAAGGTGATGAACCTGGTGTCCCTGTTGATCGCGCCGCTGGTCGTGCGGTACGCCGATGACACAGGGATCCGCATCACCATCGCCGTGCTGGCCACGCTGCTGCTGGCGTTCATGATCTGGTACTCGAAGTCCCGGCGGGTGGAGCTGTTCGCCGGCGAGGAGCCTCCTGTGGCCGAGCCTGGCCCAAGGCTGTTGGCCGGCGAGGAGGCCGTCCCCGAGGCTCGGGAAGTGTCCGAGATCGCCGCCGACGCGACCAAGCGAAGCTCGCCCTAGTCGCTCTCACCGATCGGGGCGATGGTGGGGGCGCTGCGGCGGTTCCTGAACCGGCTGGCGGAAACGGATGAGCATCGCCTGGCCGAGGAACTGCGTGCCTGGGCCCACAGCATCCCCGGCACCGTCCGCATCGCCGCCGCCACGCCGCGAACGAAGGTGAGGCTCGCCGGCATGGTCAGAAGGATCACCGTCCGGCCGGTCGAAGGGTTCGAGGCCCTTGAGATCGTGCTCTCCGACGGGACCGGGCTCGTGACCGCGCGCTGGCTGGGCCGTCGCAAGATCCCCGGCCTGGCGCTTGGATCTCGTCTGATCATCGAAGGTGTGCTCGGCGAGGAACAGGGCGCGCGCCGGATCGTCAACCCGACCTTCGAGTTCGCCTGACGCACGATGACGACCAGTCGGCTGGAAACGTTTGCTGACGGTGTCTTCGCCATCGCGGCGACGCTGCTCATCCTGAACGTCGACACGCAGATCGAGACCGGAGAGCGAGGCCTTGCGGCTCAGCTCCTGCACATCTGGCCTTCATACATCGGGTACGCGGTCAGCTTCCTCACGATCGGCATCATCTGGGTCAACCATCACACGCTGATGAACCAGATCGGGCAAGTCGATCGTCGCTTCCTCTTGCTGAACGTCCTCTTGCTCCTGTGCGTCGCGTTCATCCCATTCCCCACCAGGCTCGTGGCGGAGAACATCCGAACGGATGGCGCTCGGGCGGCGGCGCTCACGTATGGAATAACCCTCACGGCCACGGCCGTGATGTTCAGCGGGGTCTGGTTCTACGCCGCGATCGGGCGGCGCCTGATCCGGGCGGATGCCGACAACCGAATCGTGAGCGGCATCACCAGGAGCTATCTCCCGGGGCCCTGGATCTATCTGGCAGCGACTCTGGTCGCCCTGGCCAGCCCGACCGCCAGCGTCATCCTGTTCGGCGCGATCGCGCTCTTCTACGTGGCGGAGAGTTCGCTCTTTGGCCGGAGAGAGACCCTTCCTTAATATTGCGGCGGCGAGTGTGGATTCCATGAAGAGAACCAAAAAGGGGGCGGCTGAACCGCCCCCTTTTGGATCGCTTGGTCCGGTCGGCTATCGAGGGTACGTGGCCCTCTGGCCTGCCCGGACTTGCCCGCGGGGCCCCGAGGTGCAGGCGCTCTGGCAAGCGAAGCCACAGCAGCTCGCGACGCACGTCGTGCCGGGCGCACAGTCGGCCTGAGACGAACACGCGTTTCCGCAGCTGCCATGCTGGTAGCAGAAGCAGGGGCCTTCCGGGGTCCGGCCGCAGCAGCACGAGAAGTCATGCGCCCGGCTGCAGTCGACCTGGTTCAGGCAGTCCTGGTCGGGGCCGCACGGCGAACAAACCTCTCTCTGAGCGAACGCCGGAGCCCTGAGACTGGTAAGAACCGGGGCGGACCACGCCACCGCCGCACCAGCTCCGATGCGCTTGATCATCCTCCGACGGGAAATCTGGCCTTCCCGGGTCTCCTCGTCCAATGACACCACCTCCCCAAGCTCTCTAACTGCCGAGCATCTAGGAGAGACGCAATGGGCACCCCATGCAAGAAGCGTCAATTTCCTACGGCGGCCGGTGCCGCGTTGACTAGGCAAAGCTACGCTGGCAGACCGTAACGAAGCTACGGTCTGGAGGTAACTAGGCGGGCCTTCTGGACTGCGGCTCGCCACCCTCCCTTTTGAAGGCTGCGCCGGTCTGGTCAGTTTGCTGTATGCCCCGGGCTAGTCAAGCGCCTGGCGGAGGTCGTCTTCGGCTTCCGGCTTGGCGATGGCCATGACCTCGTCGCCTGCGACGAGAACGGTCTCCGGCTGGGGGATGACCACGTGTCCCTCACGGACGATGGCCACGATGGCCGAGTCGAGGGGCAGGCGGAGCTCGTACATCGGCCTTCCCACCACGGACGATCCCTGCTGGAGCGTCAGCTCCACCAGCGCGGCCCCGCTTCG
>DASXTW010000108.1:0-3325 GCA_036505215.1 Actinomycetota bacterium | reverse complement strand
GCTACTCGCGAAATTGGGTTCGGAGCGACTCGATGAACGTCGACCTGCATCAGACGCTGACGGGCGTCGGGGTTCCCCCGACCGAGCTGTGGGCCGCCCTGACCCAGGAGCTCGAGCGGATGAGCGTGGCCGGGGTGGACGTGGACGTGCTCGCCCCGTTCGCGCGGGCTTTGGTGCTCGCGCTTCACACAGCCAAGGACGGGCCCCGTATCGCAAAGGCCCGCCATGACCTGGGTCACGCCATCGATCGACTCCCACCCGACCTGTGGATCGAAACGGTACGGCTTGCCGATCGAGTCGGGGCGCTGGGTGGCCTGGCCGCAGGCCTTCGGCTCGTCGTCCCTTCGGGAGTTGAGCTGGCGGATCGGCTGGGCCTTCCGAAGGACGCCCCTCTGGAGATCGCCATCCGCTCGGGGGGAGGGGCTCCCGCACTCGCTCTCGGCATCGACTGGCTCGTTTCGAGCCCGGGGCTCCGTGGCAAGGGACGGCTGGTGCTCCGGAAGATCTTCCCCCCTGTGTCCTTCATCCGCGCGTGGTCTCCGCTCGCCAGGCGGGGGCGCATGGGCTTGGCCGTGGCCTACGCATACCGACCGCTCTGGGTGCTGTGGCGTGTGGGACCAGCCGTGTGGGCGTTGGCACGCGCTCGCAAGCAAGCGGGAGGCGGCCGCTGAGGTCGTTATCGACCGGAATCCCCGCGATCGGTCCGGGGGGCGAGCCTGGTGAGAACGCCGCGCGCGAGGAAGGTTACCCGGCCGATCCTGCCGTACCGCCGCGTTCGGTCCCGCCCCGGTCGTAGCATCTCGAACGATCGGCCGCCCCTCCATGCCGCCCGTCGCGCGCGCTCAAGTAGAGCCGCTCGGCGTGTGGCCCTGAACCAGACCAGTGTGAAACCCTCCGACAGAAGGTTCCACCCCAGTGCAGCCAGTCCGCGAGCCAGACCGATCCCTGGAGCGGCGGAGAGATCCCTGCTGCTCGCGCGCACCTCCTTCCAGAAATCATTGCGACCTCGCCCGAAAGCGTTCTGGAGGATGGGTCCCGGCGCGGACCTGGCCCGAGGAACCCGGTGGTGGATCGAAGCGTCGGGACAGAACCACACGCTCCCCCCCGCCGCCCAGACCCTATCCTGCAACTCCGTGTCTTCGAACGTCGACCGATCCTCCGGCGTGTTGCCCACATCCTCGTTCCACAGGCCGAGCCGCGAGAACACGGTGGCGGGCACGGCCATGTTGGCGCCGAACACGTAGTCCGGCGGCTGCAGCTCGCGCTCCACCCCGTGATCCAACTTCCCCACGTCGATGAGGGCGCCGCTGTCGAGCCAGGATGGCC
Organism: Actinomycetota bacterium; assembly: GCA_036505215.1. Lineage (GTDB taxonomy): Bacteria > Actinomycetota > UBA4738 > UBA4738 > UBA4738 > DASXTW01. Next base: position 1,999 of record DASXTW010000108.1, on the reverse strand, counting down.
AGGCACCCAGGTCCTCGGGGGCCGGGATGATCGGTCCCCCGGCCACGATCGTGTCCGGGGGATGCCGAGAGAAGAACTCGGCGTACGAATGGATCCAGCCTGGAGGGACGACGACGTCGTCGTCGGTGAACAGCAACAATGGAGCCCTGGCCATCCGGATCCCGGCGTTCTTGCCCCGGCTGAGGCCCACCCGTTCCTCCCTCGTCGAACGGAACTCGGGATGTTCGCGGCACCATCTGGCGAGCAGCTCCGGCGTCGCATCCTCCGATCCGTTGTCCACCACGACCACTTCGTGTGGGGGCGCAGCCTGTTGCGCGGCGAGCGATCGGAGGCAGTCCGGCAGGTAGGAGGCCCGGTTCCGGGTGGAGATGATGACGCTGATGCCGATGTCGGAGGACATGGGGTAACGCGGCCCTGGGACCCTCAGCTCAGGCCGGCGTCGGATACCACCCGCCGATCGTGAGTCTGCGGGCGTCTCCAGCGGCCGCCTCGATGGGTGCCACGAGGTGGGTGTTCTCCGCCTGCACGTCGAAAACGACGATGCTGTTGTAGGTGGCTTCGATACGGCTCTCTCCCGTCTCGTCGGCCATGTGGAGGGCCCCGCCGTACGACGGCTGCCAGCCCGGCGACAGATACATCACGAGGGCGATGCTTCGGTTCCGAACGTCGTCGGAGTGGGCACGCAGGAAATCGCCAACGCTCATCGAATGCACACCGAAGTCATCACTCGAGCCAAGCTCAAGGCCGGTGAGGGCCTCGAAGAACTCCCGGAATTCCGTCTGCTGCAGTGACTGGCGTAACCTGAGGTAGGTCATCGCGTTCGGGCTCATCATGCTCTCCGGGGAGATCCCTTTCAGCCTGGAGAGCCGGAACAGACGATCGTCGTCGTCGGCGGTCTGCCATCGCTCTTCGGGCACCGCTCCATCGATCGAGTAGAGCCCATGTTCCTTCTCGAAGAGCGCCTCCTCCGCCAGGAACCGGCTGATGTGCTCGGCGACGTCATCCAGCAGGAAGTCCTCGACGACGACCAGCCGGGCTGGATGCCGATCGAATGCCTCGCGATACCGGGTCAAGTTCTCCTCGACGAGATGTTGCGGCTTGATCCATTTTCCGAGCTTCACTGTGTCGACCATGGGCTCTCCCGTCTCGTGCGCACCGGGAGGATACCGAGCAGGGAGAGCGTGTTCCAATTGGCCCCGGCGTGGGCCCAGGCCGACGGCGCGAAGTGGATATCGACATGGATAGAATTCCGCCTCCCTCTTCGGTGGAGATTCCGATGGTGTGGGCTATGAGACCCTGCGGCCAGAGCCTCGTCTCCCGGGGCGCTCCGACGGGGCGAGGCTGAGTCGTCGATCGGAATGGCTTCGGTCGAGAACGGTTCGGCAACACCAACCGCGATCCTGGACCCGCCACCCAATCCGCTGGGTTGGACCAGGCTCGACACGATCTCAGCCGCCATCGTGACCGTGGCGGCCGGAGTGGTGCGCATGATCGGCGTGACAACGCCGCCCTACCTCTACTTCGATGAGTATTTCTATGCGCAGGAGGCCTGTTTTCTCGTGCACCACTCAAAGGCCATCTGCGGGATCGGGGAACATGCAGTCACGCCCCACCCACCTCTCGGGAAGTGGCTGATCAGTCTAGGAATCCGGGCTTTCGGCAACGTACCGCTCGGGTGGCGGATCGGGCCGGTTATCGCTGGCACCCTGACCGTGCTGCTGCTGTACATCTTGGCTCGACGGCTGCTCGGCTCGACGCTGGGCGCCGTGATCGCGTCCGGCCTGCTCGCCATCGATCTGTTGCACTTCGTCCAGTCCAGGCTGGGCATGCTCGACGTGTTTGCAACCCTTTTTGTCGTGGCGAGCTTCCTTTTCTTGGTGGTTGATCGCGACCGGACGCGCGCCGCGCCGGAGGCAGGCCGGCGGCTGATGGCGAGACCGTGGCTGATCGCCGCCGGATTGTCGGCAGGGGCGGCAGCGGCGAGCAAGTGGGTGGGGTT
>DASXTW010000107.1:0-3413 GCA_036505215.1 Actinomycetota bacterium | reverse complement strand
TCTTGTCGTCGACGATGAGCCGGCCGTGGCGGAGCTCGTGGAGGTCGTCTTACAGGGCGATGGCTACGAGGTCGAGACCGTGCCCAGCGGCCGGGCGGCGCTCGAGCGGCTCCCGCACACGACCTACGACCTGATTGTCTGCGACCTGCACATGCCAGAGGTGGACGGCATGGACGTGTATCGGGCCGTGCAGGAGCGACTGGCGGCTCCGCCGGCGATGCTCTTTCTCTCGGGCTTCCACGATTCTGCCAAGTACCTGCCGTTCGTTCGGGAGACGGGGGTGGCCGTACTGGCGAAGCCCTTTGAGCTCACTGGGCTCCGCCAGACCGTCCGCCGTCTGCTCGAGCCGTCGGGGCCCGATCCCACCCTCGCCTGACCGAGTTTGCCGCTGGGTGTGCCTTTCGCCTCTGGCTCTGCTAGCCTCCCCTCAGTTTCTGGCTCGCGGACAGGAGAGAGCGTGAGTACCGGCGGGATTTGACGCAGCGGAACTCCTGGTGTTCATGAGACGGCTAAACGAACCAGGTCCTCAAATGTCGTTTCTCCAAAATCACCCCTCTCCAGCTCGCCGCGTAGAGTACTCGAACAAGAAGTTGGCAAGCTCAGTTGTCCGACGCGGGCAAAGGAAGTTGAGACACGAACCGATCCTAGGGGTCCGGTAAGTTGTCCGCCGGGGACGTACTGGACGGGCAAGGGCTGCACTAGTCGCCCGTAGATCGTGGACCTTCTCGGCCGGATCTTACGCTCCCTCGCTGTGCGGTCCAAACTGGCTGGACCCCTAGCCCTGAGATGCCGACGAGCTTTGGATGGAACACCCAAGGGTCACAGAAACCGCATGGGCCTGTGACACGACTCGCATCCCGGGTGCCCCATGCGGCGCTCGGCCTGCGGTCGCCGACCATACCGGGCGGAGCTAGGTCTACAGCCCTCCTGGTGGCGCCGGGCTGGGTATCCCGGGGGCCTCGGTACTCCCTCCTGACTCCCTCCTGACTCCCTTCAGACTCCCCCTCGTGACTCCCCCTCCCCGGGCCGTCGGGCTTCGGAAGAATTCTGAAAGTCACTACTTCCATCGCTGCTCATTCTGTGCATATAGGGATGAAGAAGCCTCCCGATTCTTCCGTTCAAGCAGCGGCGAACGCCCTACCGCCGTGGCGGCATACCGGGCCGCGCGGCAGCGCCCAACAGCGCGCGCCGGGCGACGGGGCATCGGAGGCTCGTGAGATGATGAGCCGACTGGCCGCGCTCGTGGCCCGGTATCGGCCCGCCTCGATCTACACGCCGCCCTGTGAGCCCCCCGCCGACTACTGGGGTCCGTGCGAGCGCTGGGGGATTTATGGCGATCCATGCGACCCGGCGCGGAACTACTGGTGGCCCGGCCGACCTCTACTACCCTCCCGGACGTGCACGTTACAAAAGGTGTCGAATCCACTTGGGAGCCACCACGGCAATTTGGACTGACACGTCGTCCCAGAGTCTATGCCCCCGAATGTCGACGCGACACCTAGCGAGTTTGGGCGTTCTTCCCGGTATTTTTCCCGGTGTTTTTCTCCGCGCTTCGCCGGCCGACTGGCTGATCCACCGCGATGGCCGGCGGTCGGGCGTCCGCGCTACCACGGGAAGCTCGCACTTCTTCGGCCTGGTTTCGGACGAAGCGAACTTCTGAGCCAAGAAATAAATCGTCGTCCGCGTCCCGTGAGGGGTCCGTCCGATCGCGACTCACCCTCCATAACTCGCACGCCCGGCTGCATCGTGTCCCTGCCTGGCGATGGACATCGTGAAACCACTGGTAGAAGACACGCAACGGAAACCGAGCCTTGGGGTCGATCCGCTCGAGGCGCTTCTCGACCCAGCGCTCAGGATCTTTCGACGCTGACAACCACCCAAAGGCGGTCAGGATGTCGGCAAGCACCCTCCTGGCCCGCCGACGCCGGCCTGAGCCGTGCCGGATATGCCGGTCCAGCAACGAGAGACAGGTGGATTGGCGGTCGCTCAGCCATTCTTTGCCGCGCGGAGATCTGTCCGTCGTCGTCCTGGAAAAGGGACCTTCGTCGAGGGCGCGGGCCGCCTGAAGCTGCAGCCGTGCTTCAAAGAGGAAATCCTGCATAGCTTCCGAGCTGAGGCCTGGGGACCCACGTCTGAGCACACTCGCCCAGAGATCACTGGCCCTGAGCAGCGCATTGATGGCCCTGAGGAGTTCGTCGCGGTGCCGGAGGTCCCTGAGCGGCCGTAGCGTCCTCCACCTGTAGTCCGCGAGAACATAGAGGCAAAAGTCGGGGTCTCCCCCGAGCTTCTTGATCCTTCCCAAGGCCGCGGCGGTCTGGCCATCTCCAACCGCCTGATCCCACTCTTCCGCCCATCTCGGGTCCCACCGGGCCAGCTGGCTCCGAATGTACGCCCGGAACTCCGACATCAGGATTCTCCTCTCCTGTCGGCCACGCCCCCAACGCCCCGTTTCATACTCAACAACGAAACGGGCGGGCACACAACTGGGGAGACCCGTCGTGAAGCGTGCGAATGCTACCGAGGTGATCACGGCCGTTCGAGAGGCGGACCTGCGCGCGAACGCTCTCGTACAGACTGCTTTCGCTCTCAAGCTGCGGGGCGTGACTGTGGGCATCGGGTCGAAATCCTCTGCCGGGCTTTCTGGCGCCGCGTCGCCCGGTACCTCGGGGCACTCATGACAGGCGAGGTCCGAAGCACCGTGACGGCGACGGTGTGCCTCTACGCCCGGGTCTCAACCCACGACCAGGATCCAGAGGTCCAGCTGGGAGCCCTGCGCGCTCACGCCGCCCAGCGAGGCTGGCAGGTGGCCGGGGAGTTCGTCGACCGCGGCATCTCGGGCGCCAAGGAGCGCAGGCCGGCGCTTGACCGGCTGATGAAAGCTGCCTGGGCCGGCCAGTTCCAGGTTGTCTTCGTCTGGCGCTTCGATCGCTTCGCCCGATCGGTCAAGCACCTGGTCGCGGCCCTGGAGACGTTCCGCAGTCTCCAGGTCGGATTCGTCTCCCTCCAGGAACAGCTCGACACCGCCACCCCCATCGGGCAGGCCATGTTCACCATCATCGGCGCCATGGCCCAGCTCGAGCGCGACATCATCCGTGAGCGGGTCAAGGCCGGCGTGGAGCGAGCGCGGGCCCGGGGCATCCGGCTGGGACGCCCAACCGCGACTGTTGATCTCGCTCGCCTGCAAGCCCTGCGGCGGCAGGGCCTCTCGATGGGCGAGATCGCCCGCCAGGCGCATTGCAGCCGCTCGACCGTCCGCCGACGCCTTCGCGCCGCCACCGGAATGTCTATGGAGGGCCAGGCCGCTGACCCGTCGGCGATGGATGGCGGCACCGTCGTGACACCGTGAGCGCCGAGATCCCCGCGGGGGCACCGATTCACCCTCGGCCCGAGGCGCAGCAGGAGCCCCTGCCCGC
>DASXTW010000106.1:0-3298 GCA_036505215.1 Actinomycetota bacterium | reverse complement strand
GAGCGTGAAGGTCAACGTCCTGGACGCCCCGGGGTACGCGGATTTCATCGGCGACGTGAAGGGGGCGCTCCGGGCGGCCGACTGCTGCCTGTTCGTGGTCTCCGCGGTCGACGGGGTCGAAGTGCAGACCGAGGTCGTGTGGGAGCTGGCGGTGGAGGCCGGGTTGCCCCGGGCCATCTTCATCAACAAGATCGACCGGGAGCGGGCATCCTTCGAGCGGACGATGGACGGCCTGGTCGCTGCGTTCGGAACCCAGGTCGCGCCGATCCATCTCCCGATCGGCGAGGAGCACGAGTTCACCGGCGTGATGGACCTGCTCAGCCGCAAGGCCTACCGCTACTCGTCCGGCCCGAGCGGGGAGGAGGGCGAGTGGCCGGATGACCTGGCCGCCAAGGCCGAGCCGTACCGGGAGCGGCTCACCGAGTCCGTGGCGGAGGCCGACGATTCCCTTCTGGAGAAATATCTGGAGAGCGGTGAGCTGTCGCCGGAGGAGATCGTCGCGGGGGTGAAGGCCGGACTTGGCGAGGCCAAGCTGGCCCCCGTGCTTCTTGGCGCGGCCGGCAAGCCGGCCGGGGTCGACCGGCTGATGGACTTCATCGTGGAGGCCTTCCCCTCCCCCGCCGAGCGCCCGTCGGTGAAGGTTCGTTCAAAGGATGGGCAGGAGCGAGAGGCTCCCCTGGATCCCGCGGGGCCGCTCGTCGCCCAGGTCTTCAAGACGGTCTCCGACCCCTTCGTGGGACGCATCAACCTCTTCCGCGTCTACAGGGGCAAGGTCCGTCCCGACTCCTCGGTATTCAATGCCTCGAAGAACAGTGAGGAACGGATCGGCCAACTCTTCACCCTTCGGGGGAAGGATCACGAGACCGTCTCCGAAGTGCCGGCCGGCGACATCGGCGCGGTGGCCAAGCTTTCCCACACGGCCACGGGCGACACGTTCTCGACCAAGCAGGATCCCATCGCCCTCCCGGAGATCGAACTGCCGGAGCCCTTGCTGGCCATGGCCATCGAGCCCAAGACCAAAGGCGACGAGGACAAGCTCTCCACCGCGCTTGCCCGCATCCAGGAGGACGATCCGACCATCCGTGTGGAGCGCTCACCGGAGACCCACGAAACGGTCATGTTCGGGATGGGCGAGGCCCACCTGGACAGCATGGTTGAGCGGATGAAGCGGAAGTTCGGTGTCGACGTGGTGATGCACCCGGCCAAGGTCCCCTACAAGGAGACGATGAAGGGCAAGGTCCAGGCCATGGGCCGCCACGTGAAGCAGTCCGGCGGCCATGGCCAGTACGCCATCGCCAACATCGAGGTGGAGCCGCTGCCTCGGGGAAGCGGGTTCGAGTACGTCGACAAGATCTTCGGAGGGGCCATCCCGAATCAGTTCATCCCGTCCGTGGAGAAGGGCATCGTCAAGCAGATATCCGAGGGGGTGGTCACCCCGTACCCCATGGTCGATATCAGGGTGACCCTCTACGACGGGAAATTCCATCCCGTGGATTCCTCGGACATGGCCTTCCAGCTCGCCGGGATCCTGGCCATCAAGGACGCTGCGGCGAAGGCGGGCATCTCCCTGCTCGAGCCGATCGTGCAGGTCGAGGTGCTTGTCCCCGAGTCCTACACGGGCGATATCATCGGCGACCTGAACTCCAAGAGGGGCCGGATCCTGGGGATGGAGACGACCGGTTCAGGCAAGCAACGCATCAAGGCGCTCGTTCCGCAGTCGGAGATGACCCGATACGCGATCGACCTCCGTTCCATGACGCATGGCCGGGGGGCGTTCACCATGACCTTTGATCACTACGAGGAGGTCCCTTCTCACCTCGCCGAGAAGGTCATCGCCGAGGCCAAGAAGGAACGCGAAGAGAGCTAGTCCGGCCTTTCGCTGCGCTCCAGTTCATCGCGCAACGCACCGAGCCACTCCAGAGCAAGCTTGTCCTTGGTACGGCCAGCGGCTTTCTTCATCCGCATGAGGTCGTCGAGAGAAGCCACCCGGACCGTGAGGCCGTCGATGTCCTCATCGGTGGCCGCCGCATCCAGGTCCTTGTAGCCGGACGTGCCTGCGGGCGTTCCCAGGCAGTCGACGGAACCCGCCGACGTGTTGAAGGTGAAGTGATCGCCCTTCTTGATGCTTTGGGCATCGAGCTGGAAAGGCACATCGGGCGGGGCCCCACGGAGCTTTGCCTGCAGCTCCTGGAGCGCTTCCGCCAACGCCTCCAGGTTCCGGTGGTCGCGCGCGTAGCAGAGGTCGAGATCGGCGGTGATGACGGGCGAGCCTCGGATAGTTGCGGCGAACCCGCCGATGAGGATGAACCGCACACCGTGGTCGTTGAGCACCCGCAACGCCAGGAGCGGTTCGAACGGGGCCTCTCTCACCTCTGTCGCGCTCGCGCGGCAGCGCGGCGAAACGGCTGGGTCCGCCGCCACTCCAGCTCCGCAAGCCGGACCCGCTCACCAGGCGTAAGCCGGAGCCGCTCGCGGATCAGGGTGCGATCGACGTCGTACGAAGGCCGCTCCGCTGCCTCCAGCTCCCTTCCACATTGGGAAAGAAGCCTGTCGAGCGTATCGACCGTCGGTGACACGACCCCGCGTTCGATCCGAGACACGGCCGGCTGGCGCATACCCGCCCTCCTGGCGAGCTCACGTTGAGAGAGACCCGACCTGGATCGAGCCCCGCGGAGAAGTACTGAGGCGTTCATGCGGTGATGATATCACTTCTGATATCAGCGCAGGGTCAGAACAGGGGCTTGAGCTTCGCGTAGGTGTCTGCGAGAAGTTGCGGCAGCACCCGGGTCTCCCCCACCACCGACATGAAGTTCGTGTCTCCGTTCCACCTCGGAACCACGTGCCAATGGACGTGGCCGGGGATCCCCGCCCCAGCCACCCGCCCGAGATTCATCCCCACGTTGAATCCATCAGGGTTCGAGGCCTTCCTCAATGCCTCGATGGAGCGCTGAAGCAGAGCGTCACAATCCGCGGTCTCCTCGAGGTCCAGATCGACGAAGTCCCCCACGTGGCGGAACGGAGCGATCATGAGATGGCCCGGGTTGTACGGGAACGCGTTCAGGATCGCGTAGGCACGTCCCGCACGGGCGAGCACATACGTCCCTTCATCGTCGCCGGCCTGAGGTTTCTCGCAGAAGATGCACCCCTCGGGTTCGTCCGACGATGTGGCCGATTCGATGTAGGTCATCCGCCAGGGGGACCAGAGGCGCTCCACCAGCCTAGGCGGTCGGCTTACCCGGATCGACTGCAACAGCAAGATCGTCGAGAGCGACGCCCCCCAAGGCTCTCGTCTCGGCTT
>DASXTW010000105.1:0-6339 GCA_036505215.1 Actinomycetota bacterium | reverse complement strand
AGTACAGCTTGTCGAACGGCCTCGTCCTCTTGGCCAGCTCGGAGAGTGCCGCATCCCGATCAGGGGGCGTTTCGCAGCCATCGGCGAACTCGATACGCACGTCTCGAGCGACCGGCAGCGTGCGCAACCGGGGGTTCTGGTTGCGGACGTAGATGTACAGATACTGGGCCCTCCCCGGGGCCATGCCGTCCTCGATGGCAGCGTTGACGGCAGCTTCGTTCTCGAACACCTGGATGACATCGATCGTGATCGTGGAGCTGTCGACGTCCCACCTCGGCGATGTACGTGGGGTGAGTGCCGTCGGCCAGCACCGGGGAGGACGATGTGGACGTGGTGGAGTTTGGCGCCACCTGTGCCCTCCGCGACTGCTGCGTAGCGGCCGAGGCCCCAGCGATGCTGCTCGGGCCGGCCACCGATGGCGCGTACGCCTGGGTCGCAAGCGACGACCGACCGATCAGGGTGGAAATGGTGCCGATGGTAGCCAACGCCAGCGCGATGGCTCCGGCGCCAAGCAGGACGGCCCGGCGATGACGCCTGCGGGTGGCCGGTGCGAGCGGACGAGTTGCCGGCCGCTCGAGATCGTGGATTCGCATGACCTCTCCTTTCGTCAGGCCTGAATCGAGACCAGGCTCGGATGCTTACAAAGAGAGAGACTCGACCACCCCGGTTACGGGCGGCTCTCAGACACGTAACGACTCGTCGACGTCCGACGAAGGCGAGGAAAGACAAGGGCTGCGGGGAGAAGGCCTCGATCGAGGGTTAGCGGGCTTCGGTCGTTGGCCTGACGCGCTGCACGAGCTCGAATAGGTTGCCCTCCGGGTCCCGGAAGTAAGCCCAATACAGGCCCTGAGCCGGCCCCTCCACCCCGGTGACCGTTTCGGCTCCGCGACGGACAAGTTCTTCGCGGGCAGCTTCGATGTCCTCGACCAAGAATCCCACACAGACGCACCGTCGCGCGTACTGCGGAGCATCGGAGCGCGCCAGCAGCTCCAGGATGTTCCCGTCGACATCAAAGATGACGAAGTCTTCACCTGCGTCGCGTTCCGGCAGCCCCAGGACGTCTCGGTAGAACGCCCGCTGGCGCTCCAGATCCTCGGTCACGACCCCCAGCCACGCCGGCCATCGGAGCATCCGCGCCTCCCGCATCCTAGAACCGCCTTTACCAATTCCTCATCATGGCGAGGCATAGTGGATGCTGCCTCTCGGCAGGCGCTTCAGCCTCGCGGCTTGACCAAGACAACGCGCCAGCCGTCCGGGTCTTCCACGGTCACGCTGTCTTCGGTCGTCGTCCAGTACGAGTTCTCCGGTTCGACCGGTGGATGACCAGCAGCTGTCAGCCGTTCCACGATCGCGTCGACCGCGACCGCGTCGTTGAAATAGAGGACCAGCAGGTTGTCCTTGGTCGGCGAAGGGCTCGGAGTCCCGCTCTCGTGCTGGGTGAACTCTAAGTGGTGATCGAGACCCGGAAGCCCGAAGAAGACGCCACTGTAGCCCGCGTGTGCGGCGAAGGTCCCGAGCTCGGCCAAGCCGAGCAGGTCGCCGTAGAAGCGCCGCACCTCCCTGAGGCGGTCGGTCGGACGAGCGACGCGCGTGCGGTCGACCGGCAGTCCCTCCGGCCATTGCTCCTGTTCACTCACAGATGGGTCACCTAGATCAGTCTCGCATCCCAGCGAAGCCCTGAACTGAGCCACCGCGGCGACTCGAAAGGGGCCCCAAGCGGCCTCTGTCTGGATCCCGGGTGGCACCATCCCGTCGTTCCATGCAGGCGGTCACTGGAGGCGATGATGGCCGACGATCGAAGCGCAGGCGCACAGTTCGTGCGGATCGACGACTTGCGACGTTGCCTCGCTACCGCGTTCGAGCGGCTCGAACTCACGGCCGAAGACGCACGGGGCTGGCTGGGCTCCTGGTCGATTCCGAGCTCCGTGGCCATCCCGACCACGGCATCGCGGCGCTCGACGTCCTTGCTAGCTACTACCGGAACGGCACGCTGAATCCCCGGCCGAACGTGCGCGTCCTTCGCGAGACCGACGGTGCCATCGTCCTGGACGGAGACCGCGGCTGTGGGCCCGGCGCGCCGGTACGCGCGATGCGGTGGTGTATCGAACGCGCCCGCGAGCTGAAGGGCATGGCTGTCGCTGCTGTTCGTGACTGGCAGTTGCTCGTCGCCGCACCCTACGCCCGACTCACGGCCGAGGCCGGCTTCATCGGGTTCGCCTGCACCAACTTCGTTCCGCTCGTCGCCCCGCCTGGTGGTCGAACGGCCGTCTTTGGCACCAATCCCATGGCCTACGCCATCCCCGCGGGGCGCCATCTGCCCGTGGTCCTGGACATTGCTACGACGGTCAGCCCACGACGATCTGGATCGGAGCATCGTCTATGCCCGAGAAGGAATCGCCTCCCTCTTCGACGAACGCAAAGGTGAGGGCCTGGGCGCTCCCCACGCGGAACAGCCCCTGGAACGCCTGAACCCTGACGTTGAAGGTGTGCCCCTGGCCGTCACAGATCGGCACGTAGTTGCCGTTGCCCGACGCCTCACCCTGCGAGACGTTCACATATGACTGCTGACCGTTCGAGCCCACGGGGCACGCGACAGTGACATCGATGGATACTGCCTCGCCTCCGCCCTCGAGCAGGGCAGTGTCTGCGAGGTCGACGAAGACGGTCGGGTCGACCTGAACAATCTCCGAGTCCTGAGCCTGTTCGGTCCGCCCGCGCTTGATCAGCACGAACGCGGTGCCGTGCGCCTCTCCGAGCTGGAACGGGGCACCGGAGGATTGCACGGTGACCGAGAATGATCTGATCGAATCGATGCAGGTCAGGGGGAACGATCCCTCTCCCGAGGCCTGCGGCTGGGACACGGTGACGGTTGCTTGCAGCACGGTCCACCTCTCGGGGCACGAGGCCAGGACCGTGACGAAGACAGACTGGCCATCGGGAGCAAGCCCCGCGGCCGGCTGGAGGTCGACGGTTAGGCGTGGCGGCACCGGGGGGCTGGCCTCGGCCGGCAGGCCGTCGCCGATCACGACAAGGGTAGCCATGGTGGCGAGAGCGAACGCGCGGAAACGGTTCGAGATGATGCTGGCTGCCATCTGCACCACCTCCCTTGAACGGGGCTGGCGTGGCTCGGGTTGCAGGTAGTACGTTCGCGGGCCAGGTCCAGATTGTCATGACTGACGTCCCCTCTTGCCCTTCACCGAGCCGGTAAGCCGATCCAGGGGAAGGCGTGTCCCGGGACCGGCTTCGGCACTAGCTCGGTCGGTCTATCGACCGGCGTCTACGCGACCGGAGCCACAGGCTCAGTCCGACCAGCGTGGAGGCCGCTAGTGCTACCAGCCCGGGGATGATCCAAGCGGTTGCCGGTCGGGTCGATGGGGCCAGGTCCTTGGGCGCCGCCATGGTCCGGTAAGTTACCGGCGCCTGGGTCACGCTCGGCTGGATCACGCTTGGCTCAGCCCTGGTCGGCGCCGGCGAGGGCGGCACGGCGCTTGCTGACGCCGGGGTCGGCTTCGGTGGGGCAATCTCCGGGGCATCGAGTGAGTACCTGGCGATGCTCGCGCCTGTCTTGAGGGAGAGGCGGAGCTGGTACAGCTGGCCATCGGGACCGACCCGTAGCTCCGTAATAGGAGGGTCGACCCCCGAGATGACATGGGGGTCGAGCGTGAGGCGCGCCCGCGTGCCGCCGGCCGACCCCAGCCGCAGGATCAGGTGTTCCCACAAGAACTCCGTCTTGGTCTGGCGCGTGACGTCCACCGCCACCACGAGGTCGCGGCCCACCAGCGCTGCCGTGGCGGGCCCTGGCCACAGTGTTGTCTTGCTTGTGACGCGCCAGGCGCGCGCGACCTTGCCTGCCTGGTCTATCACAGTGAAGTCCTTCTCGTGGCGAGACACGTCCGCAGTGAGCAATCGCAAGCCGCCACTCAACGGCTGGTATGGGCTGGCTCGCCGACGCTGCTCAGCGAGTGGGACCGGCCGGCCAGTGGAGGTCACCACTGGCACCCATCCCTGTTCACCGTATGTGTAGTAGTGCAACGAGCCGTCCGGGGCCATCCGCAGTTGCGAGTTGAAGAGCTCGACGATCGTTCGCGCCTTCCACCGCACCTTGCCGGCTGCCGTCAGCGCGTACAGATAGCCTCGGTCTCCCGGGGGCTGCGAGAAGACATAGACCATGCCACGTCGTCCCAGCGCGAAGTCCACCGGGGCAGGGAATGGCAGCGGGATGATTCGCGCCGGTCGCTTGGGCCGACCGCGCGACCACACGAGCAGCCGGTCGTTGAACTCGTCCATCAGCCACATCGAGCCGTCTCGGGCGACGTCGAACGACCACGGTCCGATCCCCGGCCCTTCGCCGTTCTCCGGGGTCCAGAAACCGACGTCCTTGGGTCCGGCCTTCGCCACGATGGCATCAGCCTTGGACAGGTGACCGAACCGATGAGTTCCGAGCCGCACGGTCAACCACGTGACCGAGGAAGCCGCGGCCGGCTGGAACATGGCGCCTGCCAGGAGCAGGGCCAGGCCGGCCACCAGCACCCCATGGAACAGGCGCCGTTGAGTGTGTAGCTGCTTCATCGCTCCTCCCCTCGAGCATGAGGAGGAGGCTGAACGACCCGGGTTACGTGGCCCTCTCGGGCGTGTAACGCTTTGCCGACACCAACGACGGCAGGAAATTGTCACCCTTCTTGTCCTCGGAGGGCCTTCCGGCTGGACAAACTCGTCGTTTCTCGCTTCTCGTGCGCACGTCACGAAGCGAGGCCGAGCCGCAAGGTTCGGAAGCGCGGAGTGATCAGGGGAGCGAGCCTTCGGGTTCGCTCCCCAGCTTCATGCGCGGGTGTCTCTCGGCACAGGGACAAAGGTTCCCCATCGCCATCGGGTCCTCTTGTTAGGATCAGCCGAGCAGCAGGGGGGAACACGTCATGCCTGTCTCCAAGAGCGTCAAGCGGGCGCCCTCGGCCGACGCTGCCACTTTGGGCGAGCCCAGCTACGTCTGGCGTTCCGGACAGGAGCGACGCCTTCAGCTCATCCGCCGATACGTCCCTCTCGAGGACCGGCGGATCCTCGACGTGGGGTGCGGGATCGGCACGTACGTCAAGCGCTTCCTGGCTTTCAGTCCCCATGCCTACGGGATCGACGTGGCCGTGCACCGGCTCCAGGAATCGTCGCTGCCGGGGCTGGTGGCGGCGGCGGGGGAGAACCTCCCGTTCGGCGACGAGACCTTCGACGTCCTCGTGTTCAACGAGGTCATCGAGCACGTTCGGGACGACCGGCAGACCATCGAGGACGCCCTGCGCGTGCTCCGGGAGGGCGGACACATCGTGATCTATGCCCCCAACCGCCTCTATCCCTTCGAGACGCACGGGGTGGTCTGGAGAGGAAAGTACAGGTTCGGAAACATCTTCGGCGTGAACTACCTGCCCAATCGACTGCGCAACAAGCTGGTGCCGCACGCGAAGGCGTATACGACATCCGACATCTTCAAGCTCTGGGCGGGCCTGCCGGTGCGCCTGATCGTTCACACCTACGTGTATCCGGGTTTCGACAACGTGGCCGCTCGGAGCCGGCAGGCCGGAAAGGTCCTGCGGGGGGTGCTGTACAGGGCGGAGAGGACGCCGGCTCGCCGCTTCGGGCTTTCCCATTTCGTGGTCCTGCAAAAGCGAACCGATCAGGCGACACAAGCTCGTCCGTCCACTCGACGGTAGAACGTCTCATCGAGTAGCCGGCGAGGGTGTCTAGCCCATGCAGAACCTGGGGAAGGCCAGGATCAGCATGCCCACGGGGACCAGGAACGAGGCCGCGAGGACGCTCCACGCCCCAATCGTCCTGGCGTCCGTGAAGTCCAGCTCGGCGAGGGGGCTCCGCTCCGAGCCGACCGCCCTCGTGGCCATCCATAGCCCACCCGCGGCGATCATGCCGAGGGCAGCCATGTAGGTGAGGGCAACGGGGCCGAGGTCGGCGGATCCGCCCCCAAACGTGAACGCCGTCTCCACCACCCACAAGGCTGCGAGCGACCCGTTCCACAGCGCATGAACGCCGGCCCAATCTCGTCGATCGACCCGGCGATGGGGGCGGCAAGCATGAGCAGGACGGCAAGCAGGGAGAGGAGGGAACCGGATGCGGCCCGGCGCCGGACACGGGTGTATCCGCCCCAGCCCATCGGTCCGGCCCCCAGTCCAACGCCGAGCAGTCCGTAAGTGGGGCTGTTCAGCATCCACGCGAAGGCCAGCCACCTGAAGACGAGGATGCCGCCCGAGAGGGTGCGGCGGGCTCGCTCGGGTTCGGATTCGACGACCCGCTCGCGCATGCCGTTCTGGCGTCCCGTTTGGGACGCCCTCGCTCGGGGCG
>DASXTW010000104.1:0-3632 GCA_036505215.1 Actinomycetota bacterium | reverse complement strand
GTTCCGGGCCAGCCTCGCGTTCTCGTTCAAGCTGGCGATCATCACGGTGGTGATCAGCATCGTCCTGCTCGTCCCCACGGCGTACTGGGTGCACCTGAAGCTGCCCCGTCTCCGGCCGACGATCGAGTTCCTCACGGTCCTGCCGTTCGTCGTGCCCCCGGTAGTCCTGGCGGTCGGGCTGTTGCGGGGCTTCCGGTGGACGCCCATCGCGTTCTACGGGGGCTATTACATCCTGGTCGTGGGCTACGTCGTGCTGTCGTTCCCGTACATCTATCGATCGCTCGACGCCGGCCTTCGCGCCATCGACATCCACACGTTGTCCGAGGCCGCCCAGAGCCTTGGCGCGGGATGGGGCACGATCCTGCTCAAGGTCATCGTCCCGAACCTTCGCGCCGCCATCCTCTCCGGCGCCTTCCTCACGCTCGCCATCGTGATGGGAGAGTTCACGCTCGCCGTGATCATGCAGTTCTCGACCTTCGCCGTCTACATCAACTACATCGGCGAGACCCAGGCAAACCCGGCGGCGGCGTTGTCGCTGATCAGCTTCGCCATCACGTGGGTGGCCATGCTCGGCATCCTGGTCCTCGGGCGGCGGGTGGGCGGCCGCCAGGTCCAGATCGGGGGGACGCGGTAGATGGCCTATCTCGAGCTTGACGACGTGACGAAGTCCTTCGGAGGACCCCCGGCCCTGGACAACCTCCGGCTGGAGCTGGGGGAAGGCGAGTTCTTCACGCTGCTGGGACCCAGCGGCTGCGGCAAGACCACCGCGCTTCGGATCGTGGCCGGGTTCGAGACGCCCGACCGGGGGCAGGTGCTCCTGGAGGGCAGCGACATCACGAACGTGCCGCCCAACCGCAGGGACATGGGGATGGTGTTCCAGGCCTACAGCCTGTTCCCCAACATGATGGCCCGCCAGAACGTGGAGTTCGGCCTGCAGATCCGCAACCGCCCCGCGTCGCAGCGGGCCTCGCGCGTGGCCGAGCTCCTGGAGCTCGTTGGGCTGGGGAAGCACGGCGACCGGTACCCCTATCAGCTCTCCGGGGGCCAGCAGCAGCGGGTGGCCTTGGCCCGGGCCCTGGCCATCGAGCCCAGGGTCCTTCTGCTCGACGAGCCGCTGTCCGCGCTCGATGCCCGGGTGCGGGTGCAACTTCGGGAGGAGATCCGCCGGATCCAGACCCGCCTCGGGATCACCGCGCTCTACGTGACCCACGACCAGGAGGAGGCGCTATCGATCTCGGACCGGGTGGCCGTCCTGTCGGCGGGACACGTGGAGCAGGTGGGGACGCCGCCCGAGATCTACGGCGCTCCGGCCACGCCGTTCGTGGCGGAGTTCGTGGGAACGATGAATCGTCTGGAGGCGACCGTCGTGGACGGCGAACGCGGCAGGGTGTCCTACGCCGGACGCGAGGTTGCCGTTGATGCGGTTCGGGGCCGAAGGGCGGGCGAGCGCGTGCTCGTGTTGATCCGTCCGGAGGCCATGGCCGTGGACCCGTTGCCCGACGGATCGGTGCCCGAGGGCTCGCTGCCGGGGCGGGTGGCCGCACCCGTATTCCTGGGATCGGTCACCAGGCTGAAGATCGAGGCCGACGGGGGCGGCGAGCTGGCCGCCGACCTCCCGAGCACCGCCGCATCACGGTTCCAGGCCGGGACCCGGGTGGCGGCCCGGTTCACGCCCGACGTCGCCAGGATCCTGGACCTGCCCCCCGCCGGCTGAGCATGCCCGAGCTCACCACGGCCCGGACCCTGCGGGCCGGCACCATCTTGTGCCGGGGAATGGAGCGGGCCTACCGCCGGCTGGCGTTCGGCCCAGGCGAGCCCCACCTTCGCCGCCTCGACCTCGCGCCGGACCGAGAGGTGAGCGACCGGCCGGCCGGGGCCGGCCGGTCGCTCCTTCACCTCCTCCATCTCACCGACCTGCAGCTCGTCGACGCGCAGTCCCCCGCTCGCATCGAGTTCCTGGACAAGGTCCCCGATCGTGAAGGCATCCGACACCTGATCCCGGCCCATCGAGCACATGAGACGCTGGCAATCCACGCGTTCGAGGCCATGGTCCGTACGGCCCGGGCCCTTCGCTCGGCGGGCGATCGGCTGGACCTCGTGGTCTCGACCGGTGATGCCATCGACAACCAACAGTGGAACGAGCTGCAGTGGTTCCTCTCGGTGATGGAGGGCGGCCGGGTGACGCCGGATTCCGGCGGGCCCCGCTATGAAGGCGTGCAGGCCACGGAGTGGCGGGATCCCGAGTACTGGCACCCCGACCCCATGCCCGATGCCTACAAGGAACGCTGGGGATTCCCGGACTACCCCGGCCTGCTGGAGGAGGCCGTTCGGCCGTTCATCTCCGAGGGCCTAGGGCTTCCCTGGCTGTCGTGCTTCGGGAACCATGAGGGACTGGTCCAGGGAACGGCCATCCCGACCGTCTCGGTCCAGGAACTCGTCGTGGGGGACCGAAAGCCCGTCGACCTTCCGCCGGGGTTCGACCCCGTGGCGAACGTGGACGCCTTCGTGCCGACTCCGGAGGCGTTCCTGTCCGGTCCGTCCCGGCGCGTGACCGCCGAACCCGACCGTCGGTTCCTCTCGCGCCGGGACTTCGTGGAGGCGCACCTACGTATCCCGGGCCGCCCGGCCGGCCACGGCTTCACTTCGGAGAACCTCGACCGGGGGTCCGCGTATTACGTGCACGACGGGTTCCCTGCCGTGCGGGTGGTGGTCCTGGACACGACGAACCCGGGCGGCTTCTACGAGGGGAGCGTGGGGGCGGCCCAGCTCTCGTGGTTGGAGCAGCGCCTGGCGGAGGTGCACGCCCGATTCTTCGACCGTGATGGCTCGCTCGTCGAGACCGGAGCCTCGGATCGGCTGGTTGTCCTGTTTTCCCACCACGGCTTGGAGACCATGACCAACCCGACCTCCTTCCCCAACTCGCTCGAGCCGGAGGGAGCGGACGTCCCGCGTGCGCTGGCCGGTGAGGTGGAGCGGCTCCTCCACCGGTTCCCCAACGTGGTCCTGTGGGTGAACGGCCACACCCACGAGAACCGGATCCGGCCCCGGCCCGACCCTGATGGCAAGACCCCCGGGTTCTGGGACGTCACAACGTGCGCGGTGATGGACTGGCCGAGTCAGGCCCGGCTGGTGCGGGTCGAGGACAACGGCGACGGGACCCTCTCGATCCTGTGCACGATGATCGATCACGACGGCCCGCCAGACCCAACCCTGGCCGAGGGCCTCTGGCGCCTGGCCTCGACCCACCGGGAGCTCGCCGCCAACCACCCACACCGCGGCTCCGATTCGGACGTGTCGGGAGACCGCCTCGACCGCAACGTGGAGCTCCTCCTACCTCTGCCCTTCCCCACCTGAGCAGCTGTGTGACTTGCGGGGCGCCGTTGCAGGGGAAGAGACTTGCTCGTCCAAGGAAGGGAGGGGCCATGCGGAAGAGGCTCGCGCTCATCGTCGCGGGGGTGCTCGTGGCTGGGGGTGGGACCGTCGCGTCGCTGGTCGGCTCGTCGGCGTCGGCCGCCACGACACTGAAGGTCGTCGAGCATGCCGTCACCGACACGGTCATCGACATCGGCAAACCCGGCGACAGCCGGGGAGACCAGCTGACGTTCAGCAACAAGGTCTACGACGCGACCGAT
>DASXTW010000103.1:0-2729 GCA_036505215.1 Actinomycetota bacterium | reverse complement strand
CGGCGTTGCTCGGGGCGGCCGCGAAACGGGGCATCCCGGTCGGTTTCTATGGAGGAGCGCCCGACGTGCTCGATACGTTCGTCCTCGAAGCGCGCCGCCGCTGGCCGGATCTGAAGGTCGTCTACGCATACAGTCCTCCGTTCCGGGAGCTCACCACTCAGGAGGATGCGGCCGTTGCCCGCGCCATTGATGCGTCCGGGGCGCGGATCGTGCTTGTGGGCCTCGGTTGCCCGAAGCAGGAGCTGTGGATGGCGAGCCATGAGGGGCACTTCGGGGCGGTCCTGGTCGGCGTGGGAGCGGCATTCGACTTCCTAGCTGGGGCGAAGAGACAGGCCCCCCGGGTCCTGCAGAACGCAGGCCTCGAGTGGCTGTTCCGATTGGCAACGGAGCCGAAGAGACTCCTGAAGAGATACCTGGGGCAGAACCCACGGTTCGCGCTGCTCTTCTCCGCCCAGCTCGTCCGGGCGCATCTCGTTCGATCCCCGTCGTTCCCGCGAAAGGAGACGCACTGATGCTTCGTGCCTGTGTCACAGGTGCCGGAGGCTTCATCGGCCATCACATGGTGAAGTTCCTCAAAGCGAATGGGTACTGGGTCCGGGCAGTCGATATCAAGCTCCCCGAGTACGAGGAGTCCGCCGCCGACGAGTTCGAAGTTCTCGACCTGCGCGAGCAGCGGTACTGCCTCGCGGCGACCCATGGGATCGACGAGGTCTATCAGCTTGCCGCCGACATGGGCGGCATCGGCTACATCACCGCGTTCCATGCGGACGTGGCCCGAAACAACGTGCTCATCAACGCGCACATGTTGGAGGCCTCGCACGTAAACGAGGTCGATCGATACTTCTTCTCCTCCTCGGCCTGCATCTACCCGATGTATCGACAGACCGACCCCGACGTCACCCCCCTTCGGGAGGAGGATGCCTATCCCGCCGACCCCGAGGAAGGCTACGGGTGGGAGAAGCTGTATGCCGAGAAGCTCTGCCAGTACTACCGGGAGGAGCAGAAGGTCCTCACCACCGTGGCTCGCTTCCACAACATCTACGGACCGCTTGGGACCTATGAGGGTGGGCGGGAGAAGGCCCCGGCGGCCATCTGCCGCAAGGTGGCGCTGACGCCGGACGGCGGCGAGATCGAGGTCTGGGGTGACGGCGCGCAGACGAGGTCCTTCACATACATCGACGATTGCGTGGAAGGGATCTATCGAATCGCACAGTCGGACCATCTCCAACCGTTGAACCTGGGAACGGACGAGCTGATCTCGGTTGACGACCTGGTCGACCTGATTAGCCGGATCGCCGGCAAGACGCTCGCCAAGCGTCACGACCTGGACAAACCCCAGGGTGTCCGGGGACGGAACAGCGACAACTCGCGGCTCCGGGCTGTGCTCGGCTGGGAGCCGCCCACACCTCTGGTGGACGGGTTGCGTGGCACGTACGGATGGATCGAGTCGCAGCTGCGTGAGGCTCACCGGATCCCCGCCGCGATGGCGGAGGCCGCGGCGGAGGGCTGAGCGGGCGCACGGTGGGCTTGCCGGCGACAGGGAGGGACATGAGAGTCGGGGTTCTGGGCACGGGACACGTCGGGCTGATCGCCGCGGTGACCTTCGCCGAGCTTGGGCACCAGGTGGTGGGAAGCGACTCGGACGAGGAGAAGATTGATCTGCTGAAGCGGGGGGTCCCCCCGTTCTTCGAGCCCGGGTTGGACGAGCTCCTGCAGAAGCATCGAGAGGGTGAAGCCCTGTCGTTCAGCGCGAACCCCGCGGAGGCCGTCGTCGGGGCCGACGTCGTCTTCATCTGCGTGGGGACGCCGGCCGCTGCGTCGGGCGAGGCCAACCTGATCGCGGTCGAGCGGGCCACGCGAGCGATCGCCACCCACGCGAGCGACCATCTGGTCCTTGTCCAGAAGTCGACGGTTCCGGCCGGGACCGCGACACGGGTGAGGCAGGCCCTCCGCTTGCAGAGCCCGGAGAGCGCGGATCGGGTGGAGGTGGTCAGCAACCCTGAGTTCCTCCGCGAGGGTCGGGCCATCGAGGACTCGCTGAACCCGGACCGGATCCTCGTTGGAGCCGAGTCGGCCAGGGCGTTCCACGTGATGCGACAGCTCTACCAGCCGCTCATCGACCAGGGATGCATCTACATCGAGACTGATGTGCAGACTGCCGAGCTGGCCAAGCACGCCTGCAACGCGTTCCTGGCGCTCAAGGTCTCCTACGCCAACGCCCTTGCCAGGCTCTGCGAGCTCTCGGGAGCCGACGTGGTCACGGTGGCCGACACCATGGGCTGCGATCCGCGCATCGGCCGGGCGTTCCTCGATGCCGGGCTAGGGTACGGCGGGTTCTGCTTTCCCAAGGACATCCAGGCGTTCGACCACCTGGCGGCGCGGCTCGGGTACGACTTCTCGCTCCTGCGGGAGGTCGCTCGGATCAACGACGACGCGATCGGCGCGGCCGTCGAACGGGTGAAGGAAGGCCTGTGGAACCTCCAGGACAAGACCGTGGCGCTGTTCGGTCTGTCGTTCAAGCCGGGGACCGACGACGTTCGGTTCGCGCCGGCTCTCGCCCTGGCCAAGCGATTGCTCTCCGAAGGCGCCCGGGTGGTCGGATACGATCCCGAGGCCATGGCCAACGCGAAGGAGGAGGTGCCGGAGCTCGAGGTCGCTCCCGATGCCTACCAGGCCGCGGCCGGAGCCCACTGCGTGGTCGTGTGCACCGAGTGGCTTGAGTTCCGAGC
>DASXTW010000102.1:0-1613 GCA_036505215.1 Actinomycetota bacterium | reverse complement strand
ATCATGGAGGACACGCTCCTAGAATGAGAAACCGAAGAGACATGCCCACGTTACGTCATCCTGCCGCCCGAAGGGCCGCCTTAGGAGTCCGTTTCCAGCGTTACCCGGACGGACTCCTACCCGAGGAAATCCCGGTCCCGCCAAGTCTCCCGGAAGCTGCGGAACAGAATCCCTCGGCGTGGGAGATGGTCGGGGCCGGGAGGTACATGCCGCGTCGCATCCGGGGGAGCTTCCGTGGCCGGGAGCTTGGCTGAACGTTCGTCGCTCCTCCCGGTTCGGGAGGACCAAGACCGAGTGAAGGGGAGACGCGATGAGCCTCACGGTCGTGAAAAACGCCACCTGCACGTTCTGCGGCTGCGTCTGTGACGACATCGAGCTGCACGCTGAAGGGGACCGGATCGTCAAAGCCGCGAACGCCTGCAGCCTCGGGGATGCCTGGTTCAAGAACCACACGGCGGAGCGCCTGTTTCCCGATGCGCTGATCGACGGGGAGCCGGCCACGGTCGACGCTGCCGTCGAAGCCGCGGCTGACTTCCTATACAAGGCCAACATGCCTTTGGTCTACGGCCTCAGCAACATCACCTGCGAGGCCCAGCGGGAGGCGGTGGCGCTGACCGAGCTGATCGGGGGAGTGGTCGACAGCCACACTTCGCTTTGACACGGCCCCACTGAGATAGCCGCCCAGTTGGGTGGCAAGGTCACCTGCACATTGGGTGAAGTCAAGAACCGAGCGGATTTCATCGTCTACTGGGGGGGCAATCCGGCGGAATGCCACCCGCGACATTTCACCAAGTACACCCTGACCCAGAAGGGCAGGTTCGTGCCCGAAGGGCGCAAGGGCCGAACCATGGTCCTGGTGGACATTCGGGAAACCCCTAGCGCAAAGGCGGCGGACCTCTTTCTCCAGATACGGCCGGGCAAGGACTTCGAGGTCCTGACGACCCTGCGCGCTCTCCTCAAGAAGCAAAGGGTGGACAAAGAGAGCGTGGCGGAAACCGGGCTGACCGTCGACCAACTCCAGGATCTGGTCGACCGGATGAAGCGTGCCCGATTCGGCGTGATCTTCTTCGGGATGGGTGTCTCGATGACCCGCGGGAAGCACATGAACTCCGCGGCGATCCTGAGGCTGGCCGCGGAGCTGAATGCCTTCACCAAGTTCGTGTGCATGCCGATGCGCGGACATGGCAACGTGACCGGATCGGACATGGTTCTGCGTTGGACGACGGGGTATCCGTTCGGGATCAGCATGGCCCGCGGCTACCCCCGGTTCAATCCGGGAGAGTTCTCGACCGTGGACCTGCTGGTCCGGGGCGACAACGACGCCGCGCTCATCCTGGGCGCCGATCCGGGGGCGACGATGCCCCAGCCGGGCATCGACCACCTCGCACGCATCCCGACCATCGTGCTGGATCCCAAGGTCACTCACACGAGCCGCCTGGCCCGCGTCCACATCACCACGGCGGCCACGGGGATCAGCGCGCCCGGGACCGTCTATCGAATGGACGAGGTACCCCTGCCGCTTCGGCCGGCCCTCCAATCGCCGTATCCGACCGACGAGGAGGTCCTCCGACGCATCCGACAAGCGGTGGGGGCGAAGCCGTTGTGGTCTCCGG
>DASXTW010000101.1:0-2819 GCA_036505215.1 Actinomycetota bacterium | reverse complement strand
CACGGTGTAGTCGCGCCGTCGCTGTTTGGCCTGGCGGATGAACTCGCCGCGTAGCCGGGCGCGAGTGGTCTGGGGCGGCTCGCGCATCGCCCGCTGGACCTGCTTGTCGGGAACCACGCGTTCCATCCGGCCGCGCCGCTCCAGGAGGTAATAGAGGCCTCGTTCGCGATTCACGTCGTGATAGGCCAGATCCATCAAGGCGATGCGCGGATGCGACAGCGGGATCCCGTGTTTGCTCCGGTACTGCTCGATGAGACGGTGCTTGGCCGCCCAGTCGACCTTTCCTACCAACCGGTCGGGCCGGCCCTCCCGAAGAGCCTCCAGGGCGCTCCCCCACTCGGCCAGGATCTTGAGGGCCACCGGATCCTTGTCCCTCCGCTCGATGAACCGGGAGGCGCGCTCGTAGTACTCCGTCTGGACCTCGATCGCCGACAGCTCGCGTCCGGTGGCCAGCCGCACCTTGCGCTTGCACGTGATGTCGTGCGAGATCTCCCGGATCGCGCGGATGGGGTTCTCCAGAGTGAGGTCCCGCATGACCGTGTTCTCCTCCACCATGCGGACCACCAGGTCCGTCACCCCGACCTTGAGGTACGTGGTGAACTCGCTCATGTTCGAGTCACCGACGATCACGTGCAGCCGCCGGAAGCGCTCTGCATCGGCGTGGGGCTCGTCCCGGGTGTTGATGATCGGGCGCGACCTGGTGGTGGCCGACGACACGCCCTCCCAGATGTGCTCCGCCCTTTGCGAGATGCAGTACTGAGCCCCTCTCGGTCCGTGCAGGACTTTGCCTGCGCCGCAATAGATCTGCCGGGTGACGAAGAAGGGGATCAGGACGTCCGCGATGCGGGCGAACTCCCCTTGCCTGGCCACCAGGTAGTTCTCGTGGCAGCCGTAGGAGTTGCCGGCCGAATCCGTGTTGTTCTTGAACAGGTAGACGTCTCCCGAGATGCCCTCTTCATGCAGACGGACCTCGGCCGCGGCCAGGAGGGCCTCCAGGATCCGCTCTCCGGCCTTGTCGTGGGCGATCAGGTCCAAGATGCTGTCGCACTCGGGCGTGGCGTACTCCGGGTGGGATCCGACGTCCAGGTAGAGCCGGGCGCCGTTCTCGAGGAAGACGTTGGATGACCGCCCCCAGTGGACGACCCGCCGG
Organism: Actinomycetota bacterium; assembly: GCA_036505215.1. Classification (GTDB taxonomy): domain Bacteria; phylum Actinomycetota; class UBA4738; order UBA4738; family UBA4738; genus DASXTW01. Next base: position 1,669 of record DASXTW010000101.1, on the reverse strand, counting down.
AACAGGTACCGAGCCACTTCGTCCGGCGACAGGCGGCGCTGGCCCCGGAACGTGCAGGTCACGCCGTACTCGTTCTCCAAGCCGAAGATGCGCCTGTCCATGCTGCCAGTGTAGACGGGGGCTGCCAGGCGAACAGGGAGCCGAAGAATCCCGTCGAATGGCCGCTCGGCGCGTGGCGCCCGAGCCCTCGATCGTCCCGTCGCGGTAGGGAAACTACTGCAATCGGCCGTTCACTGCGTGGTCCGGCTCTTCGATGCTCGCCAGGCCCGGCCTTTAGCGGACCCGGGCAACTTGCTAACCTGAGTGCCTCGAAGGAGACGAGTGCTATGGCTGTCGAGGAACTGACGGACGTGCTCGAGGAGACCGCGGACGGCGAGGAGATGTCTGCGGAGGACATCGACGGGAGCTTCGTGCCCCGGATCAGGCCCGAGGTGAACGGCGTGGAGGTCGACGGAGAGGCCGTCCTGGTGATCGAGGGACCCTGGTCGATCCACTGGCTCAACCAGATCAGCACGGTCGTCTTCGACGAGCTGGATGGGGTCTCCACCGTCGACGACGTCGCCGACCGGCTGAGCCGAGCTTTCCAGGCCGATCCGGAGGTCGTCAGGAACGACGTCCTCGACCTCACCCGCCAGCTCGGACGGGGCGGGTTCCTTGAAGGCGTGGCCATCGAGGAAATCCAGTACACGAGTCCTTCAAACGAGGGGTTGCCCGTCGGAACCGCTGTGCCACCCTTCGAGCTGTCCGATCTCACCGGGCAGACGGTGACCCACGAGGATCTCCAGGGACGGCAGACGCTCCTGGTCAACTGGAGCCCGCACTGCAGCTTCTGCGGCCGGATCGGCCCCGAGATCGCCGAGCTGCAGCCAAAGCTTCGCGCGCGCGGCGTCAAGACGGTGTTCATCTCCATCGGGAGCGCCGACGAGGTCAAGGAGCAGCTCGGGGAGTTCGGCCTCGACGTTCCGGTCTTCCTCCAGGAAACCGATCGGGCCGAGATCTTCGACGGGATGGGGACCCCGGTGGCGTACCTCATCGACGCCGAAGGAAAGACCGCTTCCGAGCTCGCCTACGGCTCCGACCAGGTTCCGACCCTCATCCGCGCCGCTGCCGGGATTTCGGAGACCAACGGGGCGGACAAGAAGAAACCGAGACGCTCCAAGAAGACCTCTGGGTCGAAGAAGGCTGGCGGGTCCAGGAAGCGGGTCTCCGCAAAGGGGTAGTCCGCTGCCGGTCGGTCAGGTCTGCAGGATGCGAGCCAGCTCCTGGTCGGTGAGGCGGCGAAACTTCCGGCGTCCCCGGGAGCGATCCAGGACCGCAGCCTCCAGGTTCTCCGCCTCCGCGGAGTTCTCCTCCACCTTGGACATCGCCGTCGTGGCCAGCCGCACCGAGTCCTCCAGCGAGAGCCCCTCTTTGTAGTCGTCCCGGAGGTGCCCAGCCAGGTCCTCGGACCGCCCGCCCATGGCAACGCAGCCCTTCTCGTCGGTCACACTCCCGTCGTACAAGATGTGGAACAGCTCGTTCTCGGCCGGTGAGTCGCCGATCTGTCCCACCAGTATCTCCACCTCGTAGGGCTTCATCTGAGTAGTGAAGATGTTGTTCAGTGCCTGAGCGTACGCGTTGGCGACCGTCTTGGCGGTGACGTCCTCCCGCCCGTAGGAATAGCCGCGGA
>DASXTW010000100.1:0-68542 GCA_036505215.1 Actinomycetota bacterium | reverse complement strand
GACCACCAGAACGCCAACGATGACGAACGAGGCGATGAGGAAAGTAAGCCGGCGACCCCGGGGCGCTGAAGCCATCCGAAGCACCGGGCGATGCCGGCGATGCTGAGCTCCTCGCGCAGTGGAACGCGGCGCCACCTTTCTCCCGGGGCCGATCGCTTCGCTGCTCGAGGCACCGGACCCCCTCCTCCGCCGGCGCGCGGCGGGCGAGCTGCTCGCCGCCGAGCGACGGGGCTCCGCTCTGGCTGCTCCGGTCCGGGGGGGCGTCATGCGACCCCCTCTTCATGGACGCGCTCCTGGATGCGCTCGGCCGCTCTCAGCCGAGCGCTCCTGGCCCGCGGATTCGCTCGGCGCTCGTCTTCGGTCGGTCGCAGCGGCTTTCGCGTAAGCACCGCCAAACGCTGATCCCCCGCGAGGAAGCGCTTGACGATGCGGTCTTCGAGCGAGTGGTAGGAGATGGCCGCCATACGGCCGGCGGGCTCGAGGAGGCTCGCTGCCTGAGGAAGGGAGGCGGCGAGCTCCTCGAGCTCTCTGTTGACTTCGATCCGGAGGGCCTGGAACGTCCGCCGAGCAGGGTGCGGGGAACCCCTCCGCTTGGGAACGGCGCCCGCCACGATGGCAACCAACTCGTCGGTGGTCGAGATGGGCAGTCTCGACCGGGCCCGAACGATCGCTCTGGCGATCCGCCGCGAGAACCGCTCCTCGCCGTGCTCGAAGATGATCCGGGCGAGGTCTTCCTCTGAATAGGTGTTGACGACGCGCTCAGCAGATGGGCCGGCCTCTGTGTCCTGTTCCATCCGCATGTCCAGAGGACCGGACGACCGGTAGCTGAAGCCGCGTCCCGCACGATCGAGCTGCATCGAGGAGACCCCGAGGTCATACAACACGCCGCCCACGGGGGACGCGCCGGCCCGAGTGGCCACTTCATCGAGCTGTGAGAACCGCGCGCGGATCCCACGGAACCGCGACCCGAACCGTGCCAGGCGGACGGAGCTCTCCCGGATGGCCTCGGGATCCCGGTCCAACCCGATCACGGCGCCGACTCCGGATTCGAGCAGTGCCTCGGCATGCCCACCGGAACCGACGGTGGCGTCGATCACGAGCGCCTTCCCGGCGAGGAGAGCGACCACCTCGGCGACCAGGACCGGATGGTGCGGCCTATCCAAGCACCCGCACGGCCAGAAGGCCCACGCCCACGTAGAAGCACAACATGGCCGCCATCAGGCCCATGAGGTAGAAGCTCTGTCCGACCTCTGTCAGGAGCGGACCCTTCATCCCATCCTCCTCTCGCGCCGCAGTGGTTGTGAGCGATGACTCTCAGGCCCTGGGATCCAGGGCGCCGCCCGCGTAAGCACTCGCGTGCGTTCTCTCGTACTCGTCCCACCGGGCCGTGGGCCAGATCTCGAGCCAGTCGGAGACCCCGATCACGACCGCCTCCCGCTGCAGCCCAACCTGCGCTCGAAGCTTCTGCGGCACGACCATCCGACCCTGTCCGTCCAGGTCGACCCGTTCGGCGTTCCCAAAGAACATCCGTGCTCTGGCCCGAGCCTCCCTGCCCGACAACCCGGTTGCCCGCAGCTCCTCCCGGCGCCGGTCCCATTCGTCCCTCGGAAAGGCATACAGACAGCCGTCCTCGCCGAGGGTCAGGAACAGGCCCTCACCGAAGGGCTCGCGGAACTTCGCCGGTAGCGCGATCCGACCCTTGGCGTCGAGCTGATAGCGATGCTGGCCGAGCAGTTCAGCCACTGCGTGCCCTTCTCCTCCACTGAGTCCCACATTTATGCCACCAACCCTCCACTACGTCAAGACACTTCGGCGGAGAAAGAGGACGACTTGAGGAAAAAGCGAGCGACGACTGAGCCGACCCGGAGGATCGACTAGGCAGCCCGGAACTGTCGCCGGCGAGGGCGGCGCGTAGCCGCCGGGGGCCCCCCGCGATCGAGCCGAAGGCGAGCGAGCGAGGGTGGCGGCGTCAACAGCCGCCCAGTCGTCATCGAGTGATCAGGCGGCTAGAGATAGGCCTCCCACTCGGGCTCCAGGCGCCCGAGCGAGAGTTTGAGCCCGTCTCTCGGAACGTATGGCTCGCGCACGAGGATAAGCCCGACCTCAGCGGGGAGCCGGTTCTCCTTGCGAGAGTTGCAGCGCCGGCACGCCGCCACCACGTTCTCCCAGGCGTGCTCTCCGCCCCGGGATTTCGGGATGACGTGATCGACGTTCTCGGCGGCGTTCCCACAGTACTGGCAGGTCCATCCATCTCGGGCGAACACCGCCCTCCGGGTGAGCGCGGCTCGAGCCCTGTAGGGGACGCGAACGAAATAGCGGAGCCGGACAACCGATGGCGCGGGGACCTCCAGTCTCTCCGACCGGAAGAGGATCCCATTCGACGCGACGACGTCGGCCTTCTCCTTGAGTACGAGGACGACTGCCCTCCTGGCCGGTACGACCGCGAGGGGTTGCTGCGTCGCGTTGAGGACGAGAGATCTGCCCACGATTGGAACCCGAGCCGAGTATAACAACGGCTCGCTCCCAATCCCGGCTTTTACCAGGTAGGAGACAGTGCTTGACTCAGTGAGCTTACACGCGTGTAATTCATCCCAGGGGACGACGTGCGCCCCCGGCATGCGGCCGAATGCGCCCGTGCCGGGTCCGTCTCACGTGCGGATCCGGCCGAATCCGATTGGGGCCGCGCGGGGCGTCTTGCGGCAGCGGGGTGGCGCGCGTCTCCCCCCCTTGGCCGCGACCGTGGCATGGCGCCCGAGTTCGTTTGGGACCCCGAAACCTAATCCGACCGTGTTCCGTCTGCTCTTCGTATAACTAGAACGCTGGCTCACGTCGCCATGGGCTCCCTGAGAGCCTCGGCTCAGCACCCGGAGGCTAAGATGGAGGACCAGACAGAACTCGGAGGGACAGTGGTCGCGCGCAGGGAAACGGCCGATTGGGAAAGGTTCGCCTCAGCGTTTGGAAGCATTGCCGACAACGTCAAGCAGGTCATCCAAGGAAAAGAGCAGGAAGTCCGTCTGGCCCTGGTGTGCCTGGTCGCCGAGGGACACCTCCTGATCGAGGACGTGCCCGGGGTCGGCAAGACCATGCTCGCCAAGTCGATCGCTCGCTCGATCGACTGCTCGTTCCGCCGGATCCAGTTCACCCCTGATCTCCTGCCCACCGACGTCACGGGCGTCAACGTCTACAACCAGGAGCGAGGGGACTTCGAGTTCAAGCCGGGGGCCATCTTCGCCAACATCGTCCTCGGAGACGAGATCAACCGGGCCAGCCCGAAGACGCAGTCCGCATTGCTCGAGAGCATGGAGGAGCATCAGGTCACCATCGACACCGAGACCTACCACCTCGGGATTCCTTTCATGGTGATCGCGACGCAGAACCCGATCGAGCACGAGGGGACCTATCCCCTGCCGGAAGCCCAGCTCGACCGGTTCATGATGCGCCTGTCCATCGGCTACCCGAGCTCAGAGGCCGAGGCCAGCATCCTGGGGACGCACGGGGTTGCCTCCACTCTGGAGGACATCGGACCGGTCACCGACGCTCGGGGCGTGTCGGAGATGATCATGATGGCGCGGGAGGTCCACGTGGCGCCGGCTCTCCAGCGTTACATCGTCGCCGTGGCCGATGCCACGCGTAAGCATCCCGACGTCTATCTCGGTGCAAGCCCGCGTGCGTCCATCATGTTGCTGCGCGCCTCACGAGCCATGGCCGCTTCCGACGGACGCGACTACGTCATCCCCGATGACGTCAAGGCGCTCGTCGTGCCGGCGCTCAGCCACCGCATCCTGGTCGCGGCCGACGCGGCGATGGGCGGTCGCACCCCGCACGCCATCCTCTCCGAGCTTGTCCACGAGGTTCCCGTACCGATCCGGGACAGGGCTTAGGGGGTCCAGGGGGAGTAGCTGTGCGAGCGAAGCGAGCAGACTGCGCATCCATCTGGCTCGCGAGGCGACCCGACCGAAGTCGGGGCACCTCCGAGGAGAAGAGTTAGATGCCGACCAGGCGGGGCTGGTCGGCCTTTGCCGCCGGGCTGGGTTTCTGGATCGCGGCGCGCTTCATCGGATCGGACGATCTCCACATGGTGGCGGTTGGGCTGACCGTCCTGCCGTTCCTCGCCGCGCTGTTCGTCCAGTGGAACCGGGTCCGGCTGGACATCCACCGGCATCTGTCCGCGCCGCGAGTGCACACCGGGGCCCGAGTGGTCGTGGCCCTCGACCTGTCGAACCAGGGCTCGATCACCACGCCCTTCCTATTGCTCGAAGATGCCCTCTCACCAGCCCTGGGCAAGCCCGCCAGGCTCGTGGTGGCGGGCGTTCCCCCGGGTTCGCGCCAGCGAGTCTCCTACTCGGTGGTGACCCGGCATCGTGGCCGCTATACGATCGGGCCGCTCGCCATCTCCATCAGCGATCCATTCGGATTGGCACGGGTGAGGATGCAGACGTCAACACAGAACGACCTCATCGTGTACCCGGCGGTCGAGGAGCTCGAGGCTTGGACGCTGGGGATGCAGGGAGCGGGGGCCGGCGAATCGACCGTGCGCCACCTGTTCCGATCCGCCGCCGAGTTCTACACGATGCGGGAGTACGTGACCGGGGACGACCTGCGCCGGATCCACTGGCCGAGCGTTGCCCGAACCGGCCACCTGATGATCCGGCAGGACGAGTCGAACAGGCGATCCATGGCCACGATCTTCCTGGACAACCGGAGCGGCGCCATGGGCGTCGATGCGTCGCCCGGATTCGAGAAGGGGGTCTCGGTGGCGGCCTCGATCGGCCGTCTCCTCCTCCATGAGGGATTCGCCGTCCACCTGGCGACCCTCGACAGCGAGCCGATGCTGGTCTCCGAGACGGTCCTCCTGGAGACGCTCGCCTCGGTCACCACGGTCCGCACCGCCGGGATCGGCGAGTCGCTCACCCGGTTGCGGTCGGCGGCTCGGAGCGACACGAGCTTGGCCCTGGTCACCGCTCCACCTCAGGGTCCGGAGCTGGGCACGATGAGCCACATCGGGACGGGGTTCGGACGCAAGCTCGTGGTCTTGGTGTATCCAGTGTCTCCATCGGGCCTCCCGGACGAGGCCAGGGCGGAAATGGAGACCCGGGCTTCCGTGGCCCGTGGGACGCTCCTCCATAGTGGATGGGAAGTCTTCGTCATGTCACCAGACGGGAGGCTCGCCGAGGTATGGCGGTCGAGCAGACGATCGAAAAAGCTCCAGGTAGCCGGCTCACTCTCCTGACGGCCCTGCTGTCGCTGTCGGTCGTGTCGGCGGCGGCGTTCGGCCGCGTGTTCCAGGGCCCCCGCCCCACCCTGCAACTGATCGCCGCGGCGGGCGTGGCTGTCCTGCTCGCCGGAGCCCTGGAGCGCCAGCACGTCGTCCTGGCCACACTCGCCAGCGGAGCCGGTCTCGCGGTAGCCATCGGCCTGCTCGTGTTCCATTCCACCACCAAGTTCGGCCTTCCCACCGCCGGCACCTTCCGAGCGGCCGTCAGGGCCTGGGAGGCCATAGGACAGACCGCCCGGACCGAGATAGCCCCCACGCCACCGTTCGCTCCCCTGTTCCTTGCCGCGCTGACCGCGGTCTGGGCTGCGTCCTTCTCGGCCCACGCGCTGGCGTCGCGGGCTCGCAGCCCGTTCCTGGCCCTGCTCCCGCCGGCCGGACTGCTCGCCTTCACCAGCATCATCCTGGACGAGGGAGCCCGCCCGCTGTACGTGTTGGTGTTCCTGGCCTCGGCCATCGCCGTCCTGTTCGCCGACGGACTCCGCCGGGTGAGCCAATGGGGACCCATCACCGTTTGGCAGGGGCGGCGAAGGCTCCGGTTCGGGACCACCGGAACGATGCGCGGGGCTCGATGGGTCGCGGCGGTGACGCTTGTGATCGCCGTGTTCCTCCCGGGGATCCTCCCCGGATACCGATCCAACGGATTGGTCCAGGTGCACGGGAATCCGGCGACCGTCCACGTCGCCATCGATCCCATCGTGCAGATCCGACCGTACCTTCGCCTATCACAACCCATCCCACTGTTCACGGTCCGGGCCAACGAAGCGGCCTACTGGCGGTTCATGACGCTCGACAAGTTCACCGGCAAGCTGTGGACCTCGACGAACCTCGAGGCCGCCGGAGGAGACCAGGTCCTGTCGGGAGCCCTGAAGTCGAACGTCGAGGTGGACCGCGCCAAGGGCAGGCTCGTGTCCCAGCGCTTCCAGTTCCTCCGCCTCTCGCAGCGATGGCTCCCCGCGGCCAGCGAGCCGGTCTCGTTCCGAGGGGAAGCCCCCGCCCGGTATGACCCCGAGTCGAGCGCTCTCGTCGTGCCGGGAGTGGCCTCGACGGGATTCCGCTACGACGTGCAGAGCCTCGAGGTCATCCCGGGAGAGAAAGATCTGGATGCAGTCTCCGCGCTGGATGCCTCCGGATCGAATCCATACACGAAGCTTCCGGCCGACATGCGCAATCTGGCTCGGATCACCGCCATCGCCCGGCAACTGACCCGTGGCGAGCCCAACCCATATCGGAAGATCCTGGCCATCCAGAATTACCTGCGGAACCCGAGGTACTTCACGTACTCGGACGACGTGAGGGCGGGCCATGACGCCGACGACATCCTGCATTTCCTCACGGTGAGCCGAATCGGCTACTGCGAACAGTTCGCCGGAACCATGGCGGTGCTGCTTCGTGCTCTGGGGATCCCGGCCCGGGTTGCGGTCGGGTTCACCCCAGGGATAAGCCAGGGCAAGCAGGGCGGCACGACCGTGTACCGGGTGACCACCCAGCAGGCCCACGCCTGGGTGGAAGTCCTCTTCCCCAAGTTCGGTTGGCTGGCCTTCGAGCCGACGCCCTCTCGGTTCAACGCCGTTGCTGCTCGCTACGCCTTTCCCCTTGCCCCCAGCGCGGGGTTGGGAGGAGCAGGAGCCGCCGCGGCCAAGGCAGTGTGCAGGAGATTCGGGGAACCGTGCGTTGGCACGAGCCCGAGCGCGACCACATCTCCGGACTCGAATCGCAGGGAGCCGCCGACGTCCAAGACCACGGGGAACAAGGTGGTCCCGAGGCACGGCCCGAACGCTCGAACGTTGATCTGGCTGGGGGTTCTGGCAGCGGCGATCCTGATCCTGGTGGGAACCCCGGCGATCAAGGTGTCGCGGCGGCGACTGATGTTGGCCCGGGCCAAGGGGCCGGCCGAGCTGGTCGTGGCCGCGTTCCGCGTCCTGGACGATCAGGCGGCCGACGTCGGCCTCGGCCGCAGGCCGGCCGAGACGCTTCGAGAGTACGGGGGCAGGCTGGTGGCCTCGGTCCAGGGACTGGATGGGGCCATGGACGAGCTGACTGGACTCGCCGGCCGGGCGGCCTACTCCCAGGGCAGCCTCTCAGGAGGCCAGGCCGATCAAGCCCGGTCGGCCGCTCGCCGGGCGGCCCGGCTCATCCGCAGGTCGGTTGGCGTGGAGCGACGCATCCTGGGCTCGCTTCGCGTGCGAGGAAGGCTCCTGCCCGGCTGGGGGGCCAACTAGGCCGGGGGCCACCGCTCCCCTGCTCGAGCCCCCAGACCCCCGCTCACATCCCCAGGCTGGCCTCTCGGTTCGCTTCCTTCAACGCTCGGAGAAACTGGTCGCGATCCCGCCTGAATTCGGCAACCTCGTCGGAGACCTGCCGGGCCACCTGGTCGATGGCCACGAAGAACGCCATCTGGCCCTGGCGAAGGGCGTCGAGGACCTCGCCCTCTCGCCTCACCACCTTGAAGATCGACTTGCCGTCGGTGACGAGTTTCACCTCCGACAAGTGCTCGTCCAACCCGGCCTTCTTGTTCAGGTACTCCCATGCCCTCCGCACGCGCTGCAACGACATCCCTCCGTCCAGCAGGGACTTCACGACCTTCAGCGCGACGAGGTCCCGGAACGAGTACATGCGAGGCACGCCGGGACGACCACCGGTCTGCTGCACCGATGGCCGAACCAACCCGATCTGGTCCCAATACCGGAGCTGCCGGGCCGTGCAACCGGTGAAACGCGAAGCTTGATGGGCGGTGAATCCCTCCAACGTCGCTCCCTCTCAACGATGAACCCGGCCCGGGCCCGGCCGGCCCTCGGGGAAGGGCCAACGCCGGAGGGGAAGGCAGAGGCAGTTTTAGAACAGTCCGACCACGCGATGCAAGAGCCGTCGGTGAGCAGGGACAACGAAGGCGGAACCGGCGCGAAGTGTCTCAGCCCGCGCCGCGTGGACGGCGAAGGCGTTCGGCCAGACGAGCAAGAGCAGCGGTGATCGAGAAGTGTCCTCCTCGTTCCCCATACGAACGAAGCTGATCGCGTCCCATGCGCTTCAGGTAGTGGTACACGAGCAGTCCGGAACCCAGCATCACCATGAACCCGGCCAGGGCGAACCACATGTTGACGACGAACAGGAGGAGCAGGATGAACCCCGCCACGAACGCGATGATTCCCCAACGGATCCTGCGAAGGGCGTGTGTGGCGACAGTCGCCTTGGTGACCGATTCGACCAGCCGGGGATCTTCCTCGGCGAGCCTTCTCTCGATCTCTTCGAGGATGCGTTGCTCGCGTTCGTCGAGAGGCATGAGGACCTTTCCTCGAGGAGTCCCGGGACAATTATAGGAACGGTGTCGACACTCCACTATTCCCCATTGAGTCATCGGTTCAGTCCCATGTGCCTGGAGGCTCGGCGCGCGCAGGATGGGCTTCGGGTCAGGGCCGCCGGTCCGGCCGATGCAGCAGGGCGGCAGGAAGTGCCGCTTCGTTTCCGAACCGTCCCCGGACCCGGTCCAGGGCCCGCTCGGCATCTCTCCACTGCCCCTCTCTGACCAGGGCTAACTGCTCCGCTCCGGCCGGAACCAAGCCCGTGGCCGCCACCCCGATCAAGCGGAACCGCCGCCGTCCGGCCGGAAGGTCCAGGAACAGCTGGCGGGCCACGGTGAAGATCTCCGCCCCCACGTCCGTGGCCGCAGGGAGTGTCCGAGACCGGGTCAGAGTGGAGAAGCTGGGCAGGCGGAGCTTCAGGGTCACCGTTCGAGCCCGGTATCCCTCCGACCGGAGCCTGGCTGCGACTCGATGGGAGAGGGCCAGGATCTCCCGAGAGATGTCGGCCTCCAGGTCCAGGTCGCGCGGATAGGTCTCCTCGTGGCTCACGGACTTGGGGGGCTCGAACGGGACGACCTGGCGATCGTCGTGTCCGCTGGCCAGCTCGAGGAGGCCTCTGGATTGACCCTCGCCAAGGACACGCTCGAGGATCGCCGTGGGGGTCCCGGCCAGCTCGCCGATCGTTCGGATACCCAGGCGCCCGAGGATCTGGGCGGTCTTCTCTCCGATCCCCCACAGGGCGTCCACGGGTAGCGGATGCAGGAACGCGAGGACTTCATCCTCGGGAACTGCCAGCAAGCCGTCCGGCTTGGCCCTGGTGGAGGCGAGCTTGGCCACGATCTTGCTGGGGCCGATGCCGACCGATGCCGTCAGGGAAAGCTCCTCGGTGATCGCCTTTCTGATACGAGTACCGATCTCGGTGGGCGAGCCGAAGAGCAGCGTCCCCCCACTGACATCGACGAAGGCCTCATCGAGGGCGAGCGGCTCCACCGCCGGGCTCACCGACAGGAGGATCTCCCGGAACCGATTGGAATACGCGCGGTAGGAGTCGAAGTCGGGAGGGACGAAGACCGCCTCTGGACACAGGCGCTTGGCCCGGACGCTCGGCATGGCCGAATGCAGGCCCCTGGACCTGGCCTCATACGACGCGGACATGATCACTCCGCGGGGTCCGGCGCTTCCCACCACCACCGGCTTGCCTGCGAGCGAGGGGGCCTTCAGGACCTCCACCGATGCGTAGAAGGCGTCCATGTCGACGTGAAGGATCGGCTCGGACGGCCTGGGCCGGCGGGAGGAGGTCACGTGGATACCCTACCGGCCGGCCGAGCCCCCGCTGGCGTGCCACACCTTCCGGGTCGGCGCGACGGCGATGCCGTGCAACAGGGGCGGCACGGCGGCCGCGATGGCCGAACCGGTGCGGCCTGCGGGATCGGCAGGGCTGTCCGCGAACACCTCGGCCAACCTGCCCTCTCGCCGAGCCTTCGCCAGCGCGGCGAGGTCCCAGACGCGCTCCGCGACGAGGCTCGCTCCCCTCACCCCAGTACGCCTGAGGCGTCCCCACACCGCCAGGACGAATCCGTGGAACACCGTCTTCGCACACCACGGCTGGACCCGTTCGAACACCGTGACGTCGGCCAGGCCGGTGCCGTCGTCCAGGGTGAGGAAGATGATCCGCTGTCCGCTTCGAACCGCGGGAGTCTGGGATGCAACCTTGACCCCCGCCACCATCAGCCAGCGGTCGCCCTTGAGGTCGCCGAGATCTCGTGCCCGGGTGACCCCGAGGTCCTCGAGCAGAGGGCGGTAGAACTCGAGGAGGTGCCGAGTGGCATCCACGCCCATCACCTCGAGTTCTGACCGGACCCGTTCGGCGCTGGTGTATTCCCTGAGCCCGGGTGGCGGTCCGACTTCCCGCAGCGGGAGCACCGTCTGTTCCCCCTCCCGGGGGGCGTCGGCCACCATCGCCACGTAGAGCCGGTCGCGTCGCGACCCGGGCGCGCCCGGCAATCGATCGAACGCGCCGGCGTGGGCCAGCGCCTCCGCCACCGGGCGGGTGAGGCTGGTTCGGCGGAGGACGTCACCCACGTCGACGAACAGCCGATCGGCTCGAGCTTCCAGGATCGAGCGCACTTCAGCCTCCGAGATCCCCATGACACTCTTCAATGCCAACCTGATGCCGTATCGCCGGAGAGGAGTCGCCGGTGAGGGCGGCGCGTAGCCGCCGGGGGCCCCCCGCGATCGAGCCGAAGGCGAGCGAGCGGGGGTGGCGGCGTCAACAGCCGCCTCGTCGCCATCTATCGCTTCGACCGTGTAGTCCGGCTCGCTCAGGTTGATGTCGAGCGGAAGGATCTCGATGCCATGCTGTCGCGCGTCTTCGAGGATGAGTCGCCTGGGGTACATCCCGGGCTCGTGGGTCAGGACCCCGGCCAGGAAGTGCGCCGGGTAGTGCGCCTTCAGCCAGGCCGACTGATATGTGGGCACGGCGAAGGCCGCGGCGTGCGCCTTGCAGAACCCGAACGAGGCGAACTGCAGGACCTTGTCCCAGATGTCCTTCGCCACCCGGTGGGGAACGCCTCGGGCCACGGCCCTTCCGAGGAAGTCTGGTTCGATCTGTTCGACCTCCATGTCGTCGGCGAGGTGCCGGCGGATGCGGTCGCACTCCGACAGGTCATAGCCGGCCACCGCGGCCAGGACGTTCATCACCTGTTCGTGATAGACGACCACTCCATGGCTCTCGGCGAGAGCGGGCTCGAGGAACGGATGCGGGTACGAGACCGCTTCCACGCCGTGACGTCGGTTCAGGAACGGCGTGATCATGTCGGACTTCACCGGGCCGGGACGGAACAGCGAGATGTCCACGATGAGGTCCGACCACTCGGTGGGTTGGAACTTCTGGAGCAGCTCGCGCTGGCCCGGACTCTCGATCTGGAAGCACCCCAGTGTGTCCGACGAACGGATCAGCTCGAACGTCGTGGGATCGCCCTGAGGGATCTGGTCGAGGTCGACCTTCTCGCCTTTGGTCCTTGCGATCTCGTCCAGGCAGTGCCGCATGGCGGAGAGCATCCGCACGCCGAGGACATCCAGTTTCAACAGTCCCAGCAGCTCGACGTCGTCCTTGTCGGCCTGGACCATGCGGTACCCCTCGAAGGAGCGTTCCAACGGCACGCGGTCGGGCAGGTCGTGGCCGGAGAGCACCACCCCCGAAGGATGCAGGGCGACGTGGCGGGGAAATCCGTCCAGGCGCTCCACCACGCGGAACAGCATCTCCAGCTGACCTGCGTTCAGGTTCAATCCCTCGAGCTCCGGGAGGTGCTCCATGGCCGCTCGAACGTGGTGGGCCCCGATGTGCGGGAAGGCCTTCGCCGCGATGTCCACCTCGCCCTCCGGCAGGCCGAGGGCCTTGCCGACCTCCCGGATGGCGCCCCGTGCCCGGAACGTGTCCACCATGTTCACGCAGGCGCATCGATCGTCCCCGTAACGGGCCAGGATGGCGTCGTACACATCCTTGCGACGGGCCGACTCCACGTCGATGTCGATGTCGGGCAGCTCTTCTCGCAGCGGGTTGATGAACCGCTCGAACAGCAGGCCGTGGCGGACCGGATCGACGTCCGAGATTCGGATGAGGTAACAGACCAGCGAGCCCGCGGCCGATCCCCGGCATGCCACGCGGATGCCCATGGCCCGGATGTCCTGGGCGATGTCCGCTACCGTCAGGAAGTACGCGGCGTAGCCCATCGTCTGGATCAACGCCAGCTCGTGGTCGAGGCGGTCGCGGACCTCGGGGGTCGGCTTCATCTCGCGGTCTGCCATCCCTCGCCAACACCGCTCGGCCAGGACGGAGCCCGCGCTCCGGCCCCTGGGAGTGGGGAAGTCGGGGAAGTGCGTTTCCCCTACCCGTAAGTCGAACTCGCACCGGCCGGCGATCTCCACGGTCCGGTCGCACAGCTCTGGCCTTTCGGCGAATAGCGCCCGCATGTCCTGGGCCGGCTTCAGGTAGCCCTCGCTGTTTCGGCGGGAGACGTGATGCTCGGCCAGCGGCACGATCTCCCGCATGCACTCCAGGACGTCGGCGAGGAACGCGTCTTCCCGCACGAGGTATCGCACTCCGTTGGTCGCCACCGCCCGTATGCCCGAATGGTCAGCCAGCTTTACCATCTGACGGACCTCAAAGGCACTTTCCGGCTCGAGGTGATTCCGAACTTCCATGAACAGATTCGAGCTGGGGTCTCCTCGATCGGGCAAGCCGAACGCTTCCAGGTACGGACGCAGGGCGTCACCCGCGGCATCGAGGCATCCCTGGATGGCCAGTCGTCCGGGATCGGACTCAGGCCCGAGGAGACAGATCAGCCCGCCTGCTCGTTCACAGACCTGCCCCGTAGTGAGAGCCGGGTCGCCACGCTCCCCCGACATCTGGGCAGAGGTGATCAGCCGGCACAGGTTCCCGTATCCGGCGGCGTCCTTCGCCAGCATCGTCACCAGCCGATCGCCCGCAGCCGTCCGCACGGTCATGGTGGCCCCGAAGATCGGGCGGACCCCGTAATGGCGGCAGGCCGCGGCGAACCGGGGAGCCCCGTACAGCCCGTCCCGATCGGTCAGGGCCACCGCCCGCATGCCGAGCTCGGCCGCTCGACGAGCCAGATCCTCCGGGGAGAAGGCCCCCTCCTTGATCGAGAAATACGAGCGGGCGGAGAGGTGGATGAAGGAGGCCAAGGGGGGATCGGGGGACATCGAGCCGCGTCAGTCCCACAGCCGTTCCAGGTGCCACCGGCCGCCCAGGCGATCCTCGTACAGGTCCACCACCGCTCCCCCCTTCGCCTCTACCCGCCAGTACTCGCGGTCGCGGCCGTCCTCCCACCACCGGCCCTCGATCCGCCACCTGCCGATCACGTCGCGGACCTCGTAGCGCCGCCCCCGCCACAGGAAGGCGGCGGGCATTCCGGCGTCTCGTTCCACCGCCACCTGTTCGTCGTACCGCTTGGTCACCCCGCGACCGCCGCCTCGGATCAATCGAACATATGTTCGGGTACTTGGGGGAAGGTAGTCCCATCTCCGCTCGCCTGTCAACTCCTGGTTGGACCGGGCTGCAGTGTGCACCAAAAAGACGCCCTGACCTGCCTCGATGCGGTTCGGCTGCGACTACCTCGTGATCGCCACCGGGTACCTGAACGACTTCGACGTCATCCCCGGGCTCGGGCCCGGTGGCAACGCGTGCTCGATCACGTATCTGGATGGCACTGTCGACGCCGCGTGGTGTCCCGGCCGGCTCAGGAAGGGATGATCGCCTACGCGAGCCAGGACCGTGAAGGCCGATATCACATCCATGTGGTGAACGCGGACGGGACCGGGGAGACGGCTCTGATGTCGGCTTCAGGGAGGAGAGTTCACCGTGGCCGGTCTGGCAGGCCCGCAGCGTCATCAACGTCGATGACGGCGCCTTTGGCGAGGCTCACGAACCGTCCTCTTGGACAGCGTCCCGGCCTCGTGGAGCGGCTGACCGATTTCCGGCTCGCCGGGTGCGTGCTCCGTTCAGGACTCCTGCCGGCGGACGTCGCCGTTACCGCCCCGTCTTCCGGGAGTGCCTGAGATCACCGGGCTGGTCGGGAGGGCTCCCCTGTCTCCCCTTCCTTCGGCGACCGCTTACGTGACACGAAGGCCCACATCTTTCGCCACCACAGCTTGACGGCTACAACGGCGCCGAGGAGGACGCCAAGCAGCACCTGGAAGACGTAGCTCCCCGTTCCCGGGTCGACGTACGCGTGTGCCGCAGGCATCGTGATGAAGAAGTACACAAAGAAGACCGCAACCCAAACGATTCGGGTTCTCGACGCCTTCACTGATTCGCCTCCGCTTCCAAAGCGAGGATGATACCCGCTCGCCCGGCCGGCAAGCGCCACCCGAGCATCATCTGTCTTGGACAAGGTCGGTGATGTTCACGAACCTGGTCGGATCCTCCTCCTTCCCCCAGATCTCGTCGGGCAGGAGCCCGAACCCCGCATGGAAGTACAGGTCGAAGACCAGCCGAAAGGAATTGACTGGGGTGATCGAGGGGTACAGCTTGGCGTGCGAGACGTCCGGCAGGTAGTAGGCATTCAGGATTCGGTACTTGTCCAGAAGCGTGCGATGGAGGTTGGGTCCGCGGTTCGAGACTCCAGGGTACTTCACGGGTTCGGGCCCCTCGTCAGTTTGGAGGATGATGACGGCCTTTCTCCCCGTCGCGTCCAGTAGTCGCCCGAGCACTTCCTGTAACTTGCTGCTCGTCCAGAGGGCCTGGTCCCCGAAACGCTTCTCCCTGGTCCCTACCGCCGCCTGCGTCTTACCCACGAACCGTCCCTTCCGATCGAACACATAGTGGGCGTGAGGCACACCCAGGTGAACGAAAACGAACTTCGGCCCGCGAAGCTTGCTCACCTGGAGGAGGTTGTCAAACTGTTGAAGTGTGTGCTCGTAACGGACACGCCGCACGTCGAGCTGCACCCCTCCGACACTCTTCACCTTCGTGCTCAGGGCGGGTAGGATCGTCGTGTCGTAGAGGATGGAGGAGAACTCCGAGAGCCCTTCCCCCTTCACCTCCACGTCCGCGGTTGGATCCGTCGTCGTTGCCGCCCACCACATGCCCATATGCACGTAGCGGTATCCAAGCGCTTTGAGGAATCTTGATGCTGCGAAGCCACGGAGCGTCCGCTTGACCGCATCCCCGTCCTTCGCGGCTTCCCCGAGCAGGCTCGAGGGGTATTGGAGGTTCAGTGAGGACGACAGCGACAGGGAAGTGTTCGGGTAGTTGGTCTTGCTGTCGGTGGCGACGTAGAAGCCTTGTGTGATGAGCCATCGATTGAAGGGTTGAGTGTCGATCCCGTACAGATCCCGCAGCGTCCTTGCCTCACCGTAGTCCTCGGGGACGATGTAGTAGATGTCCGGCAGGCGATGCTTGCTGCTCTTGGCGGCCTCCAGCTGGCCTGCGAACAAACCGCCCGATGACGCAGATCCCCTCGGCACGGCGGATCGATAGAACACGATCGGAATCACGTTCATCGCCACCAGCACCACCGTGATGAGATTGAGTGCACTCGTGGTCGCTCGGAGCCGCGACCGGAAGAGGAAGGCCACGATGACGGCGGCGAAAGCAAGGATGCCCCAGGCGATCAGCAGGTAGAGATCTCGACCGAGGAGCGTGCCTTGCAGACCGGCTGAGGCGCGGCCGTACGAGAAAAACAGCAGAAGCCAGACGCTGACGACGAGGCCGACGGCCTTGGCGTTTCGAAAGATCGCCCAACCTGCAGTCATGAAGATCGCCGTCGCGCCGATCGACAGCTCCAGAGGCGTCACCATGTCGCTCGGCGTGATCGCCTCGCGAAGGTTGCGAGCAAAGAGGAAGACGATCGGGAACGAGGCCATCAGGAAGGGATGTATGAGCGGCGGGCCCTTGCTGATGCGCTGCCGCCATGTGGCAAGTGTCCGATCCCCGCCCCGCCCTACGGACTCCGTGTGGTTCAAAACGTCAGTCATCGTCCGCGCATGAGGTACAGCACCCGATCAGATCCGGCGATCGGCTGGCGCCGCACGATGGCGAACCGCTGCCCGAAAGACCGCTCGAAGCCTTGCCTTGTGTAGTCGGGGAAGATGTCCTCCCTCGTGGCCAGAAGGCGTTCGACCATCGGGTCGCCCTTCGGAACGAACTCGACGAGCAGCCACGGGGCGAGCGTGCCGAAGAATTCGGCTATGCGCTCCAGAGGAACGTTGTTCGCGATGGCCAGATGATGGATGAGGGCCAGGGCCATGACCAGGTCGACCGGACCACGTTCGGCGAGGGACGCACGCTCCTGGTTCTCCCACCCGATTGCAGGGCTGGGATTGGTGAGGTCCATGACGAGGGGAAGGATGTTGGTCTCGTTCCTCGATACGACTTCCCGGTAGTTCAGCTCCACGGCGCCGGGGTCGAGGTCGAAGGAGACGACATTCGATCCATCCTCAGCGGCAACTCGGCTGAACAGACCCGTGTTCGCTCCCAGATCCCACACGCTCTTCGGCGCCGCCTCCTGGAGCAGGCTTCCCACGAGCGCCTTCTTGGATTCGAGGGCGTCGGGAGTGTAGGACTCTGCCTCGCTGTAGTACGTGGCCCAGACGCTCCTGTCCGGTTCCCACCGAAGCTTCTGGACGGCACCCCTCAGGCTCTGGATCAGCCCGCTGAAGGCCTGCGGCGTGAAGGCCCGGCCCTTGGATGCCTTCCGGGCGTCGGTGGTCGTGGCGTGCTTTCGCTGGCTTCGAGCATGAAGGAACAGGTGGATGAGGAGCGACGCCCGGAGCCGGGCCCGCAAGGGCAGCACCGCCGCTGCCAGGTCCAACGGGACGCCGTCGAGATGAATCCGCGAGAGCTGCCCCAGCCGGACATCCCGATAGCTCATCAGCGCCAGGGGCGCGAGGAAGTGCTGGCAAAACTGCCGGTAAGCCACCCAGGGGATGCTCTCCGGAAGGCGTTCGAACGAGAGCGTGTCGATGAGGATCGGCTTCCCCCTCCGGAACTGGATGTTGAACACGCTGGCGTCCCGGAGTGACATCCCGTGGTCGAGGGCCAGTTCCTGGACGCTGAGCGTGGCGAGGGCGGCATCCTTCAGCTGCCCGAACGACCACTCGTACGGGTAGGAGATGAACGGGATCTGCTCTGGACGAAGAATCTTGTAGGCGCCGGGGGCAGCAGCGAGGGCCAGCTCTACTTCCTCATGAGGGACGATCAGTTCCTGTTCGAGGAGCGCTCCGTAGAGGCCGGACTCAACCAGACGGTCGAAGTCGGGCTGGAACGATTGATTGACTTGTCGGTACAAGGCGTTGTCACGGACGAAGACGAACCCGCTCGGGTCGCGGAACGAGGAGGCGACGTTCGATTCGATCAAGGTTGCGGTCTCCTGCACCTGGGCTGGCCCGCCGGAAGCAGGCGGCAGTTTACCCTCTCTCCAACGTTTTCTCCCCAGCGCGTCCCACGAGCCGTCCGGGCATGGGGCCTCCCGGTGACGGCGTTGGAGAGCCCCGAAGTCGTTGGCGATCTCCCCCACGTGGCGGCCGAGATGAGAAGGCCGCTACGGTGCGCAGCGGGCTTCGGCCCTCCACAAACTTGACCACTCCTGTTAAGGGGCCGATTCCCCCGCCCCCTCCGGCCCCCGCGGGATGCCGCGGCCTCGCATCACTCTTGGGAACAAGACCAGGAATGCAAGGGAGACGATCGAGAGCATCGCCAGGGAGACTGCGCGATCCACGACAGTACCGACCGCTCCGACCGCGGCGGGAAGCCCGACGACGGGGCTGATGCCCGCGGCGAGCAGTTCTCGGAGCCCAAGGCCGCCCGGGAAGAATCCAGCCGCAGCCGCCAGCACCACCGAAACGGTCAGGGCAAGCGCCTGAGCGGCCGAGACTCGAAAGCCCAGGGCGCGGAGCACCAAGAAGAACCGCACCCCTGAAATCGCCACGAATCCGGCCTCCACCGTCACCAGCCGCACGAGCAGTGGGAGGCGTTGGGGCGCTGCAACTTGGGACCTGAGCAGGAAGTATCCCCCGACAGCGGCTGCCGCTCCCCCAGCCACCAACGGTACGCCCAGCGCTACATGCCCCCCCGCAAGGACGAACGGGCCCGCTAGGAGACCGCTCACGCCGATCCAGACGAGGCCGACGATCGCAGTGGACGCGGTCGCCCGGAGATAGCCCGATCCGAGCCTGTTGAGAGCCCGCATTCGCACCAGAACGGACCCGGGGATCGGCAACTGATTGGCGGCTGTCCCGATGAGGCCGATCCTTGCGGCTTGTAGGAAAGGCACCCGGTGGCCGAGGATGCGGGCCGAGAGGCGATATTCGGTCCCGTTCAAGGCGATCGTGGCCGGTACGGCAACCAGAGCCACGAGGATCAAGAGCGGCCACTGAATTGGCCGCCCCTGTGGGGGGAGCTGTCGGAATGCCACGACCGTCGTAAGGGCGAAGATCAGCAGAGCCAGGAGGAGCCCGAGCCGTTCGATCACGGGAGACCGGAAGGATGCTCGGAGCCTGGCCCACCGGGCTACGAACGACAGGAACCGATCATCGCCCTCTCTCCCCGGTGAGCTTGGCCGAGAATCCGCACCGAAGTCACGACGGTCGTCCGCCACGGGCCTGCGGGGAGTCACAGTGTGGCCGGATGGACCTCGTTCGACGGCCTGGTCACCCGCACGAGCAAGTCGGCCACAAGCCCGATGCTGATGACCTGAAAGGCCGCGAAGAAGATCAGCAGTGTGTTCGTACCGACCCGAAAGTCCTTGCTGATCAGGTCGTAGACCAGCTTCCCCAAGCCGGTGCCGGTCAGGAGGAGCCCCACAGGCATGAAGACTCGCAGCGGATTCCACGACAGGATCATTCGCACCACTTGAGTGAGATACCGCTGCGTGTCCGACCACCAATGGAACTTCGAGCGCCCCGCTCTTGGCTGGTAGTCGATCGGCACATACTTGATCGAGTAGCCGTTCGCCAGGAAAGCGAGGGTCAACGTGGAGACGCAGGAGAACCCGGCCGGCAGAAGGTGTAGGAATTGCATGGCGACGTCTCGCCGGAAAGCGCGCAGCCCCGAGTTGAGGTCCGGAATGGTCCGCTGCACCAGGTAACTGGCCAACCTCCGAATGAACCACTTCGCCGGTACGCGAAGCGCTTTGATGGTCCCCGCCTCGGTCCGACGGGCCCCCACGACCTGATCCCATCCGTCCATTTCCTTGACGAGCAGTGGAATCTCATCGTTCGGGTACGTCATGTCGACGTCCGTCCAGACCACGACGCGGCCGCGGGCAGCCCGCGTCCCCGCCTTCCGGGCCGATCCCGACCCTCTGTTCTGCTGGAACTGGATCAGTCGTATCCCATCGATCTGGCGAAGCTCCTCCCCGGATCCGTCTGTCGAGCCGTCGTCGACAGCGATGATCTCGTAGCTGTAAGGCGAGGCCTCGAGCGCGTTACGGATCCGATCGATCTCCTCTTTCACATGGCCCCGTTCGTCGTACACGGCCAGGACCACGGAGACGTCGATCTCGTTGAGGTTGGTTTTTTCGCTCGTTTCCGGCATGGTGGTGCAAGATTCTACCCAGAGCCCCGAGCCACAGCCCTCAGGGTCCGCACATAGAATCTCGGAGAAGAGAATGCCTTCACTCGAACACCCGCAAAGCGGCCACCGTTGCCTGGATCCGGCGTCTCGCCTTCAGAAAGCCACGAAGATCGAGAGGCTGCTTTCCAGCAGTTGTGACCTCACCGGTGCATGCGTCCTGGACGTCGGGGCCGGCGCGGGCTTCGTCGCCGCCACCTTGGCGGACACGGTCGGCCCCGGAGGTGAGGTGTGGGGGGTCGACGTCGAGGACGAGCGTCAGATCACCCAGGGCTTCAGCTTCAGGCTGGTTTCGGGGACCGGCCTCCCGTTCGAGGATGCGGCCTTCGACGCGGTGGTCTCGAATCACGTGATAGAGCACGTGGGATCCGGCGCAGATCAGCTCCATCATCTCTCCGAGATTCGCCGGGTGCTCAAGCCCGGCGGCTGGTGTTACCTCGCCACACCGAACCGTTGGACGATCATCGAGCCGCACTTCAAGCTACCGTTCCTCAGCTGGCTTCCCGGCCGGTGGCCATCTGCCTACGTGCGACTTGTCCGTAGAGGATCGGTCTATGACTGCAACGTGCTGGCCCGCCGCCAGCTGAGGGCCCTCTTTCGCTCCGTGGGCCTGGAGGCTCACGATCGGACCATCGACGCGATGCGAGTCATGGCGGACGTCGAGAGCAAATCAGGCGCGACCAGGGTCGCTCTCACGGCCCCCGAGCCCCTGATCCGTCTGGCATACCCGATCCTCCCGACCCTCGTCTTTGTCCTTCGCCGCCCGGCAGACCGAGGCGATACCCTCGTCCAGTAAGCTCCTCCAGTACTCGAATCGCGGATGAGGAGCCAGAGCAGATGGCACGAGGGAAGCTTCCACCTGGCCTGACGGCCGACGACTACGAGATCAGCGCGACCGTACGCGATCTCCCGGGGTTGGAGCGAGTGCTGGAAGAGGTTCGACGGCGGAGGCCGGAACGCGATAGCCGGCGTCTCTTGGACCTGGGGTGCGGGATCGGGGGGCTCACGCTGTACATCGCCCAGCAGCTCGGAGCCAAGGACGCCATCGGCGTCGACGTGGACGAATCCCGGCTCCGCCGGGCCGCGGACCGAGGCGTGCGAACGATCAATGCCGACCTCAACACGGATACGCTCCCCGTGGAGGACGCAAGCATCGATCTCGTCGTCTCCTTCGGGGCGTTCGAGCATTTGGTCTGGTACGACACCGCAGTGTCCGAAGCCTCGCGCGTCCTCGCGAACGGAGGCCACTTCCTCCTGGCAATGCCGAACCTGGGAAGCTACGTGAACCGGGTAGCTCTCCTACTCGGTTACCAGCCCCGCGAGGTGGAGGTCTCCAAGGTCGTCTCGGCCGGGCTGATGTCCTCGTATCACCGCGCTCCGTCCAGGGGGGAACCGCTCGGACATGTCCACGCCGCGACCCTTCGATGCATGAAACAGCTCCTGGGGCACTTCAGGCTTCGGACCGTGGCGATCTCGGGGTCCTCGCCGGACTTCGGAAGCCGAACGCTCCGCACTCTGGATCGCATCTTCGGAAGGTTCCCCTCCTTGAGCAGACGGTTCATCATCCTGGCCGAGAAGCAGGGCTCCCATCAGGGTGGGTAGCGGATCTCAGAGTGTGTAGCGGGTTCCGGGCGATCTCGCCTGCTACCCGCTCGGGACGCTACGTCCGCGAAAAGAGCAGCAAAGGACGAGGCAGTGGCGGACCGCCCGTACCCGGCGGCCATCTGTTGGCCGTTGCGCTTGAGCCGAGCGCGAAGCTCGGGATCGGTACAGATACGCTCCACGGCCATATGAATCTCCTGAGGAGCCCGCTCGGACACTAGGAGACCGGTCTCGCCGTCCAGCACCGCGTCGGTCAGTCCTCCGGAACCTGACGCGACGACCGGCACGCCCACATTCATCGCCTCGATGACCACCAACCCCTGCGCCTCGACCCACCCCTGAGGAGATCGCCGGGAAGGCGCCACGACCACGTCTCCGGCGGCGAGATAGGCCTGAATCTCGGCGGGCTGAACCCAGCCGACGAAGAAGACTCGCTCCGCGATACCCAAGCGGGCCGCCAGCGCTTCGAGGGTCGCCCGATGCTGCCCTTCTCCGGCAATGATCGCCGTCGCGTGTGGGAAGCGAGGAAGGAGCTGGACCATGGCGAGGAGAAGATCCTCCAGCCCCTTTTCCTCCACCAGCCGTCCCGCGAATACGAGGAGCGGTCCGCCGCGGTGCCGGTACTTCTTCCGGATGAAGTCCACGTCCGTGGCGGGGGGCGATCGGTCGGAGATGCCCATGGGGATGACCCGTACCTCCCGGACGCCGGGGGCGATGGTCAGGACCTGCCGCCTGGTTACCGAGCTGTTCACCGTGACGGCGTCAGCCTGCTCGAGCGCGAAACGCTTGAATCGCGACATGACCCTTCCCCCCAGGGCGAACACATCCCCTCCATGAACGGTGAGGACGTGCGGAACTTTCAGGATCCGGCCAGCGACGGCACCCACGAATCCCTGGGGCAGCGCCCAGTGAGCGTTCAAGAGGTCATACCGCCGGCTCTTGAGGCGATCGAGCGTGGCCGCCATTTCCGCTCCTACCAGGAAGGGCACCTTTGCGGCATTCGAGCGCCGATCCCGCAGATTGATCAGAGCTCCGCCTCCGTAGCACACAGTCTCCTGTGAATGCGGCCACAGGTAACGAAAACGCTCGACGTGCAACCCACCCAACCCTTCTCGCCGCGCCGCCCCCGGAGCGTGGGGGGCGAGGACATCCACTTGAATCCCCAGGGCCTGCAGGTCTTGCGCAAGGTGGAGGACAAATGGCGTGGTGCTGTCGCCGTCCCACCGTGGGAAGCTCGAGGTGAGCAGAAGGATCCGCCGGACGGCCCGCCCGAGCGATCGCTCCTCCGATCGCGCCATGGAAACATCGTATGCGTCTCGCAAGTCCACCGGGGCACCGCGGAGACCCTTAGCAGCGCCCTTGGCTCATGAGACAAGATGGCGGGTATCCTTTGCTCCACACGTGGCAAGAACGATCACTCCCGTGCTGGAACAGCCGGAAGTCCCAGGGGCCGAACTAGGGGGCTCCCGTCGCGACATCGTCATTTGGGACTGGCTCGGCCTGTCGGCAGCCGCAACAGCCGGCAGTATTGGGGCCGCCGCGCTCGCCTGGCGGATGAACAGGATCAGACCTGGATACCCCGGTCTCCTTCAGCTCCTCCTGTGGATCACTTTGGCCCTGTGGATCATCACGGTATCAGTGGTGGCTGCCGGGTCGCTCCGGTGGGAGGTACGCCTCCGCGACATCCCAAGACGCGTCCTCGACTCATGGGCCTCCCCCGCGCGGACATGGATGGTCTTTTCGCTCGGAGCAGCCATCTCACTTCCTCTGGCTGCCCTTCATACCCGAGTCATCCTTGGTGACTCGGATTCGGCCCGGCTGCTTGCCTCGCTCGTGTACGTCCAGCGTCACGGCCCCCACTACCTCGTCGACACACAGGCAAACATCCTCCCGCACCTTGTGCTCGGTCCCGTCGTCAGAGTGTGGGGCATACCTGGAGGGAAGGCTCTGGGGATTGCCCTCCTCATCGTCCTTGCTGGTCTGGTGTGTGTGATGGCGTGGCGCCTTTCGGGCGCCACGATTGCTGGGGTGGCTGCCGTACTGGCCCTCCTGTCATGCCGGGCGATCCTGGAGCGCGCCGTGTACCTCCCGATGTACCCGGCGATGCTCGTGTTGGGATTCGGTGGGGTCTACCTGGCGTATCGTTCTGTGACGTCCTCGAGTCGCTGGCGATTGGGGCTCGCCCTCCTCGCCGGACTCTCACTCGTGGCGAGCTCGGAGGCCCACGGGCTGGGGTTCGCCTTTCTGGTGACTCCGGCGCTGCTTCCTATCGCTCTGCCTTTCCGGCAGACCTTGAGACGGTTGGTACCGGTAGCTGGGGCAACCACGCTCTTCTACTTGCCGCGTGTTGCCCTGAATCTCGCTGAAGGAGGCTTGAGAGACTTCTTGAGCTACCGAGACGAGTACTGGATCACCAAGGGATACCTTGTCGAGATCCAGCGGCAGTTTTGGGGACTGCCCTCAACGAAGGTTGGGGTCATGCGGTATCCCTTGCTGTGGTTGCACAAGACGCCCCGCCTCTTTGGATGGACGGCACTCCTGGTTCTGGGGCTTGCCTGCGTGGCGTTCCTCCTCGCCAGGGGGCGTCTCCGATGGCTCGCTGTGGCGGGCCTGGCCATTTACATGGGGCCGGCGATAGTTCGGCAAGCCCCGCTGTACCCCAGGTACTTCTCTCCACTGGCCGTGGGCGCCGCCCTCGCGGCGGGGGCAGCTCTGCCGCTGATGCGGGACCGGATCAGTCGAGGCACGTGGCTGATCGCTCCCGTGCTCGCCGCCTTGTTCGCCATGTCAGTCATCGCGCTCGGGACCATGGGCCGACTGGCCGCCGTGCGAGAACGCCAGATCGTGTCGGGCCCATACCTAGCCCTGGCCGAGATCGTCAATGACGGAAAGGGAGTGATCGGTGCCCGGACCGCACAACTGCTGTTCGCCGACTCGCACATCGAGACCTACGGGACGCAATTCCTGGAAGAGCGGGAGTTCGTTACCTACCTTACGTGGCCTTCCGACCAAGCCGTCATCTCCATGATGAAGGCACGGAACATCGGCTGGGCCTACGTCAACCCCCTCCTGCGTCGAGAGAACCGGTACAACAACACCTGGCTTCGGCCCCTGGGGCTGAGAGCCAGACACGTCAAGGCCCTCGAGGCGAGCCCAAACTTCTGCCTCGTATTTAGCGAGGGTGGCTACAAGCTGTACCGGCTCGGTGGTTGCCGATGAGGACACTACCTGGTTCGCTCCATACGCTCAGAGGATTCAGGCCCTGCCGTTCGGCTGGCAGGATCACCGGCACGAGTTCAGAGAGAAAGGCAATCCCGAGCGAGTAACTATCTACAATTATCCGGCTGATCGACCTGGAACGAGTAACAACGAACCGATCGCCGAAGGAGTCGAGCTATGCGGATCCTGATCCTCGGTGGAGACGGCTACCTCGGGTGGGCCACCGCCATGTATTTCTCGGCCCGGGGCCACGACGTCCACGCCGTGGACAACTACCTCCGGCGAAGGGCGCACCAAGAGGCCGGAACCGACTCGCTCACTCCGATCAGCGAGAGCCTCCCCGCACGGGCCGAGTCCTGGCGAAAGGTCACCGGGTACCGGATCGGGGTCACCGAGGGGGACCTCACCGACTGGCCCGTGGTGGAGAGGCTATTCGTCGATTTCGAGCCGGAGGCGATCATCCACTATGGCGAGATGCCATCCGCTCCGTACTCGTTCATCTCCCGCGAACATGCCGTGTTCACCCAATACAACAACGTCATCGGGACCTTGAACACGCTGTGGGCCATGCGGGACTACACGCCCGACGCCCATATGGTCAAGCTCGGCACCATGGGTGAGTACGGCACTCCGAACATCGACATCGAGGAGGGGTTCATCCTCATCCGGCACAACGGCCGAGAGGATCGTCTGCCCTTCCCCAAGATGCCGGGATCCTGGTATCACGCATCCAAGGTTCACGACTCCACCAACATCCAGCTGGCCTGCCGCATCTGGGGGCTGCGGGCGACCGACCTGAACCAGGGCGTGGTGTACGGGATCGAGACGGAGGAATCGACCCTCGACCCTCGCCTGGCCACCCGGTTCGACTACGACGAGGTGTTCGGCACGGCCCTCAACCGTTTCTGCCTGCAGGCGGTGATCGGCCACCCGTTGACCGCGTACGGCAAGGGCGGGCAGACGCGGGGGTATCTGAACATCGTCGACACCATGCAGTGCGTCGAGCTCGCCACGCTGAACCCCGCCAAGCTCGGTGAATATCGCGTGTTCAACCAGTTCACCGAGCAATTCGCCGTCAACGAGCTGGCGGACTTGGTCCAGCGGGCGGGGGCCGAATACGGCCTGGACGTCAAGGTCGACCACCTGGACAATCCCAGAGTCGAGGCCGAGGAGCACTACTACAACGCCAAGCACTCCGCGCTGCTCGATCTCGGGCTCAAACCACACTACCTGTCCGAGACCCTCGTGGAGTCGATGTTCGCCAAGATCGAGGAGCACAGGGACCGGGTGATCACCAAGGCAATAATGCCGAAGACGCTATGGCGGCCCAGGCCACGGGTCCCCCAACCGGTCGGCGAGTGATAGCCGCAAGCGCGCTCATCCCCATCAGGGTCGTCGGCGGCGTATTCGCCGTGGTTCTGTTGGTGACGGCCGTCCGCAGGTACCAGCGCCGAGACGTCTCCCGACTCAACCTCATCATCACCAGCACGGTCAGCATCATCATCCTGGCCCTGGCCGTCGTCCCTCCGCTGTTCCAGCCGCTGTTCGATGCGTTCAACTTCCAGAAGGGCAACCAGCGCCAGCTGGTGGCGGCCCTGGTATTCGCCGTGTTCATCCTGTTCGCCCTGGTCCTACGGACCTCGTCGAACACCGACGCCAATACGGCGACCATTCGCCTGCTGATCGAGTCCCTGACGGTGCAGGCCTTCGACGCCTCGCAGGCCGACGCCCTTCCCCCGGGCGACCGCCTGGTGGTGGTGATCCCAGCCCACAACGAGGCAGAGAACATCGGGGCGGTGCTGGCCTCCATGCCCAGGATGGTCGAGGGCCTCCCGGTGGCGACGCTGGTCATGGACGACGCGTCGGAGGACGCTACCTCCGACGTCGCCCGCAAGGAGGGAGCCATGGTGGCCAGGCTCCCCATCCGCCGGGGGCAGGGCATGGCTCTCCGCGTGGGTTATGAGGTCGGGCTCAAGCTCGGGGGCACCGTCATCGCGTCGCTGGACGCCGACGGCCAGCACGACCCCGATGAGCTGGCCAAGGTGATCCGGCCGATCCTGTCCGGCGATGCGGACATGGTCGTGGGCTCGCGCCGGCTCGGCGAGTTCGAGAAGGAAAGCCACTTCCGCCACGCCGGCATGTACCTCCTCTCGGGAGTGGTCTCGCTCCTGCACGGCGAGCGCATCACCGACGTCTCCAGCGGGTTCCGCGCCACGAGCGCCGAGTTCATGCGCAGGCTCACCCTCGAGCAGGATCAGTACAGCTCGGAAGTCCTGGTCGAGGCCCTCCGGCACCACGCCCGAGTAAAGGAGGTTCCCATCACTGTCCGCGCGCGGCTGAGCGGTGAGTCGAAGAAGCCCGGCTCGCTCAAGTACGGGTTCCGCTTCACCAAGGTCATCATCCAGACCTGGCTGCGCTGATTGGGCGAGCCTTTTCTAGCGCGTTCCTTGGTCGGCCAGGGAGCCACGCGCTCGACGGGCCGCGAGGACGGCAAGAGCCATCAATGCCCCGAAGATCACGGATCCCGCAAGCCCGTAGCCGATCCAGGGATCGTCGTACTTGAGCGTGATCTCGTGGGAGCCGGCCGAGACGGGGACGCCCTGGAGCAGGTGATCGGCCGGGAGGATCCGGACATCTCGGCCGTCGACCCTGGCGTGCCAGTTCCGGGCGTAGGGGGTTCGGACCAGGACGACTGCAGCGGAGGGAGCATCGACGCTCACCATGGCGAACTGGGGTCCCTCCGCTCGATACTCTGCTCGAGCCACCCCGCCGGACCCGGCGCCGGCCGAGCCGAGACCCGGTTCCTGTTCCAGGACGACCATCCGGGAGGGATCGAAGTCCCGTGCGGTCACGACGCGAAGGCTGGCCAGCGAGTCGTGCACGACGCGCCAGGAGGTGAGGACGGATGCTCGGGGCGGTACGTCGGGCGCGCCGTAGAGCGTCCACCCGTTCTCCCGACCGAGCGCGATCCATCCGGACGCCGGCGGGGATCCCAGTGGCAGCGATGGGGCCGCGGCGTTAGCGTCGGCGGGGGCAACCATCTGTCCCACCTGGAGCAGATCGAGGGTGGTGGCCGACGGGCGGTCGAAGAACGACGCGTTGTACGCCAGAGGACGGTCGGTCACCGCGCGCACGTAGGTCCAGTAGCGGTCGAGTTGAACCGGGTTGTATCCCTGCCCATCCTGGAGGCGGAACAGCATCGCCCGCTGGTTCGCCATCAACCCCCAGGATCGTGAGTCCTGCAGTGTGAGATAGCCTCGCGAGGACGCCTCGGCAGGGTCCAGGCTGATGTAGCGACTTGGCGAGCCCTGCAGGTCCTTGGCGATCGGACCGGGCCGAAGGTAGGCGTGCACGTCCACGTCCGGACGGGCCAGAGGGACAAACCAGTTCGTGGTCGTCGCGCCGAAGAGGTCGTCCGCGTAGGCGCGGTCGGCGCCGAGGGGTCCCGACGTCTGCCCGAGGAGGCCCCCGGCGGCCAGCTCCACCGCAAGCAGCCCGGGCACGAGGGCGGCGGGTGCCTTGCGACGAGCGACGCCGACCAGCGCGACCGCGCCTGCCACAGCGCCAAGCGCAGGGACGAGGAGGCGCAGCCAGCCGGCCCCGAGCACCGCGGGGAGCACGAGGAAGAGAAGGACGCCCGGGGCGACCATCCGGGCGCGCTCCCTGGGAGGGCGCGGTTCGACCCATGCGTCCAGCCCGATGGCCGCGAGGACGGGGATGGCCAGGAACAGCCCCAGGCTGAATCGCCCCGGGAAGTGGGCATAGAAGTCGAGGACCGGCACGCCTTCGACGGCTCGGGCCAGGGTGGGAGCCACCCGATCCACACCCAGTGCGTACGAGAGAATCCCGAACGCCCCGAAGGCGATGGCGAGAGGGCGATGACGACGGGACCATGGCGCGGCGAGAGCCAGGACGAGGGTGGCCATCCCGAGATACCCCCCCGGTGACGTGGCCAGCTTGAGGGGCCACAGAGGGCTCGGCGCGGGCCCGAGTTGGGCCGGTCCGGACACGACCCGTCCGTAGCTCGTTTCCGGGACATAGGCCAACCGAGGCAGAAGGAACGCCAGGTTGACCCCGATGAAGGTCAGGGCTAGGAGCCCGGCGAGGACGAGAGAGCCCCTTCCCCGGCGGGTCCCGGCCCTGGCCCCGGACCACGCCTTGGCTCCGACATAGAAAGCGACCGCCGCCGTTCCCAAGATCAGGCCGTGGGAGAAGTAGGCCGCGGCGAGCTGCCCCCACGCGAGCGCCGCCAGCAACGCCCATCCGATCCGGCCGGGCCAGGTTCGAGCGTTCAGGGTGGCGGAGCAGAGCCACAGCAGCACTGCCGTCCAGGCGAACGCGGACGGGAAAGGCAGGAACAGCACGAGCCGAGAGGCTGCGAGGCCGAGCGCGAGGGCCAGCCCTCCGACCGTGGCCGCTGGGCGGGAGAGCTTCTCGCTGCGGAAGAACCCATAGAGCGCCAGACCGCCGAGCGCCGGTTGGAACGCGATCAGCAACCGGATTGCGGCACCGCACGAAACTGTCGAGAACAGGAGCATGGCGGGCGCGTACAGCCAGCCCGACTGGGGATCGGCGGCGAACGGCACTCCCCCCATGACATACGGATTCCATGCCGGGAGATGCCCGGCTGCCAGGCTCTTCCCGAGGAAGCAGTACGTGGGGAGCCAGAAGCCCAGAACGTCGGGGTGTTGCGAAGAGATCCTGGATTGGAACAGGAAGCCCTGCAGAACCACGATCACCCCCGCCACGATCAGTGCGGGTCCTGCGGCCGCCCGGGCCGTGCCGGCAATCGGGTTCTGGCGCGCCGATGGCCGTGTACCCTTAGCGGCCGTGAAGGTCACCGTCATCGTGCCGGTTTCATATCGCGAACCTCAGCTGGTGAAGACGCTCAATCGGCTCGGAGACCAGCGCGGCCAGACAGCCCTCGCATACTGCAGCCATGTTGCCGTGACGGCCCCAGTCGTGACGGCCCCATTGGCGTGGGTCGGCGCATGACGGACCAAGCTGCACCTGCTCATCCTCGTGAGCGCCAGCCCCTTTATCAACCGACGGGCGAGAAGGAACGTGAGAGGGATTCCTCGCTCCTGCGCGCGCTGTGGGCCCCTCTGGTCGTGATCCTGGCCGTCGTCGTCTTCCAGGCCCTCACGATCCGAGCAGGACACCGGTGGGGCGACGACTTCGCGATGTATATCCACCACGCGAAGAACATCGTCGAAGGGATCCCATACGCCGATACCGGATACATCCAGAACCCCCACGCGCCGCTCGCCCCTCTGGCCTACCCTCCGGTGTTCCCGCTCTTCCTCGCCCCCGTGTACAAATTGTTCGGTCTCGACTTCACCCCCATGAAGGTTGAGGTGTTGGCCTTCTTCGCGGGTTCCCTGATGCTCCTCAGCCTCCTCGTGCGAACCGAGCTCCCCGTACCATCCCTGCTGGGCTTCCTGGCCATCCTGGGCTTCAACCCCTTCTTCTGGCAGTTCAAGGACAACGTTGTCTCGGACGTGCCCTTCCTGTTCTTCGCCACATCGACTCTTCTGCTCGTCCACCGGGCTCCCGACTGGGAGAGCCGATTGCGCTGGAGGCCTCTCTATCCGTTGGCGGTCGGCGCCGCTCTTTACCTGGCCATTGGAACCAGGGCCGTCGGCCTCGCGCTGATCCCAACGCTCGTTGCTGTGGACCTGATTCGTTCCAGGCGGCTCACCCGCATGACGTTCGTCCCGCTCGCGGTCGTGGTCATTCTCATGGGAGCTCAGAGCCTCTTCGTGCACGGAGGTGGCGGCTATACGGACCAGCCAACACCGGGATCCATCGTCCGGAACGTCAAGGGCTACGCCGTCTCACTCCGGCGGTTCTGGCAGAGCGATCGGACGGGAGGCGCGCCTCCCGTCCTCTTCTGGGCTCTCGGCGCTCTCGCGCTCGTGGGCTTTGTCGTCCGTGTCAGGCGTCGGATCACCGTGATGGAGATCTGGCCTGTCATGTACTCCATTCCGATCCTCGCGTGGCATGCCCGGACCGTTGGCCGATACCTGATCCCATGGATCCCGTTCTTCGTCTTCTTCGCGCTGGTCGGCGCGGGCGCTGCAGCCCGAATCCTCCGGAAGCGGCTCGGAGCGGCTGGTGTCATCGTCCCCGCCATTTTGGTCGCTGGGATCCTCGCCTCGTACACGCGTGTGTATGCTCGAACAGACTTCGGCCCACTTGCCGGCGGACCTACGTCCCCGGTGGCCCAGCAACTGTGGGCGTTCGTGAAGGATCAGACCGCCCCTCAGGACGTGTTCGTCTTCGCCAAGCCTCGAGCGCTCTCGCTCTTCACGGGCCGCCCGGCTTCGACGTACTTCGAGCCGAGAGACGAGCAGCAATTGTGGGCGTACATGCGCCGGATCCGTGCCCGGTACCTGATCGTCAGCCCGCTCGATCGTCCATACCTGCGGCGGTTCGTACTGCACTATCAGGATGAGTTGGCGGAAGTCTTCTCGGCGGGAAACTTCGTCGTTTACCGCCTGGAGCCGTAGGCTATCCGCCGGCCATGTACCCGCGATGAAAGAACAGCACCCAAATCAACCCGGAGACGATCAAAGCCCAGGGTTGGAGCCTGATCCTGTCTCGCCCGAAACCGATCCCGACTCGGTATCGATCGTCATCCCGGTTCACAACGAAGAGATGATCCTTCGGCGGACCGTCGAGCTGATCCATGCGGGCTTGCACAAGCGGGGACTCGACTCCGTCGAGATCATCTTGAGCGAGAACGGGAGCGCGGACGCCACGCGTAGGGTCGCCGAAGACCTCGCCCGCGAGATCCCGAGGGTCACCGTGCTCCAGCTGGACCGTCCCGACTACGGTGCGGCCATGAAGGCTGGATTCCTTGCGGCGCGAGGCCAGTTCATCGTCAATTTCGACGCCGACTATTTCGATCTGGACTTCCTGGCGATGGCGATGCGGGCCGACGCCGACATCGTGATCGCCGCCAAAGGGCTGCTCGGCTCGCACGACTCGCGGATCCTCATCCGGCGAATCATCTCTCGCTCGTTCGGCTGGTTGGTCCGTCGCCTGTTGGGAGTGCGGGTGACGGAGACACACGGGATGAAACTGTTCGTGCGAGAGGCCATTGCCCCCTTGGCGAACGAGGTCGAGTCCACCCAGGACCTGTTCGACACGGAGCTGATCGCTCGAGCGGATTGGGCGGGTCTTCGAATCACGGAAGTTCCCATCAGGACCGAGGAGCTGCGCCACTCCCGCACCGGGATCTTCCGCCGTATTCCCCGCACCCTTTGGGGCCTGGTCAAGTTACGCCGCAGGCTGAGGAAGCTGCGAGCTCAGCAAGTGCGGCCCTCCGTGGTCGGGCGCTGATCCGGCGCCTCAGCCCCAGCCTTCGTCCAGCCAGCCGTGACAGGCTCCCGGACGGGGAACACCCAGTGCTTGAAGGTCAGGAACTTCAGGACCCACGTCAGCGCGCCCGCCCCCAGCTTCGCCATGTTCAGCAGCAGGGTGCCCCCTCCCGCGACGTGCTCCACGAGGGCCACGGCTCCGTTGTTGAGTCCGAGCCCGACGACGTTGATCCCCACGAACAGCCCGAACTCGTGGACAAGGCTGTCCCGGCCTCCCCGGAACGTGAACCACTTGTTGAGGACGAAGCTGGCCACGATGCCACAGGTGTAGGAGATCGTCGTGGCGACCAGGGGCGGAAGGAGCTTGGGGATCACGAGGAGGTTGAAGATGGCGAAATCGACGAACGTTGTGATCACACTCACCATCCCGAACCTGGTGAGCCTGGCGAAGTCGATCCCCCGAACGAAGAGGAACCTCGGTCTTCGCGGGCCCCCGTCATCACGTGATGCTTGGTTCGAGCGGGACTCTCCAGCCGCGTCCGCAGTCGAGGACGTACCGATCCCCGGTCCGCCATCGCGGACGTCCCGTGGAAGTTCACTACTTGGGTCCGTGTGCATCCCTTGGCTCCGAGTTCCCGATGTTATCCGACGGGGCCGCCGCTCCCAGTCGAGCCTGGGGACGGAGCTCCGATCACAGCGTTGCGCTCGGCCGCCGGAACAGGCGCCGACCGTGACCGCCAGGGCGTTCGGCGGCGACGCCGCATGGCCAGGGAACTTCCGAGGAGGGCGAGGATGGAGAGAGCGGACCCCGCGAGTCCTGCGCCGATCGACGTATCGCGGTACGACAGAACGATCGTGTGATGGCCCGAGCCGACCGGGATCCCCTGCAGGATGTAGTCCGCGGCAAGGACAGGAGCGGGCCGTCCGTCTACCGTGGCCCGCCAGTTGGGGTCGTAGGAATTTCGGACCAGCGCGATTCCGGGAGCCGGAGCGTCGACGTCGATCCTCGCGGCATTGTTCGCGAGCCAGACGAAGTGGGCACTTCCCGGCCGTTGTCCCCCGGCCGCGGAATGCAAGCCAGGATCTCGTTCCAGGATCACCTGCTCGGAGGGATCGAATGAACGACTGGTCGTCATGTCGCGGGCCAGGTCGGGGCTCGCCACGACGCTCCACCTTCCGATGAGCGAGACGCGAGGAGAAGGGTCTCCTCGCCGGTACAGAATCCACCCGTCCTGCTGGCGCACCGGTACCCAGTCGGCCTGAGGGGGGAGGTTGGCGCCGGCGATCAGCCACTCGACCTGCAGGAGATCCAGGATCTGGGGGGTGGGCTCGATGAAGAACGCCCGGTGGTATTCGAGTGGAGATTGCTGCGCGGCCCGAACGAAGGTCCAATACCGCAAGAGCTGGATGGACCCGAAACCGTCCGTGGTCTCGTTGCGGAAGAGCAGCATGTCGTTGCTCTCCCGGTCATACACCTTGCCCGGACCGACGGTGAGATAACGGCCTCCGTCTTTCTCATGGATCGTCCGGGCGATCGCGTTCGGCTCGAGGTAGCGGTCCAGTACGACGGACGGCGATGCCCCGGGCGCCAGCCTCGGAGGTTGGGGCTGGAAGGGGACTCGTCCTTGCGGGACGAAAGTATTTGCCACAAGCTCGATCGCCATCACCACGGGGACCAGCGCGTATGCCACGGGCCGGCGTATCCCTGCCACGAGCGCCGCGGCCCCTACGAACGCTCCCCCCGCAAGTGCGGCCAGCGAGGCCGGGCGTGCGCCCAGCGAGGCGGGCAGCACTCCCCACAGGACGATCCCCGGAAGAACCATCGCCGCGCGCCGGCGTGCCGAGTCCGCCTCCCGCCAGGCCTGCACCCCGAGGCCCGCCAGCACGCTGATGGCCAGGAACACCTCGAAGATGAAGGAGTACGGCTTGTGCAGGTAGAAGTCGGCGAATCGCATCGATCGGACCGACTCGGGGACTGACTGAGCGAACAACCGAAGGCCGAGGATGTAGCACACGACACCGTACAGGCTGAACGTGATCGCCAGAGCCCGGTAGCGTCGGGTCCACAAAGCGGCGAAGCACAGGCCCAGGGCGATCGCCGCCGCGTGCGCTCCCGGTGAGATGGCCAGCTTCAGCGGCCATGACAAGCCAGTGGCCACTCTGATCCTTACCGGGCCGGGTGGCAGACCCGCGAGGGCCTCCCCCAGTCGTTGCAGGCCCACGTACCCGAGCCCCAGGCTCGTCCTTCCTGCCAAGCTGACTCGAGGCAGAAAGTACGCCAGGTTGACTGGAACCAGAGCCACGAGGAGAAGTCCCACCGCGAGGATGGCCTCCCTTCGGGCTCGCTCGCCCAGAGCGACTCGGGTCCAGCTCCTCACCACGAGAAACGCAACCAGCGCGAGCGTCCCCACCAAAAGGCCCGAGCTCGGATACGCGGCGGCGAGCTGTCCCCAGGCCAGGGCAGTGGGAACGGCCCAGGCCAGCCGAGCAGACCACGTCTGGGCGCGCAGGTACCGCGATGCCGCGGCCAGGGCCAGGGCCGTCCAGGCCAGGGTACCCGCGAAGGGGAGCGAGACGACGAGGTTCGCACCGGCGATCAGCAGCGCGAGCGACAGGCCACCCACCGTTGACGCTGGACGCGAAAGGCCCTCGCTCCTGAGGAACCAGTAGATCCCCAGGCCTGCCAGGATGGGTTGGATCACGATCATCCACCGGATCGCCGTGCCACATCCGAATCCGGTGAACAGCAGGGTCGGAGGAAGGTATCCCCACCCGGATTCAGGCGCGGACGCGAAGGGAACCCCGGCCATGGTGTAGGGGTTCCATGTCGGGATGTGTCCGGCGGCAAGGCTCTTGCCCAGGTAGCAGTACCCGGGGAGGTAGACGGTCCGGACGTCCGACAACGTCAGCAGCCCGCGGAAGGCGAAGTTTCTGAGGACGAAAAGAACGGTTCCAACGATGAGGAGCGGCCCGGCAACTGCGCCCGCGTAGCGAGCCAGAGCGCTTCGGACGGCGCGCGTCGCTCGGTTCATCTGTGTGGGAAAGCGCCCCGGAAGCGGTCCTGCTCGCCATTCACGTGGCGCATCATTCCAGGTTCGAATGCCGTCGAGTGCCATCCACGTAGACACCATGGCGCGCTGGGCGCCGACGTCGGATGGTCCCCAAACCCTCCTCGGCGACCAGACGGACTGTGTCCCGTTCCTGTCACTCGTCCAGAAATACCGTGTGAATCTGCTGGTGGTCCCGAATGCGGGCGAGCGCGGCATTGTATCAGGGGCTTCGCAACCTGAGCGCGGCCGGTTCCGGGCGCTACGTCGTCCTCCGGGTAGCTCCATGCGACGATCGAGCGAGACTTCGGCGGATGCCACAGCTTCCCAGGAGTATCTGGGCACCCTCGTCTATCATCCAGTGCTGCCCTTGACATACACCGCGCGACCTACGCCTGGCTCCAGCCTGCCCAATCGTTCGGCATCGCCGACGTGATGAAGGAAGTGGCCGCGGCGGGCTGGGCGCCAGTAACGGACGGCGCGCAGTACTCGGGGAGCGGGCCGTGAATGCTGCCGAAGTCATCGTGATTGCGCTGATCATCCTGATCCCGGGTGCCGGGGCCACCCTGGCCATCTATGGCCCGGGGGAGGTGGGAGTGGTGACCCGGACCGCCCTGTGTTTCGGAATGGGGTGCGTCATCTCCGGTGGCGTCGCGTTCATCCTGGCGATCGGCCACGTCCTCGGTCCCCTCTCTTTCTTCGCCTCGCTG
Organism: Actinomycetota bacterium; assembly: GCA_036505215.1. Lineage (GTDB taxonomy): Bacteria > Actinomycetota > UBA4738 > UBA4738 > UBA4738 > DASXTW01. Next base: position 32,973 of record DASXTW010000100.1, on the reverse strand, counting down.
GCCGTCGTCGTCGTGGGGCTCTCGGCGCTGGCCGTTCGCCGGGGCAGCCTGCGCCACCACGGCCGGGCAATCGGCGCCGAATGGCGGGGGGATCACTGGGCCCTGGCGGCGGGTCTCGTGGCGGTCATCGGGTTCGCCCTGGTCCGCCTGACGTTCTCGCCGCTGCTGCACATGCAGACGGCGACCGCCTGGCGGTACTGGGCAGATGCGGTGGAGATCGCTGATGCCGGAAGGATCCCTTCGCAGGTGCTCCAGTACGGGGTCGTGTATGCCTCGGTGGTCAACAAGGTGTACCTGAACGCGCTCAATGCCGGCATCAGCTACGCCATCGGAAAGGAGCCCCTTCCGGCCATGGGGGCTCTGGGGTGGTTCGGGTCGGTGGGGCTGGCCCTTGCGCTGTGGTCCCTGGGCCGAGAGATGGGGCTCAGGTTCACCGCCGCGGTGCTACCCGTCTTGCTCCTGTCCAATCGGTTCGTGCTGAATCCGGAGCTCACGGCGGACCTCACCACCTACAAGGCAGAGACCTTCGGCCGCCTGGTGGCCTTCCTCGGCGCCGCGATCGGGATCCGGGCCCTCCGGTCCAGGCGCGGATGGAAGGATGCCGTCCTGGCCGGGGTCCTCCTCGGAGTCGCCGCAGGGATCCACATCATCCCGGTGATCATCGCCGTGACGATAGTGGCTGCGTATGCGGTGGCCCACGTTCTCGCGGAACGAGACTTGAAGGGGACGTTCCTGGCGGCGCTGCGCGTTGGCGGGGTCACGATCGCGGTCGGAGGAGCCATCCTGGTACTTCCCCACGGCGACGTCGGCTTGCGCGGAGCGGCGGCCCCCGGAGGCTACGACGTCTTCGCGGAGGGGTTCGACCCGACCTTGTATCTCAACAGCGGGGTAGCTCCCGGGCAGAGGGTGGTCGGCCCCAGGACCTTCTACGTTTCGCCCGAGAGTGCGCTCGACCTGTTCGTGCGCTCGGCCATCGGGCCGCAGCATGGCCCTCGGCCGCACAAGAGGATATGGATACTGGGCCTGGTGCTCTGCGGGCTCCTCGCGGCGGTGGCCATCCTCCTGTGGTTCCCGCGCGAGCTGAAGCCCGTGGGCCTGACCGCCTGTGGGCTGGGCGCGGTGATCGTGATCCTCACCTGGCTGTTCTCTTTGCGGTACCACCTGTACATGCCGGCCTGGTTCGGGATACGCCGGCTCTTCGACTACAGTTCGATCCCCGTCGCGCTGGTGGCGCTGGTCCTGGTCGAAGGTGTCTTGCTGGCCCTGGGGAGGTTCCGGTCATGGATGGGGCCTCTCGCTGGCTTCGTGATCGCGGTCCTGGTGGCCGCCGCGCTCCTCGTCGATGGCCGGGCGCAGAGCCCCCGCACAAGTGGCGCGGCCCTGGTTGAGGGCTTCGATTGGATCCGCAGCCAGACGCCGTGCGACGCCCGATTGCTCACCAACGAGCACACGGTTGGCGTCTTCGAGGCCCTCACCGGCCGCGTAGCGGTTCTGGAGGGCGCCACGCCCTTCCTTCGTCCGAACATCATGCAGCCCATCGTCCGGCTGCTCCTCGATGCCAGGGAGTTCTTCCACGAACCAGAGCAGCATCAGGCGTTCCTGCGAGCCCAAGGAGTCGACTATGTGGTCGTGCTGATGGGCGGCCACGTCGGCTACTCGGAGACCATTGGCACCACCAACGGACCGGCGCTGCCACGGCTTCCGTCCCTGCATCGGGTCTTCGCCAACCAGGGCATGACGATCTACCGGGTCATCGGGATGCCCACCGCAATCCGCCGTCCCGATCCTGCCGCATTCCCGGGCTACGACTGCCGCCGAGATCCCATCCGCACATAGGGCTCCGGCCCGCTCACCGGCCCACGCCGGTCCCTTCGGGCGACAACGAGGATCGAGCCAGTCAGCAGCGCGAGCCCGAGCGCCGATCCGGCCAGCCCGTACCCGATCGAAGGATCGTCGTATTCGACCAGCACCGTGTGTCGCCCCCGGCCGACCGGCACGGCCTGGGCGAAGAAGTCGGCTACCAGGACCTTCTCCGGTCGGCCGTCCACCGTCGCGTGCCACCCTCGGGCATATGGGGTGCGGATCAACACCAGGGCCGGGACTCGGGCTTCCACGCGTACCCGAGCCGACTGCATGCCGAGGGACGTGTACTCGGCGTTTCCGGAATTGCCGACCGATCCTTCCTCCCGGCCGAGACCGGGGTCCGTCTCAAGCACCACTCGGGTTCGAGGGTCGAATCCCTCGCGGGTCACCTCGCGCAAGGCCGCGTTGAATCCTGGCGCGGCCTCCCAGGCCCCCACGACCGATGCTCGAGGCGCCGGGTCGGTCGACCTGAACAGCCGGGCCGGGCCCTGGGCGGCCAGCGGTCCCACATAGGGAGAGGGATAGGGCCAGGCGGGGGCCACGACGTACTTCACCTGGAGCAGGTTGAGGAGCACGTTCGGCGGACGATAGAAGACCGACAGATTGTGATCGAGGATCACGGGCGTCACAGCCCGGACGAAGAACCAGTACCGCTTCAGCTGGATCGGGTTGTATCCCTGGGCCTGCTCGATCCGGAAGATCGTCGAGCGGGGATCGGCCAGGAGCCTCCGCCACTCTGGCAGATCCTGGACGATATACCGCCCGTCGGAGCGCTGCTCAAGCGCCCGAGCCACCTGGTCGGGCCGCAGGTACGAGTCCATGCGCAGGGTCGGAGTGGGGAACTGGACCAACAGGACCGGCGCCGGTCTGAACGGCAGCTCCCGATATCCCATGAGCCCGTTGGCCACGAGCTCCACCGTCAGCACTGCCGGGATCCCGGCCGCCAGCATCGCTCGCTTCGTCGCCCCCACGAGGACGGGCGCGGTGGCGGCGGCCGCCAGCCCGAGCAGCCCCAGCCGGATTCCCCCACCCAACCCCAGTGGGAGCAGCCCCCATGCCGCCACCCCGGGCGCGGCCATCAATGCTCGCTGCCGCGCCGAGTTCGCCCTCAGCCACGCATCGACGCCAAGGGCCCCGAGCACAGCCACGGAGAGCAGCAGCCCGTAGCCCATCCAGTCAGGCCGGCGCAGGTAGAAGTCGACCACGCGCCACGAAGGCGCGACTGTCAGGACCCACGTGGCCACGGCTCGCTGTGACAGGACGTACGCCAAGGCCCCGAGCACCGAAAACGCCACGGCCAGATGCCGGCTCTGCTTCGACCACAGGGCGGCGAACGACAGCCCCAGGACAACCGCGCCCAGGTGAGCGGCCGGCGAGGCAGCCAGGTCGAGGGGCCAATCGGGAGCCGCGGCGGGCCCGGTCTGTCTCGGCAGTTGGGGGAACCCCGCGAGCTGGCGACCCAGCGCCTGGAGCCGCCCGTACCCCAAGGAGAGGTTCGTTTCCGGCAGGTTGGTCAGCCGGGGCAGGAAGAACGCGGCGTTGAGCAGGGCCGCCCAGGGCAAGAGGAGCAGGCAAATCCCGAGCGCGCCCCAGACACTCCAGGCTCCCGCACGGATGTTCCGCACGGCGACGGCGACGAGGTAGGCGGCCAGGGCCGCGGTTCCGACCAGCAGGCCGATGCTGAGATGGGCCGCCGCCAGCTGGCCCCACAGGAACGCCACCAGGCCCGCCCATCCGAGCCTTCCCGCCCAGGTCCCGGCCCGTACATACCGGGCGCTCGCCCCAAGGGCCAGCGAGGTCCAGGCCAGCGTGCCGGCGAAGGGCAGCGACGTCACGAGCTCGGCTCCCGCCATGCTCCCGGCAAGAGCCAGGCCCCCCACCGTGGCCGCGGGCCTGGAGGCCCCTTCGACCCGCAGGAACCAGTAGAGGCCGAGCCCGGCCAGGATCGGGAGGGAGACGATCATCAGGCGCATGGCCGGGTCGCACGGGAGGACGGTGAACAGCAGCATAGGCAGGAGGTACATCCATCCTGACTGAGGATCTGCCGCGAACGGCGTGCCGCCGAGCGTGTACGGATTCCACGATGGCACGTGGCCCGCCGACAGGCTCCTGCCCAGGAAGCAGTAGTTGGGGAGGAAGTAGGTAGAGATGTCGCCGAGGGTGATCATCCCTCCGAATGCCACGTCGTGCAGCACCACGACCACGACCGCGGCGATGAGCACCGGTCCGGCGAGCGCCCGAGCGGCTCCCTTCCAGCCTCCGGCCGACCGCGATGCATCAGGAGAGAGAGGTCGCTCCCGATCAGGTGGGCTCGGCATCGGCCAGAGCGTACATGCCTCCAATCACCACGCTCGGGCCTTCCGAACCTGCTCTGCTAGAGTGGCCGCGTGTCTGCCCAGGGAGGAACGACACACGTCCTGCCTCCCTCCGACAGTCCCAGGTCTGTGCAGCGGACCCGTTTGGGGCAACATCTTCCCGGACTCCTGATCGCCTGCGTGGCCGCAACGGCCGTGTTGGCCTTCTTTCTGACTGTGTATGCGATCAGGAAATATGCGATGCCCATGGGGTACGACGCCCCCAGGTACCTGTTCCAGACCAACCTGGTCGCGCACTTCGGGCTGGCCCACGTCCCGCACGTCCTCCCTCCGCCGAAGAAGTCATTGGACACGCGGATGGGCTTCCCCATCATCGTGCTCACGTTGTCCAGCCTGTTCTCAACCTCGACCTTCAAGATCGCCTCCGTAGTTCCGGGCGCGGCGGCCACGGCTGCCGCGCTGGCGGCAGGCGCCTTCGTCTCCTGGGCGCTCCGCCGGGGTCCATGGGAGTTCGGCGCCGTGTCCATCATCGTCGGCACTTCAGCGGTCATGGTCAGGCTCATAGCGCCCGAGACCTACACTGACAATCTCCTGTCCACGGCCATTTTCCTGGCCGCGCTGGTCCCGATCCTGTCCGCCATCCGTGACGGGCCTGGGCCCATCTGCGCCATCGTCCTTCTCGGTCTGGGGGGCATGATCCATCCCCCGTTCTTCGGTCTGTTCGCTGTCATCCTTGCCCTGGTCGCCCTGCTCTACGTCCCCACATCATGGCGAGCCTGGCGGCGCAGCGATGTGGCTCTGCTCCGAACGCCCTCGGCTCGCCTTGGCCTGATGCTGGGCGGGGCTTCCGCAGTCGCCGCGGTGGGCTTGGTCGGCTCGGTCCGCAGCTGGCCGGTCGGACCGAAGCAGTCACACTCGGAGCTCGAGAAGAAGTTCCGGCTCGACGTTCCGCTGTACCGGTTCCCGCTAACTGCTCCGGTGGCGGCCCTGGGGGCGAGCGTCCTGGGAGCACTGGGCTTGGGACCGTCGAGAGCGTCTCGGGACCGCGCTCGGCCCTCGGAGCCCGACGTAGAGGGGTTCGCCGCTCGCTTCCTGCTGGCGCTTTCGCTGACGTGGGGACTGGTCACCCTGATCGGTGTCATCGACTTCATCCTGGGCGGGAATGCGGCCGCTCACCGGCTGCTCTCGTTCCTTATCCCGTTCCCGATCCTGCTGGCCCTTGGGATCCTCGGTCTGGCACATGCCGTTGCCGCTCGGACTCGGGCAATCATGGGGGTGTTGATCGTGCTTGCCGGCATGGGAGCGGTTGTATTCCTCGGCTATCGGGACTTGTACGTGAATATCCCGAGTGAGCGAGGCCCCCTGGCGGTCCTGAGCGTCGACAGGGTGCGCGACACCGCAACAGCCCTTGCCTACCTGGACCGCTCGGGCGTTCCCGAAGACGCCCCCGTGGTGTTCATCATCGACCCCGGGCCGAGCCCTCTGTCCTACGTCCCGGAGATGGTCCACATGATCCGGTCGGTTCTTCCAGCCCAGAGGATCCTCCACGCGTACACGTACGTGGGAGATCCACAGAACTATCTCGCTGGACGGCCCACCTTCCGGGACGCCCCGCCCAGCTTCAACGGGAACGTTCGGCGGTACTGGCCCACGATCCAGCGTCTCCTGCCCCGGCGCCCCGTTGCTCTTCTCCTCGCCTCGTACAGTCCGGCGTACGCCGGATTCGTGGCTACGCACCCCGACTCGGAGGTCGCTCCGAGCGTGGCATTGCTCGAGGGACCCAGGCCCCCAGCACCGATCGCTGTGCCCTCCTTCCCCACCGGCCCTCGCCGAGTGCTGGAAGGAGGACTGCTGGGCGCAGGAACGCTCGTGACGCTCGCGGTCATCGGCGCCGGATGGGCACTGGTCGGCCTCCCCCCCACTCTTCGGCCCTTCGAGATCCTGGCCCTCTGTCCTGCCGTGGGCATCGCCGCCCTGGTCGCGGGCGGCGTCCTGGTTGATGCAGCCGGCCTTCGGTTGGCTGGCGCGGGGGGCGCGCTCACGCCCCCACTTGTCGCATCGGCCGGCTTGCTGGCCGCATGGATGCGGCGCCGTCCGCAGGGTGTGCCCTCGCGGGTTGAGGGCGGTCAACCACGTTCCTAGGATCGGAGGAGGCACTTCGGGATGCGCGTGCTCGTGACGGGAGGGGCCGGGTTCGTCGGGTCCAACCTGGTCGGGTTCCTGATCGAGGGCGGACACGAGGTGACCGTCCTCGACGACCTCTCCGCCGTGCCCCGCCCGAACTGGTGGCGGAAGCGGCCCGGTCCGCGCTGCGTCGAGGGGAGGATCGAGGACGAATCCGCCGTTCGGCGCGCAGCCAGGGGCGCCGACGCCGTCGTTCACCTCGCTGCCAGGCCGGGCGTTGCCGACTCGGTGGCCCGGCCGGATCTCGATTTCGGCGCCAACGTCCTGGGCACGTTCAATGCGGTCGACGCGGCCCGTCGAGCGGGGGTGCGTTCCTTCGTGTTCGCCTCCTCCGGTGCCGTCCTGGCCGGAGCGACCCCGCCGCTTCGTGAAGACATGCCTGCAGCTCCACTGTCGCCCTACGGTGCCTCGAAGCTCTACGGCGAGGGAATCACCGCCGCGGCCGGGGTATACGGGATGGTCGGCATCTCGCTGCGCTTTGCCAACGTGTACGGGCCGAGCTCCGCCCACAAGAAGAGCGTGATCGCGCTGTTCATCCGTCGGGCCCTGGCCGGAAAGCCGTTCGTCATCTACGGCGACGGGAGTCAGACCCGCGACTTCCTGTACGTCGAGGACGTCTGCACCGCCATCGACAAGGCGCTTCGAAGGGACAAGCCCGGCGTGTACCACCTGGGGACCGGCGTGGAGACCTCGGTCAACGAGCTGGCCGAGAGGGTCGGGCGCGTCTGCGGCATCGAGGTGACGATCGAACGCAAGCCTCCCCGACCCGGGGATGCCGCAAGGAGCTTCGTCGACCTGTCGTCCGCCCGTAGGGACCTCCGCTGGACCCCCCGGGTGAAACTCGACGAGGGGCTCAGGCGGACGGCCGAGTGGATGAGGAGGCCGTCCTCATAGTGGCGGTCAGTGGGCCTCGGATCTCCCGCCGGGCACGAGCGCCGCGGCCAATCCGGAGAGCGACACGACGAGATAGGTGACCACTGCCCCGGCCAGGCTCAGCCGGACCTCCAGTTCGGCCGCAGCCAGTCCTCCCAGCATCAGCATCGCCGTGCCCATCACCGGCGCCATAGCCGCAAGCGTCTCCGGGGCGTGCCTCGGTCCGACCAGAGCCCGCGTCCAGCCCGCCCCGGCCACCCACAGCAGGGCCAGGACCGCCAGCCCATAGCCGATGCCCGGCAGGAGCGAAGGCACCTCCTTCGGGAGGGGCGCGGCCGCGATCTCGCCGGGGGGCGCGGGTCCCCGAAGCACCGTGACGTCCGGCGCTACCACCCGGGCACCCATCGAGATGGCCTCTCGGTATTCGGCCTGGGCCATCGCCCTGAGGATCACCACGGCAGGCTGGGTGGCCAGCAGAGGCCGGACGTCCTCCCAATACCTGCGGGTGAATTGCTCGGCACGTTCGTCGGGTGCGGGCGTCCGTTGCCCCCGGAGAAGGTCCGGGAGCGCGCCGACGAAGAAGTGAGCGTCCAGCTGCCTCTGGGGCGACAGCCCCATGCGGATGGTTCGCTCCTTCAACACGGCGGAGAGCGAGCCGGGGCGGCCCCGGTAGTCCAGTAGGAAGACGACCGGCTGGTGAGGTGGAAGCATCGCGAGATATCGATCTGCGGTGCGGGCCTGCTGCACGGCGGCCGGTTCTAGGAGGACCGGATATCGATACCAGCGCAGCACTCCGGGCACAGCCAGGGCGGCCAGCACGACCGCCGTCACACCTAGGGATGCGATCGCCGGCCACCGCCCGGCCGAACGACCTGGTCCGAGGGTCCACCGCCGGGCCCACATCGCCAGGGCCGACACGCCCGCGCCCACTGTGATCGCCCCCGGAAGCGCCACCAGGTGGGCCAGGAACCGAGCCGGGGGCACCGCGAAGCTGAGCAGGCCTACGACCATCCCCGCGGCCATCACGTACGTCCAGGCCTGGAGCAGGCGAACAGCAAATCTCCTGCATCTGCCCGGCGCACCGCTCACAGCCGCCCCGGACAAGACCCACGGCCCCACGAGCCCGGCCACGGCGGGAACGATCAGACGAGCCACGTCCGTTCGGAACTTCCGTCGGAACAACAGCTCGTCGTTGCCGATCTCGATCGTCCTGAGAGGTGCCCGGAGCACCCCCCCCACCAAGACGAGCAGGATGCTGCCCGACCAAGCCGCCAGGGCGGCCAGTGCTCCGGACTCGGTTCGAATCGCCGTCACTCCACGCGCCCGCTCTCGTTGGGAGGACGGCAGAGCCATCAGGAACGCGACCCCCAAGACCACTCCGAACAGGGCCACGAAGTCCCAGTGGGCAAGGCCGCTCGCCACCAACAGCACCACGGCGGCCGCCATCCCCCCTTTCCCCCCGATGAAGGCCGCCAGCGGGACCACGGCTGCGATCTCCAGGGCGATGTTGAGGGCGTTCGACAGGTTCTCGCCCACCAGGTGGGTCGGGCCCAGGACCACTGCAGTCGTCGCTACCACCACGCCCCATCGCCACCGGTCGAATCCCAGACCCGCACGAGCGAACGCGCCGACGGCGAGCGCCAGAAGCGACACCAGCACCAGGGACAGCACCACGGTCGTCTCGAGCTGGGAGAGGCCTGTGAGCGACCCCAGGATCGCCGAGAGCACCGGATAGCCCGGTCGCGCAGCGAGCTCTCCATTCCCGACCCCGAGGGCGGTGAGGTGCTCGGCCCGCCACACGTACCAGGGCGGATCGAACCCAACTGGCAGAGTGAGATGCCTGATCGGATAGGCCAGGAAGTAAAAGAGGAAGATCCCCAGGGCCAGACCCAGGGCGATAGCCGTCGCGCCGGTGAATGACGAGCGCGCCCCGGCGGCCGGCAAGGTGGCCGGGATCCGCTCCCGACGATCGGTGAACGCCATGGCGGGCTCGATTCTAGGGAGGGAAGGTTCCAAGGAGGCCGGCTCGCCTCAGCCGGGAACGATCTTCGATACAGCGAGGGTTGTTGAGAAGCAAGCCCTGCGACGGAACCCATCGACCGGGCCCTAGAATGAGGGGGCTCCGGGACCCTTCCCAGTCGGGGAGGTCCGGGGGGCTCGAGCAGCGAGGCGAAGCCGAGCGTAGCCCCCGGCGGGGATCGGGGGCCTCGAGTAGCGAAGCGGTAGGCCCCCGAACAGGAGAGGGTCGTTCTTGGCAGTGATCGAATCCACAATCGAGGGCCGCTATCAGGTCATCACCAGGGTCGCCTCCGGCGGCATGGGCGAGGTCTATCGCGCACATGACGCCGTGCTGGCTCGCGATGTCGCAGTCAAGGTGCTTCACCCCCAGCTCGCCGGGGACCGCGGGTTCGTCGAGCGCTTCCGGCGAGAGGCGAGAGCGGCAGCCATCCTCAACCACCCCAGCATCGTGGGGGTCTACGACTGGGGCACCACGGACGGGACGTACTTCATGGTCATGGAGTTCGTCCAGGGGACGAACCTTCGCTCGTTGCTCTCGGAGTACGGGCGCCTGGAACCCGCCCAGGTTGTGGAGGTGTCTCTCCAGGTCCTGGCGGCTCTGGATCATGCCCATGGTCACGGCATCGTCCACAGGGACATCAAGCCCGAGAACATCCTGATCGCGAGAGATGGCCTGGTGAAGGTGGCCGACTTCGGGCTGGCTCGGGCGTACGCGGATTCCTACGTGAGCCAGGCGGAGGGAACCGTTACCGGCACCGTGCAATATCTCGCCCCCGAACAGATCCAGGGCGAGCCGGCGGACCCCAGGACGGACCTGTACGCCCTCGGCGTGGTGATGTTCGAGCTCCTCACTGGGCGCACTCCGTTTGTCGGGGAGACCTCGCTCTCCATCGCGTACCAGCATCTCTCGGGTCGGGTGCCCGCGCCGTCCTCGGTCCTGCCCACGCTCCCGGAGGAGATGGACCAGGTCGTCTTGTTGGCCACGGAGAAGGATCGGGAGCAACGACCCGCTTCGGCCCGGTCCATGCGAAACGAGATCCTCCACGCGGGTGTGGGCGCCCCGCCCGCACCCCGGATCGCGGAGCTGGCCGGGCAGCTTCCTTCGACGGAGCTTGTACCCGATGAGCGGGCGCCGACGGTCACCATCCCCCGGTCGCTGTCGCCGCGGGCCCGAAGAGCGCGCCTGTTCCGGAGGGTATTCGCCTCGGTAGTCCTCCTGATGCTCCTCACGGCCGGGGCCTGGGCGAGCTGGGTGTACGCCATCCCCCACTACACCCGGGTCCCCGACGTGGTGGGCCTGACAGCACAGGAGGCCGAGGCCCGCATGCGTGCGGCGGGACTGGTCGTGCGAACTGGCTCCGGTCAGTACTCCAAGACGGTGCCGACCGGGTCCATCATGGGAACGGTGCCTCCTGCCGATTCCAGGATCCGTAAGGGGAGGTCTGTGGTACTCATCCCCTCGCTCGGCCGGCGCCTGGTTCCCGTCCCGGACGTGGGCGGCAAGCCCGACGACGAGGCCATGAAGATCCTGTCGGATGCGGGATTCGAGATCGAGGTGAAACGCGACTTCGACGACAGGATCCCCCAGGGCAACGTCATCCGCCAGGATCCGGGGCCCGACCAGCAGATCCAGGAAGGCGCGACGGTCACGATCGTGGTGAGCAAGGGCCCGCCCCCGGTCAAGGTTCCCGACGTAACGGGCCAGACCACCGCAGAGGCGCGGGGAACCCTGGAGGCCCTGGGCTTTCACGTGGAGGTGACCCAGGACTTCTCGAGTGAGGTGCCTCGGGGCCACGTCATCAGCACGGACCCTCCATCCGGCGAGAAGCCGCCCAAGGGGTCCACGGTGACCCTGTTCGTGTCCAAAGGCCCCAAGACCTTCCCGATGCCCAACGTCGTGGGGATGCAGAGAGAGGCCGCGGTGAAGAAACTCGAATCGCTCGGTCTCTCCGTGAAGGTCGTGGAGATCCCTGGCACCCACGGCAACCAGGTCGTCTATCAGGACCCGGATCCCGGGGTCACGGTCGAGCAGGGCCAACAGGTCACGATCTACGTCACGATGCCCTAGGGTGCGGATCGGCGCACACGTCCCAACGCGGGGCGGCCTGATGGGGGCCATCGACTCGGCCAAAGCATGTGGCGCGGACGCGGCCCAGATCTGGGGCTCCAACCCGCGAGCGTGGGCTCCTCCGTCGGTCGCTCTCTCGGTGGCAGTCGAGTTCGGGCAGGCCTGGCGGGACGCGGGTCTCGGTCCCTTGGTCCTGCACGCTCCCTACATGGTCAACATCGCTTCCCCGAACCCGGACTTCCGCCGCCGGTCGGTGGACCTGGCCCGAGCCACCGTTGCCCTGGCCGAATCGATCGGCGCCACCGGGGTAGTGGTTCACGGAGGGTCGGCCGGCGCATCGACCGAGCGAGCCGGGGCGCTGGAGATGGCCGCACTGTCCTTGGTGACCATCGCCGGGCGAACCGAGGCCACCTCCGTGTTCGTCGAGCTGACCGCGGGAGGGGCCGGCTCCGTGGCGTCGACCTTCCGCCATTTCCGGGAGCTGCTCGACGCCACCGGAAAGCACCCTCGCCTGGCGCTCTGCGCGGATACCTGCCATCTCTTCGCGGCCGGCTACGCCCTCGACACCCGAGAAGGCGTCCGGGCGTGTTTCGACCAGGTCCGGCGGTTTGGTCTCTCGAGGCGGCTGCGGCTGATCCACGCCAACGACTCGAAGTTCCCTCGGGGGGCCCATCGGGACAGCCACACGCACGTCGGGCAAGGACACATAGGCGAAGTGGGATTCCGGGCGATCCTGGCCCATCCGTCGGTGCGCCGGTGCGCGGTGATCTGCGAGACGCCGGGACGCCTGGAAGATCACGCCAGGAACATCGCTACGGTCAGACGTCTGGCCGGCCTCGATTGATCGCTCGGGGACTACGCGGTGAAGTACTGCTTGTTCTGGGTCAGGGCGTAGATGATGAACAGGTCGATGAGGATCGTGAGGATCGCCCCCGGCGCCCTTCCCACGGAGAGGAGAGAGAAGACCGCGCTGACGGCGGCGATCGCGATCCCGAGGGTGCGGCCGATCTCGCGCAGGTTCAAGACCTGCACCCCGGCGAAGGTCTGGACTGCCCCGACCGCCATCGACACCAGCCCTACGAAGGTGAACAACCCTCCCGCACCACGTCCTCGGGCCGCACCCGCTCCGGAGAGCAGCAGGATCCCCACCAGGATTCCGAGCACGCCCCCGATGATCAGGAGGACGGCCGCAGCGGTGACCACGCCCGGCCGCTCCCCTGGAGCCTGGCCGGGAGGGGGTGGGACCGGTGGTGGTTGCTCAGCCATCCCTCGCCTCGGCTCAGGCGAGCTGCGCGGTGAGCCGAATCTCCACGTTGCCCCGGATCGCGTTCGAGATCGGACATCCCCCCCGCGCTGTTTCGGCGGCCTTCTGGAACCCGGCCTCGTCCAGACCGGGCACCGCGCCCCGGGCGGTGATGTCCATGGTGGTCACGGCGAACCCCGCATCCCTCTTCTCGAACGCGCACGTGCACGAGATCTCCAGGCTGTCGGGGGGAGTGCCCTGCTCGGCCAGCGTGTTGGAGAGAGCCATCGCGTAACAGGCCGCCTGGGCCCCCGCCAGCAGCTCCTCCGGGCTGGTCCCGCGTGGCTCCTCGGTCCGGGACGCCCAGCTTACCTGGGTCCCCGAGAGCACCCCGCTGCTCTCCAGGGTGAGCTCGCCCTGCCCGCCGGTGAGGGTTCCTTTCCACAGGGTCTTTGCGGTGCGCGTCGCCATGGCTCCCTCTCCTCCTATCCTCCTACGGTTCGGTTTCGGACTCCTTCGTCTCCTGGTACGAGTAGCGCTCCTCGCGCCAGGGATCGGCGTGCGTGTGGTAGCCGCGAACCTCCCAGAAGCCGCGCTCGTTGCGGTCGGTGAGCTCCAGGCCGCGCAGCCACTTGGCGCTCTTCCACGCGTAGCGCTTGGGCACCACGAGCCGCAGGGGGAACCCGTGTTCCTGGGCCAGGGGCTGCCCGTTGTGGCCCCAGGCCACGAGCACGTCGTCGTCCAGCATCGACTGGAGCGAGAGGTTCGAGGTGTAGCCGTAGTCGCAGTGGGTGACCACCCAGCCCGCCCCCGGCTTGGGCCTGGCCTTCTCGGCCATGACCCGGAACGGGATCCCCTCCCAGTCGTTGTCGAGCGTGGTCCACCCGGTCACGCAATGCATGTCCGCCTGGACCGTGGCCGGACCCAGAGCCTTCAGCTCCGCGTAGGTGAGGGTATACGGGTTCTCGACGAGCCCGGAGACCTCCAGGGTCCAGTCGGCTTCGTCGAAGCGGGGGATGGGCCCGTAGTGCAGGACGGGCCACCCCTTCACCAGGCGCTGGCCCGGCGGGACGCGGGCGGCGATCTCCTCCGGGTATCTGGGGCCGAACAGCTTCACGAGGAAGCTCCTTTCGACTCGGCCACGACCTTACGCCATACACGGATGGCATCCTCGATCTCGTCCGCCGTGACGTCGCGATGGGTCACCAGCCGGATCTTCCCCGCCACGACGTTTGCCAGCACCCCGGCATTGCGCAGCCCCTCGAGCATCTCGAAGGGCGGGATCCCAATTGCCGGGGTGTCGGCGAACACGATGTTGGTCTCGACCGACATCGGGTCCACCACTTCGGGAGTGGCGAGCGCGATGCCGTCGGCGAGGCGCCTGGCGTTCACGTGGTCCTGGTGCAGGCGCTTCGGTCCCTCCTCCAAGGCGATGAGCCCAGCCGCGGCCATGATCCCCGCCTGTCGCCAGGCGCCACCGAACAGGATCTTGGCCCTGCGGGCCTCGCGGATGAACTCGGCCGAACCGCACAGCACCGATCCGATCGGCGCGCCCAACCCCTTCGACAACGAGAACATGAGAGCGTCGGCCTCGTTCGTGTACTCCGCGACGGGGGTGCCGCTGGCTACCGCGGCGTTGAAGATCCGCGCCCCGTCCAGGTACACGGGAACATCGGCCTCCTGTGCCACCTTGCGGATGTCCCGGAGCTCATCCACCGGCATGACGGTCCCGCCCCCGACCTGGTGACTGTTCTCGAGGGAAAGGAGATCCACGACCTCGACGTCATAAGGGTCAGGCCGGAGGGCCTCGCTCACCATCTCGGCGGTGAGCTGGCCCCGAGGAGCCTCGATCCGGGCGAAAGCGATCCCCGACATGGCTGCGGCCGACGACACCTCCACCCCGCAGACGTGCGAGGTTGCCTCGCACGCCACAAGATGGCCCGATCGCACGAGGATGTGCATGGCGATCTCGTTTGCCATCGTTCCGGTGGCGACGTAGCAGGCAGCCTCCTTGCCCGTCACCTCGGCGCACAGCTCCTCCAGGCGATTGACTGTGGGGTCGTCGCCGTACCAGTCGTCCCCCACCTCGGCTTCGGCCATGGCCCGGCGCATCGCGTCCGTGGGCTTGGTGACGGTGTCGGATCGCAGGTCGATCGGGCGACTCACGAGGGCCGAGTATAGTGGCCCGCTCCTCGAGGCCCGGTCGAAGACTCCCCTCCTCCTCGGAGGGCCCCGCGTTCGGCTCGATTCGACAGATCGCCTCTACATGGCATACGTTCGAAAATGGCATACGTTCGAAGTGGTTGGGGTAAGGCAAGAAGACCAATGGTGATCGGAGTCTTTCTCATACTGCTCGGAGCCATGGGCCCAATTGCGGTCCTCCAATGGCGTTCCGGCCATTGGTTGGACGCCGCTCGGTGGATCGCCCGCAATTCGTCGGTGCACGTCCTGTACGCGACACCGATTGCCGGTGTTCTCCTGGCCTGCCTGGGGTTTTCCATCATCTGGTCCCCCGCGGTCGTCCTGGTGTTCCTGGCAGCCTTCGCGTTCATGACGGCCCTGTTGGCCTCACCGCACCGGCGGCGGGCCCAGGCCGCTCACCAGCCGGTCCCCGCCGCGCATGGAGCCCGCAGGGAAACGGGGGTTTCCGGGCCCTTGTCGTCGCGAGCCGACATCGCCCGCCGAACCGAGCGTCCCCGCGCGGGGAGGCGGCCGCCACCCAGACGGTCCCCTCCGGGCCCCACCACCGCCACGAGGGACGCGCGTCGAGCGGGCTGAGCGGCAAAGCTTTCGGCGCCTCGCGGGGACCATCGTCGGTCAGCCGCTCATGACCGACGCGCGGACCTCCACCAGGTAGCCGTACCGCTCGCGAAAGGCCTCGGGACTCATCCCCCCCGCCTCGGCGATACCTTTGAGCTTCTCGGGATCGTCCAGATCTTCCTGCTCGAGCCGGATCATGTACTCGGTCGCCACCCGGTACATGCCGCTGTTGACGTTCACTTCGCGCACCTGCGGCCGCTCGGTCTCCGGATCCGTGAATGAGCCGAACGGCAGAGGGACCATCTGCTCTTCCTGGATCGTGATCATGGCCCCCGTCTCGTCACTCTGCTGGAGATAGACGGTGCGCAGGTAGTCGATGGCTCCATACCCCAGATCGCGCGTGTATTCGATGTCGAAGGGGATCGGGGGGGCGCACCGCAGCTCGTACCCGATGTTCTTCGGCGTGACGGTGATCTTCTTTCCTCGGTCCCTGAACCGCTCTTTCAGCAGGTCCGCCAGCACCCCGTCCAGGTTGAGCTCGCCGAGCCGGATGTGTCCATGCTCGTCGCGCTCGAAGTCGGGCATGGCCTTCTTCAGGTCCTCTTGCTCCAGCCTGAGGGCGATTCCTTCCGAGAGGATCACCACACCGAACGGGCGGCCGTGAGCGATCCGCTTGAGCACCGTCGCGTCGAGCAGGTCCACCAGATGGGACAGCTTGATGGGCTGGTCCCTGGGGAACTCCTCGGCGATCACGGTGTGCGTGGCCCCGGCCGCTTTCCCGATCCGTACCGCGAGGTGGCCCGCAGACCGTCCCATGGCCAGAACGATGAACCACCGCCTCGTGGTCATGGCGTCGGTCATCAGGTTGTTGACCAGCTCCACGCCCACGTGCCGGGCTGTCTGGAACCCGAAGGTGCTCGTGCCCCTGGGCAGGGGCAGGTCGTTGTCGATGGTCTTGGGGACGTGAGCGACCTTGAGCCGGCCGCCCGCAGCCTCGGCCACCTTCTGCGCGGAGTACGCGGTGTCGTCTCCGCCGATCGTGACGAGGGCATCGATGCCCAATGCCTGAAGGGTCCGCACGGTGTTGTTCATGCGCCAGTCCGGGTCGTCGGCGTCCTCGTCGGTGGTCGTCGGGTTTGCCCTCGACGTGAACAGGATCGAGCCCCCCAGCACGTGAATGCGAGAGACGTCCGTGATGGTCAGAGGAACGACGAAGTCGCTCTCACCCCTGATCAGATGGTCGAATCCGTCGAGGATCCCGACCACGTCCCATCCGCTGTTCCGCGCCTCGATGGTCGCCGCCGAGATCACCGAGTTGATCCCGGGGGCCGGTCCCCCGCCGCACAGGATGCCGAGCTTCATGGTCCCTCCCGTCCCCTGGACCCTGCTACTCAAGGAGCTGGGGTCGTCCGCCGATCTCGAAAGTACCTCATTCCATGCACTCCAACGGATCGCGCGTGCGGAGGGCGTCCTCCCTCTTCCTGACTGCCGCCTTGCTGGTCGCGGCATTGGGTACTGTGCGCACGGCATCGGCCGAGTCGGTGGAGCGGCGGCTGTCCAGGGCGAGGAGCCAGCAGCAGGCCGCCCGGAACGCCGTGGGGAAGGCAGAGCGGCGCCTTCAGGGCGCCATCGAGGAATACCGGGCCGTCCAGCAACGACTCTCTCAGGCCGCCATCGATGTCGTGGCGTCTTACCAGACCCAGGATCTACTCACGGACCAGCTTGCAGAAGCGCAGACCGCTCTTGACCGGCGGGCAACCGAGGCCTACGAGGCAGGGCCGGCGATCACGCTGGAGCTGTTCCTCGGCTCCGCCACTCCCGCGGACTTCGCTTCCGCTCAGGAGTTCGCCGCGCGCGCCTTCATGGTCGACGAGAGGACCGTGGGAGAGGTGACCCGGCTCCGAACGGCCCTCTCCGACCTCACCGCTCAGCGCGAGGCCCGCCAGCGAGAGGTCGCCGCGTCCGCCGAACGGTTGGATGAGCTGGCGACCCGGGCAGCCGCGGATCTACGAGCCGCCCAGGAAAAGGCAAGGAGGGCGGGCCTTACGGTTCGCAAGCTGGAGCGCGATCAGCGTGCCCTCGAGCAAGCGCGGGCCGCAGCGAACGACAGCTTGGATGGGTTGGTCAACCCCTCCCGCGGCAAGGACCAGAGCAAGCTCCTGGCCCTGCTCGGTCCCTCGGGCGGGCGCACCTGCAACATCCCTCCGGGCCTGAAAGACACGGGCAGGCGCCTCTCGGGCTACTCGTCCTGGTACGGCTGGGAGTTCGCCGGCCAGCGGACAGCGTCCGGAGCGATCTTCGACCCCCGCCTGTTCACCCTGGCAAACAAGGAGCTGCCGCTCGGCGTGTTCCTCCGGATCCATTTCAAGGGCAAGTGCGCGATCGCGCTGGTGAACGACCGTGGGCCGTACGGCGTCCCGGGCAGGATCTTCGACGTGGCCGAGGCTGTGGCCACGTATCTGGGCTACAAGGGCGCCGGGGTCGCCTACGTGAGCACCGACGTCCTCGTTCCCGCGTAGCCCGAGTTTCTTCTCCTCCTCGAAGTTCCGCCTGACGGCGGATCTTCGACGAGCCAGGGAGTCCGCAGCTGCCTCGCTTCGCTCGTTGCTGCTAGCCCCCTGGACCCCCCTGTACGATCCCGGCGACATGGCGAGCGTGTTGGCCATCGACGCCGGTACCACTGGAGTCACGGTCCTGGTCGTGGATCAGGCAGGTTCCGTGCGATCGAAGGGCTATCGCGAATTCCCCCAGAGCTTCCCTCGGCCCGGCTGGGTCGAGCACGACCCAGAGCACTGGTGGACCGCGATGATGGCTGCCACCCACGACGCAGTGAAGGCCGCTGGCCTCGAAGCCTCCGAGCTGGCGGCGATCGGCATCACCAACCAACGCGAGACGACGGTTGTCTGGGATCGGCGGACGACGGTTCCCGTCCATCCGGCCATCGTGTGGCAGGACCGTCGGTCGGCACCGCTCTGCGACCTGCTTCGCCAGGCGGGATGGGAAGAGAGGATACGAGAGCGGACCGGGTTGGTCATCGACCCGTACTTCTCGGGTACGAAGCTCGCCTGGATCCTCGCCAACGTCCCCGGCGCCCGCGACGACGCCAGGGCCGGTCGCCTGGCGTTCGGCACGGTCGACAGCTATCTCGTCTATCGGCTCACCGGCTTCTCGGACCACCTGACCGACATGACGAATGCTTCCCGCACCATGATGTACGACATCCACAGGTTGGACTGGGATGCGGAAATCCTGGACCGACTCGATGTTCCCGCGGGGGTGCTGCCCCGCGTGGTGCCGTCCTCGGGGGCGTTCGGAGAGACCGACCCCGAGCGGTTCTTCGGGGCCCGGATTCCGATCGCGGGTGTCGCGGGCGACCAGCAGGCCGCGCTGTTCGGCCAGGCCTGCTTCACCCCGGGGACGACCAAGAACACCTACGGAACGGGATCCTTCGTCCTCATGAACACGGGCGATCGCGCTCCCGTGTCGACCGCCGGACTGATCACCACGATCGCCTGCGGGGAGGGTGACCAGCCCACGTACGCACTGGAAGGCTCGATCTTCGTGACGGGCGCCGCCATCCAGTGGCTTCGGGATGGCCTGGGGATTCTCGACTCCTCATCGGACGCCGGACCGGTGGCCGCGTCCGTGCCCGACTCGGGCGGCGTGTACTTCGTCCCCGCCCTGACCGGGCTCGGAGCGCCCTGGTGGGACCCCTACGCCCGGGGGACCGTGGTGGGCCTGACTCGTGGCACCATCCGAGCGCACCTTGTCCGAGCCGCCGTGGAAGCCATGGCCTACCAGACGCGCGACGTGATCGAGGCGATGCGCGCCGACTCGGGAGTCCCGCTGCTGGAGCTCCGGGCCGACGGCGGAGCCAGCGTCATGGACCTGCTCCTCCAGTTCCAGGCCGACCTGCTGGGCGTCCCGGTCCGCCGGCCGAGGGTGCAGGAGACCACCGCCCTGGGGGCGGCCTACCTGGCCGGGCTGGGACGCGGCGTGTGGGCCTCGACCGAAGAACTCGCCGAGCAGTGGCAGGCGGAACGAGAGTTCCTGCCACAGGATGCGGCAGGGGCGCAGGCAGCCTATGGAGGCTGGCGCCGAGCCGTCCAGCGCGCGCTCCGGTGGGAGTCACCGGAACCGCATGACGGCCTGTGACGTCTCATCACCAAGAACGACCTTTCCGTGGGGCGAGCGGCCGTTTCGCCCTTCGGCGGTCGGGTACGTAGGGCGCGGCACGCTCTCGACTCGAGGGGGCGGTCGTGGGAAAGGAGCTTGGAATGTCCCGGTGCCCAGTCTGTCGGTCGGTGAGGATCGTCATCGTGGTGAGTCCAGAGCGCCGGGCGTTCTGCACCGCGTGCGGGGCCAGGTGGATCCAGGAGGGCAGTGACCAGCGGGCGGTCAAGCCGGGCATCGTCAGGGCCCCCGCCGCCCCCCGGCCCTAGGAGTCCGGACGATGCCTCAGTACCCGCCTCCGCCTCGGAAGAACGCCAGATAGATGATCAGGTAGACCACCGCGCCTGCCACCAGGTAGATGACCAGCCATCTCTTCCACCTCGAGCCGTAACCCTTCTTCTCCTCCCCCATGTCACGCCTCCTTCCAACGTCGAGGTACTAAGCACGAAACCAGCACGGGGCTCACATCCAGGACAAGGGCCGAAGAGACAGAGACGGGTCCTCTACTTGCGCGACGCCGTGGGCGTGGAGGCGGGCTGGGCTTCAGCCTGGGCCTCTGACGGGGAGAGTTCCCCAGAACGGCTGATGGTTTCCTTGGCCTTCGAGCCGTATTCGTCCACGTACTCCTGCCCGGACATCAGCATGATCTCGTACAGGATCTCGTCGGTCACCGAGCGCAGGACGAACCGATCTGCCGGGTTCCCATAGTGACGCTGGAAGTCGAGTGGCTTACCGAAGCGGATCTCCACCCGACCGGGCTTGGGCAGTTTCTTGTGATAGGGAAGGGCCTCGAACGTGCCGGTGATGGCCACTGGGACGATCGGCACCTGCGCCTCGAGGGCCATCCGGGCGACTCCCGTCTTGCCCCGGTACAGGCGGCCGTCCGGGGACCGCGTGCCCTCGGGGAAGATGCCCACCAGGTTGCCCTCGCGGAGCGCCTGAACGCCGGTTTGAAGGGCGGCCTCGGCCCCCGACCTGCTCTCGCGCCGGACCGGGATGACGTTCGCACCCTTGAAGAACCACCGGAGGTACCACTTGTCGAAGTAATCGGCCTTCGCCAGGAATACGACCTTTCTGCCCGGGACCACCAGGGGGAGCAGGAGATCGTCCAGGAAGGACTGGTGGTTGGCGGCCAGGATGGCTGGACCGTCGGGGATGTTCTCGAGCCCGACAGCCTTCGGCTTGTACAGCAGCCTCAGCACCGGCCCGAGGAACACGTATTTCATCAGCCACCAGAACATGGCCTCACCTCAAAGGATTCGACTCCGCCCTCGGGATCCTCGTTACCTCCGGTATAGACTACCCGCACCCGATCGGGAAGGAAAACGCATCTGTCGTGCTGGCGTTCGGCATTCTCGAATGGACATTTGTTGCTGTTCTTGTGCTCTTGGTGGGAGCCGCCGGGCTCTTCGCCCTCTTCATGCTGGTCCAGCTGTTCAGGAACCCCCGAAGGCCCTGACGTCACTCATGCCCTAGCCCCGTGTGCGCGCGGATCATCCCCGGAGCAGAGCCCTTCCGCTTCGACGCGGGTCCAGTGGGGGCGCTCCTCCAACACGGTTTCAGCGGGTGTCCGGCCTCGATGCGCCCGATGGGCCGGTGGCTGGCCGAGCGCGGCATCTCGGTGGTGGGGCCACGCCTCCCTGGGCACGGCACCTCGTGGGAGGATCTGGAGGGCACGACCTGGCAGGACTGGGAGCGTGAGTCCGAGGCGGCCCTCATCGATCTGGCGGTTCGGTGCACCGCGGTCATCGCGGTGGGGTTGTCGATGGGCGGAGCCATGGTCCTGCACCTGGGAGCGAAGCACCCAGACAA
Organism: Actinomycetota bacterium; assembly: GCA_036505215.1. Lineage (GTDB taxonomy): Bacteria > Actinomycetota > UBA4738 > UBA4738 > UBA4738 > DASXTW01. The sequence goes on along the minus strand of DASXTW010000100.1, from coordinate 11,663 downwards.
GCTGAGAGGCGTGGTCGCCGTCAATCCCGATGTCAGGCGGCCGGAGCTGGCGCTCGTTCCCCTGCTCCGTCTGTTCACCCGGACGACCAAAGGTGTGGGGAACGACATCAAGAAGCCCGGCCAGGACGAGATCGTCTACGACCGCGTCCCCCTCAAGGCGGCCGTGCAACTGGGGAAGTTCTACCGATCCGTCCAGCGGGAGCTCCCCTCCATGCGTCTGCCTCTCATGGTCTTCTCCTCCCCGGAGGACCACGTGGCGAAGCCGTCGAACTCTCGCTACGTCATCCAGCGTGTGGCAAGCGCCCAGAAGGATCTGGTGACCCTTTCGAACTCGTATCACGTGGCCACGCTGGATTACGACGCGGAGCTGATCTTCGAGCGAACCCTTCACTTCGCCGGCGTCGTGGCGCAGAACGCTCCGACCGCGTCGGGTTGACCGCCGTGCCCAGCGGAGTGCTTTTCGCCCTCCGGAGCCCATCGTGGCTGTTGTGACTCTCTCCAGGCAGTACGGAGCTGGCGGCCTTCGGGTCGGGCCTGCCCTCGCCGAGGCCCTCGGGTTCACGTTCGTGGACGGCGAGATCGTCGATGAAGCTGCCCGGCGACTGGGAGTGGAGCCCGAGGTCGCCGAACACAGGGACGAACGCACTCCTGCCATCATCGAGGAGATCGGCCTGGCGCTGGCCGCGGCCTCACCCGAGTTCGGCATCCCCGCAGTGCCCGAGCTCGACGACCGAGCACTGGCCGAGGCCACCAAACGGGTCATTCTTTCCCTGGCGGACTCCGGCGGCTACGTGATCCTCGGGCGAGGATCTCAGGCTGCCCTGGCCGGACGAACCGACGCCTGCCACATCGCTCTCGTTGGCGATCTTACGGATCGGGTCGAGCGGATCATGCGGTGGCAGAACATCGACGTGAGGGAAGCTCGTTCACGGTGCGAGCGAATCGACGCGGAACGGGCCGGGTACGTCAAGCACTTCTACGGCAAGGACATCCGCGACCCGCTTCTGTACGACTCCATCCTCAACACTACCCGGCTCGGCCTCGAGGGCGCTTCGGAGCTGGCGATCGCCGTGGCCAGGCGCAAGCTCGGCCTGGGTTGACTGGGTCGCCTCTGCCGCGTCAGGGCTCCGAGATGTCCACCTCGGCCAGCACCGGCCGATGGTCGGAGGCCTCGATGGCTGCCTCCGCAGAGGCCACCCAGCACCGACTGACCGACGCCGCCTGGTTGACGAACACGTAATCGATGCGAGCGGTCGGCCCGCGGGCCGGGAATGTCTCCAGGGCACCCACCCCCACGTGGGCGCCGGCATCGAACAGGCGCTCACCGATCCACCGAGCAGCCGGGCCATCCGGCCCTTCGTTCAGGTCCACTCCCACGATGAGCGCCCCGTCGATCCCTGCCACCTGGTCGGTGAGCTCCCGAGCATGCCGCTCGCGCTCCCTCGCCGCCAGACCGAGATGGGCGGACACAGCGGTGAGTGGAACGCCACGGGCCCGCAAATGGGCGACGATGAAGCCCCGATGAAGGGTCCGGCCTTCTCGAGAGAGATCGTGGATGTCCACGCCGGAAAGGCGCCAAGGCGGCCCGAACAGCACGGCGCTGCGGACGCGGGTGAAGAGTCGATGGGTGGAAACCGTGTCCATCTCCAAGAACTGGGCGAACTTCCTGATGGCCCTGCGAGGACCGCACTCCTGGACCATCACGATGTCCGGCTTCTCGCGCCCCAGGGCCTCCACGGCGCGCTCCACGCCCGCGCGAAAGGACTGGACGTTGTAGCAGGCAACGAGCGCGCGCACCGCCGAAGGCTACCCCAGAAGTCCGCCGGTTCCGGGACTACAGGACCGGGCGAAGGGCGTCCGCGATCGTCGGCGAGCCCTCCGACTCCTCCAGGTCGTAGTGCACGCGTACGGCGGGCTTGTCGATGCTGATCAGACGACGCAGATCGACAGGTGTGGCGATTACCACCACGTCGACAGGGGCGGAGTTGATCATCGATTCGAACTCGCGGAGCTGCTCGTCCGAGTACCCCATGGCCGGGAGCACCGGACCGATCTCGTACTTCTCGTAGATGTCTCTCATGGAACCGACGGCGAGGTCGCGGGGGTCGACGATCTCGGCCGCTCCTTCCTGACGGGCCGCCACCACTCCTGCTCCGTACAGCATCTCCCCGTGGGTGAGCGTCGGCCCGTCCTCGATCACCAGAACTCGCTTCCCGGCAAGGTCCCCGTCCCCCTCCAGCCGGACCGGGCTCTTCGCTCTGATCACTATGGCCTCGGGGTTGACGCTCTTCGCGGACGCCTCCACCTCGGCGATCTGCTCCGGCGTCGCCGAGTCGACCTTGTTGATCACGATCGCGTGGGCCATGCGGAAGTTCGTCTCCCCCGGGTGGTAGCGGAGCTCGTGCCCCGCCCTCAACGGATCGGCCACCACGACGTGGACGGTCGGCCTGTAGAACGGGTAGTCGTTGTTGCCGCCGTCCCACACGAGGACGTCGCACTCCTTCTGGGCCTGCTCGAGCACATCTCCGTAGTCCACGCCCGCGTAGACCACGGTCCCGAGCTGGATGTGCGGCTCGAATTCCTCACGCTCCTCGATGGTCACGCGTGCACGGTCCAGGTCCTCCATCGTCTCGAATCTCTGAACCCTCTGGGCCACAAGGTTCCCATACGGCATGGGGTGCCGGACCACGACCGGCGTCTTGCCGTTCGCCCGCAGTGTCCCCACCACTTTCCTGGTCGTCTGGCTCTTGCCCGATCCGGTGCGTACCGCGCACACGGCCACCACGGGCACGTCGGCCCGGAGCATCGTGTCGTTCGGTCCGAGGAGGACGAAGGAAGCTCCGGCGGCGTGGCAGAGGCTGGCCCGGTGCATCACATACTCATGAGGGATGTCCGAGTACGCGAAGACCACGTCGTCGACTTCCAGTTCGCGGATCAGCTGAGGAAGACGATCCTCGTCGTGGATCTGGATCCCGTCCGGGTAGTGGGGACCGGCCAGCTCGGCCGGGTACTTGCGGTCTCCGATGAATGGAATCTGAGTGGCGGTGAACGCGACGACCTCCGTATCGGGGTCATCGCGATACACCACGTTGAAATTGTGGAAGTCTCTACCCGCCGCACCCATGATCAGCACGCGTCTGGTCATCCCAAGCCTTTCCTATCGAGAAAGTGCGGACGTTGATCGGTCGGAGCGGGATGAGCTTACGGTCGCCCGAGTGGTGCGTCAAAGATGGGCGAGGACCCGTTCGGCGATCAGCTCGCGACGGCCGGCAGGTCCTGCCACCACCATGATCGCCCACGTTGCTCCGGCATCGGCCAGGGCGCGGAGGTGCTCGACGAAGCGCTCGGCCGTGCCTGACCAGGCCAGCGCGTCGACAATGTTGCTTCGGCGCCGCCGCTCCAGGAGCGACTCGACCTCGGCATCGTCTTCCCCCACGAGCGCGATGCCGGCCCATGTAGCCTGCGCGGTGCGTCCTGCCTGCTCGGCCTCTTCGGCCAGCAGCTTTGCCTTGACCCGGAACTCCTCGGGGGTCAGTCCCCACCCGTTCCAGCCGTCCGCGAGCCTGCCCGCCATCCGCACCACCTCGTCGCTCTGCGCGCCCACCCACACGGTGGGGCCGCCCGGCTGGACCGGCGGGGGCAGGAGGGGGCCGGCCAGCGGAGGAACGTGCTCGCCGCCCTCGTAGGGCATGCCCTCGAACAGCGCCTTGAGGGCGGCCACCGTCTCGGCCAGGTGTGCCCGCCGTTCCCGGACCGAGAGGTTGGGAAAGCCGAACGCGTGGTGCTCCGGGAGGTCGATGGGATCGCCGGTCCCGATCCCGAGGATCGTTCTCCCGCCGGAGATCAGATCGATGGTCGACATCATCTTGGCCAGGAGGCCCGGAGGCCTGAGGACCGCCCGGGTCACCAAGGTCCCGATCCTTGCCTGCTCGGTGGAGGCGGCCACGGCGGCCAGCGTGGTGAAGGCCTCCAGGGCCGGCCGGTCCGGCGAGCCGCCCGGCGGGAAGAAATGATCGAACACGAAGACCCCGTCGAACCCCAGCGACTCGGACGACCGCGCAGCGGTGATCACCTTCCCGGCATCACCCGAGAACATGGGGAGGATCACCCCGAGCTTGAGTGCCCGGGTCAAGCCTGCCCCACCTCCAGCCAGGCGAGGTCGGCCGCGCCCACGGCGCCGGCGTCGTTGGCGAGGGCGGCGGCCAGGATGGGGACCTCGGGCCGGTGTTCCGGAGCCTCCACGGAATCCAGGAACGCCCGCCGGGCCGGCTCGAGGAGGAGCTCCCCCGCCGCGATCGCTCCCCCGCCGACGACAACGACGTCAGGATCGAGCACGTTCACCAGGCCGGCGATTCCCTCGCCGAGGCGGCGGCCAACCTCCGCCAGGATCCGCACGGCAACGCGATCACCCTGCTTGGCTGCGAGCGTCACCTCGACCCCGGTGACATTCTCGGCGTCGCCTCTCGCTGCCTCGACGATCATCGACTCGGGATGCTCGAGAGCGGCCTGCCGCCCCAAGCGCCCGATAGCCCGGCCGGACGCGACTTGTTCCCAGCAGCCGAGGTTGCCGCATCCGCACAGAGGTCCTCCGGGCTCCACGATGATGTGCCCGATCTCAGCGCCGAACCCGTGGGCTCCTCGGAACAGCTTCCCCTCGATCACGATCCCGCCGCCTATCCCCGTGCCCACCGTGACCAGCAACATGTCACTCGTTCCGCGTCCTGCCCCGAATCGAAACTCGCCCCAGGCCGCTACGTTCGCGTCGTTGTCCACCAGCGTGGGGAGCCCGACGCCTGCCCTGACCCGCTCGGTCAACGGGAAGTCCCGCCACGCCACGTTCGGCGCGTAGCGCATGATGCCGTTGCGGTCGACCATGCCGGCAGCCCCGACCCCGAGAGCCCGGACCCCATTGCGGCCAGCCATCAGCTCGCGGGCGACGGCGACGATGGTTCCAGCCATCGCCTCGGCATCCTCGGCGGGGGCCTCGACCAGCCGCCGGTCGAGGATTCCACCGAGGCTGACGTCGACCAGCAGTCCCTCGATCTTGGTGCCGCCGGCGTCCAACCCGATCGCAAGGGTCTCCGGCATGCGGTGGAGACTACTTCATCGAACCTTTCGTCAGAACCGCAGTAACGCCGCGACCTCCTGGGCCGTCTCCTCCGGCTCCAACAGGGACAGGATCTCCACCCTGGAGCTCTGGCGAATGGCGTTTGCGACGGCCCCCTCGACGACATCGGGAACGGGCTCGAGCCTTCCACCGCAGGTCCTGCACACCGATCCCGAGGTGGCCAGTCGTCCACACTCCTGGCATCGAGTTCCCGGCATGGAAAGCCCGAAGGGAACCACCAGGGTGTCCACCCGTCCGTCGTTCAACGCGTGCAGGACCGGGCCCAGCCCCGCCACCCCGTTTCGGCCCGCGGAGGTCTCAGCGGTGACCCTTTCCACGATCGAGCGCTCTCGGGCCTTCTCGATCTCCTCCTCCACCGCCAGCGACTTCTGCAGGACCTCGGCCGCCGACGCGGTCATGGGGAGGGTGACCCGGGCCGCGATGCGCCGTCTCAAGTAGTCGTGCAGCGATCGCTCGAACTCGGGGATCAGCTCGTCCGGCGCGGCCAGGATCAAGTGGTCGAACTTCTTCAACTTGTAGAAGCGCAGCAGCACATCAGCCACGTGCTTGAGGTGATGGGTCTCGTGGTCGCCGATGTGCCTCTGGTACCGCGATTGGGACCAGCCTCCCTGCTCGTGGCGACCCGGCACGTCGTCGAAGACGTCGGTGCGCTCCTGGATCTGGCCCATCCTGGCAAGGAAGATGCGGGCCTTGGCCCGGTCGACCAACGCCGTACAGAAGCACTCGTAGGTCTCGACCAACGCCTCGAGAGGGATCACGTACGGATGAGGGGCAAGCGTGGCGCGGTCCTTCAGCGGTCGAGGGACAACCACGGGTTCCCACAGGGAGGCCTTCGACGCCGAGAACAGGGCGACCCCCCGGGTCGATCCCCGATCGAGCGACTGGAGGTACTCGAGCATCCTGGCCGCGTCCTGGGCCACCGAGGTCGTGGCGTCCCGATTCAAGGTCCTGTCCTTGGACGACCGCTGCAGCTCATGGCAGAGCTGTTCCGCTCGCACCATGTAGTCCTGCCGCCTCGGGTACCGGCGACCGTCCACGTCCAAGTACAGGCTGGACACGGGAATGCCGTTCGAACTCCAGTCGGCGAGCTTCCTCAAGAACTCGCGATCGATCTCGGGCATGGCCGAACATCTCCTTCCCGGGCGCGCGGGCGGTCAGCGTCCTCTCATGCCGTGTTGCAGGGCGGACTCGAACGTTGTGCTCTTCATTCGATCCTCAAGCGTTCCATCTTGGTGGGTCGTTCGGGGGAACCTTCCAATCGAGCGTCGATCAATCCTCGTATCGCCAGGAGCATCTCCCGGCCCGCCACGAGGAGATGCTCCAGGAGATCCGGGCGAGCCTCACCGAAAGCCGTCACGGCCGTGCAGATCGGACAGAACGCGACGGAGCAGATCGGCTGGCCGGCTGGAGCTGGAGCCGGCTGGCCATCGCCGGCGGCCGTCGCGCTCTTACGCGTCTTGGCACCTGCCATATTCATCCTCCCTGTATCGATCCAGCGGGGCTTGCGGCCGCCTCGCGGGCGAACCGCACTTCCAGCCGGTCCTCCACGAAGCTCGCATCCTTCACGTCGAGTCGCTGGAGGGTCTGGGGAAGAACCAGGTTCCGCTTGTACGAGCCCACCCGCACGTAGAGCTCCTCGCCCTTTCGGTACACGTCCAGATCCGCTTTTTCCACGAAGGGCAGGCGCAGGGACAGGACGTAGGACGTTCCGCGCTTCCGTACCCGGAGCGGCTCGTCCCGGTGCAGGATCTCGGTTCCGTCCTTGTCTCCGTACAGTTCCTCACCCATCTCGGCCAGGAGCTCCAGCCCGACCATCTCCCGGTCGAACAGACGGACGGTGAGGATCGGGACCGGTTCGAACGACTCCTGAACCGTGGCCAGGTGTTCCGCCTGGATGTCCTTCCACTTGCCGAAGTAAGGGTCGTTGACCTCGTCAGGGATGATCCGGTTCACGATCACCGCATCCACTCGATATCCGAACAGAGAGAGGTACGTGTACGTCCGGCGGGCCTCTGCGATGACCATCTTCTCCGGGTTCACCACCAGCCTGACGCTCGACATCCGGTCGTTGACCATGAGCTGGCGTACGCCATCCAGGTTGCGGTGGAGTCGCTCGACCGCCGCGAAGATCCGGTCGTCGGCGATGGGCATGCTCGTTATGCGGGAGAGCAGGGGGCGGATCGTCTTCACCACTCTGCGCTCGACGGGGAAGATCCGCTCGATGTACCAGTTCATCACTACGGGAAGCGATAGCAGGCGCAGCGTCTCGGCGGTAGGAGCGCAATCTACGACGAGAACGTCGAACTTGCCCGAGTCGGCGTGCCGCTTCACATCGGTCAAGCTGAAGATCTCGTCCAAGCCGGGGATCACCGACAGCTCCTCGGCCTCGATGGCATCGACCCCCGCCCAGTTCAGGAACGAGATCACGAACTCCTGGATGTCCCGCCAGTTCGCTTCCAGCCGCTCCTGCGCGTCGATCTGCTCGGCCCACAGGTCTTCCGATATCCGCTGGGCACGGCCGGTCAGGGGAATGTCGAAGGAGTCGGCCAGGGAATGCGCTGGATCCGTGCTCATGATGAGGGTGCGGTTGCCGGCCGCCGCCGCTCGCACCGCCGTGGCCGCCGCCACGGTGGTCTTGCCGACCCCACCCTTTCCGGTGAACAACAGGATCCGCACTTGTGTCCTAGGGTACCCGGACCGCGCCGAGGCTGCCTCCCGCAACCGGACGACGCCCGGACGCAGGACAATCGCCCGCGTGAACAAGGATTTCCTCATCAGGGCAGCCACCGAGGCCGACGCCAGGGCTATCGCGGAGATCCACGTCGGGGGGTGGCTCTGGGCCTACCGGGGCCTCGTGCCCGACGGACTGCTGGACTCGCTCTCAGTGGACCGCCGTGAGGAAGGGTGGCGACGAGGATTCGCCGACCATCGCCCCGGCCGGGCCGTGTTCGTCGCCGAGCGCGACGCGCGGGCTATCGGCTTCGTGGCATGCGGCCGGAGCATGGACGATGACGCGGCCAAAGGCTGTGGTGAGGTCTACGCGATCTACATCGAGCATGAAGTCCAGGGCACTGGCGTCGGACGCGCGCTCCTTGCTCGGGCAGTGCAGCACCTTCGAGAGTACGGGTTCCGCCAGGCGACGCTGTGGGTCCTGGCGAACAATGACCGCACGCGACGGTTCTACGAGGTCGCCGGGTGGAGACCCGATGGAACCGAGAAGACCGACGAATGGCACGGTTTCCCCTTGCGCGAGGCCAGATATCGGATCGAGTTCCCCGCCGGCTGACGTCGGGACTCAGAGGCTCTCCACGCGCTTCTTCAGTCCATCGAGGGCGGTCCCGATGATGATCTTCTCCGCTTGACGCTTCATGAAGCCCATCATGGGGATGGCGGGCACGATGGTGGTCCGATACGTCACCTTCGTGCCCTTGCCCGATGGCTCCAGCGCGTATTCGCCCTTGATGTCCCTGACTGCGCCCGAGGCGGACCGGGTGGTCCACGAGACTCCGCCATCCTTCGCCTTGTACTTGTACGCCAACGTGTACTTGGCCCCCACCCCCATCCGACTCACCTCGAAGGCCACTTCGATGGGCCGCCCCTTCGAGTCCCGCTCCATGACCTCGGCCTTCGTGATCCCATCGGCCCATGTCGGATAGGCCTCGTAGTCCTTGATCACCGCCAGCACGTCCGCCGGCGAAGCGTCGATCTGGACCTCTCCTTCGGTCTGTTCCGCCATGTTGAAGTTCTATCCCCCCCTAGCCCCGCCCTGGACGTCCGGACTGTAGCATCCGGGCTCATGCAGCCCGTCCGGGCCATCCTGTTCGATTTCGGCCACACGCTGGTCGATTTCCAGCGGACCCAGGAGGCGCTGCACGCGGCCTACGAGCAGATCCGTGCCCGGATCGAGGCCGTCGCCTACATGGAGGTTCCGGAGCTCCTCGACCTGGTAGAGCGGGTGGCCGGCGGGGTGGACCGCCTGGTCGCGGAGTCCTACGAGCAGAACCGCATGGAAGAGGTGGACCAGGCCGAGCTGTTCCGGCAGGCGCTGTCCGGCATCGGGTTCGACCTTCCAGACGACGTCATCGAACACATCGTGGCACTGGACCATTCGGCGTATTCCAACTCGATCACGGTCCAGCCTGAAGTCCTCGCCACGCTGGAGCGTCTTCAGCGGGCCGGGTTTCCCATGGGGCTCGTGTCGAACATCTCCCTACGCCCGGACCTGATGCGCGCCGACCTCGAGCGCATGGGGCTGGGCACGTACCTCCACGCAACGGTCTTCTCCAGCGAGGTCGGGGTGCGCAAGCCGGATCCCCGCATCTTCCAGGAGGCTCTGGACCGTCTGGGAGTGGAGCCCGGAGAGACGACTTTCGTCGGCGACCGCCTGTACGACGACGTGAGTGGGGCTCAGGCCGCTGGGATGCGAGCGGTCCTCACTCGGCAGTTTCGCCATGAGGACGACCCCGAATACGCGCCGGACGCGGTGATCTCCGATCTTGCCGAGTTGCCCGGCGTCCTGGATCGGATGGCCCGATTCACCTGAGGGCTCACGTTCCAATCAGTCAGGTAGCCTGACGAATGCCCGCGCGGGGGCTCCGTCGCCACCCGCTACCAACAAGGGCAGACAGATCAGCTCACAGGCTCCGGCGGACACCCCGGACAGGTCCAGGCCTTCCACGATGACCACCCCGGCCGAGAGGAGCGTTCGGTGGACCGGATGCTCCTTGGGTGCGTCCGGACGCTCGATGGAGAGGTAGTCGACGCCGACCAACAGGAGGCCGCTCCCTACGCACCACTCGGCAGCCTCGACCGAGAGGCACGCGAAGTCCTCTCGGAATCGCTTCCCCGGCCCCAGGGTGCCCGAGTTCGGCGTCTTGATGAGGAGACGCTCGGCCTCGGCCGGGATCCCGCCCGACTCCAGATCTACCGCTCCGATCTCGCCTCTGGCATCGGGCACCTCGACGACCCACGCCGGCCCCACCAGGGCAGCCGGGTCGATCTGATCGATCGATCTCCCGCCATCGATGAAATGACTGGGCGGGTCCACGTGCGTGCCCGTGTGGTTGCCGAGAGCCAGCAGGCTGACGTTGGCGGCATCCCCGCGGGCGATGCGCTTGGCCGGCTCGATGGAGATGGCCGGGTCGCCGGGCCACACCGGCAGGTCCGTGGAGACCGGGAGGGAAATGTCGACCAGCCTCGCCATGGATACGCACCGTACCCAATCCAGCCGCAGGCATCCACGGGTGCGCTGGGAAACCGGCCTACACTCCGCCTCCATGCGGGTGCTGATGTGGCACGGCTGGCTGTTGGAAGGCTCGGGCTCCAACGTGTACACGGCCAGGGTGGCCGATGTCCTTCGGCGATGGGGTCATGACGTGCTGCTCATCTGTCAGGAGCGGCACGCCGATCGGTACGACTTCCTCGACGCCTGGGGCACGGTGGGTCCGGACGGAGTCTCCCCGCTCACGGCGCTCCCTCGCCCTCATCGGCTTGGTCGCGGCATCCTTCTTCGTCCCGATATCGGAACGCTCCTGCCCGTCTTCGTGATCGACGAATACGAAGGCTTCGACGTCATGCGGTTCCCCGAGCTGAACCATCGCGAGCTATCCGCGTATCTGGACCGCAACGTGGCCGCGCTGCGCGCGGCGGTTTCCTGGTTCAACCCTGATGTGGTGATCGCGGGTCATGCCGTGCCGGGAGCCGTGATCGCGGCCAGGGCGCTCGGCTCCGGCTCGTACACGGCAAAGATCCACGGCAGCGACCTGGAGTACGCGATCCGGCTCCAACCCAGATATCGCCGCCTCGCCCGGGAAGGTCTGGACGGGGCCGGCGCGGTGGCCGGGCCGACGGCTGACGTCCTGGCCAGGACCGTGGAGCTCGTCCCGTCCGTCGCGGGCAAGACACGAGTGGTCCCGCCGGGTGTGGACGTGGAAGCGTTCCGGCCCATGCCCCGGCGCGCCGCGTTCGAGCGGACGGCAGCAGGCCTCCGATCCGACCCCGACACCGTCCGAGGACGGCCTCCCGAGCTGGACCAGTTCGTTCGTGAGGCCGTCGAGCACCGTGAAGCACAGGTCCTGGACGACCTGGCCCATCGATACGACCAGTCCGTTCCGGATCGGGATGCTGCCGAACGGTTACTGTCACTGGCCGCCTACGAGGGCCCGCTGGTCGGGTATCTCGGCAAGCTCATCCCGCAGAAGGGTGTCGAGCTGTTCCTGGCGGCCCTGCCGCGCCTGCGCGCGGACGCCAGGGCGCTCGTGGTGGGGTTCGGCCTGTTCAGGGAATGGCTGGCCGCCTTCCTCCATTGTCTGGACCGATCCGACGCGGCCGGTCTCACATGGCTGAGCCACGCCTCGGACCTCACCGTGGACCTGCCCCCGGGGCCGTCCGGCCTGGCCGGAGGTCTGGGCTCCCGGGTCACGTTCACGGGACGCCTGGACCACCGGTACGCACCCGGCGTGCTCGCCGCCCTGGACGTCCTGGTCGTGCCCTCGGTGCTCGACGAAGCCTTCGGCATGGTCGCCGCGGAGGGGGC
>DASXTW010000099.1:0-35743 GCA_036505215.1 Actinomycetota bacterium | reverse complement strand
TCGGGGATCGGGCCCGACGCCCAGCTCCTCTCGGAGGACCTCCCGGAGCCGTTCGAACTGGCGCATGGCCGCCTGTCGGTTTCCTTCATCGAGCCGTGCTCGCATCAACGCGCGATGCGCCTCCTCGTCCGCCGGATCTGCGTCGAGCACCCGCTCCCACAGTCCCCCTGTGCGGAGGGCCTGGACGTGCATACGGCGGAGCCGTTCGCGAGGACCCTGCGCCCACTCCGCGTACATGTCCTCCGGGAGGAGGTCGCCCGTATAGAGCTCGGCGGCGCGGGCGGCGCTCTTGGGGTCGTTACGCCTGAGGGCCTCGGCCACCTTGTCCTCGAACACTTCACAGTCGATGCTCAGGTGACCGGCCGGCCACAGCTCGAGCACGCCACCCTCGGCGCCGACAGCCTCCTCGCCGCCCAGCGCCTGCCGGGCGAAGTGGACAGCCTTGCGGAGGTTCGCAGCCCCTGCCTCGGGGGCCAGGTCGGGCCACAGCGCCTCGGCCAGCTCCTCTCGGTGAAGCCGGTGCCGGGGGGTCACGGCGAGCATCTTCACCAGCTCGGCGCCTCGGCGGTGTCGCCAGGCGTCGGACGGAACCGGGCGTCCGCCGACCTCGACCTGAAACCCTCCCAGCACGCGGATGGTGCACTGCGACATGGGCTCAACCATAGGACCAACCAGCCGCCCAGAGAAGGCCCAGTAGAGCCGAGACAGGCTCGCCGTTGGCAACCGGCATCACATACGTCATATGGTCAGTGACGGTGAGAATCGCCGTCATCGGGGCCGGTGGGGTCGGCGGGTACTTCGGGGGCCGCCTGGCGAAGGCCGGCCAGGACGTGCACTTCCTCGCTCGAGGAGAGCATCTTCGAGCGCTCCGCGAGCGGGGCCTCCGCGTGCGCAGCGTCCGCGGAGACTTCCAGGTCCGGGCCGACGCCACGGGCGACCCAGCGGAGGTGGGGCCCTGCGATTACGTACTTTTCTGCGTGAAGTCGTTCGACACGAGCGAGGCGGCGTCGAAGCTCGCCCCGCTCATCCACCCCGACACCGCGGTCATCTCCCTCCAGAACGGCATCGACAACGAGGAAGCCATCGCCGCGGAGGTCGGATGGGAGCACGCAATGGGCGGCGTGGCCTTCATCTTCTCCTCGATCGCCGAGCCGGGAGTGATCGAAGACACCGGTGGCCCGGCCCGGATAGTCTTCGGCGAATGGGACGGCCGGGAGAGCGAACGCGGCGCCCGGTTCGTCGAGATGTTCCAGGCAGCCGACGTCGACGCGCAGCTTTCCTCCACCATCCGGCAGGTGCTGTGGAACAAGCTCGCCTTCATCTGCGCCCAGGCTGGGATGACCGCTGCCACCGGGCTGCCCATCGGGGAGATCCGAAATGCTCCCGAGGCATGGGCGATGTTCCGCCGAGTGGTCGAGGAAGTGGGCGCGGTCGCGGCCGCCGAGGGCATAGACCTGGGGCCGGGGGCCGTCGATCGCCACGTCCGATTTGCCGAAGAGCTGGAGCCCGGGGGTCGTTCGTCGCTGGATCATGACAAGTCGCACGGCAAGCGGATGGAGCTCGAAGCCCTTCACGGCACGGTGGTCCGCCTTGCCCGCAAGCACAGCATCCCGGTCCCGGCGTCCGAGGCTATCTACGCGCTGCTCGAGCCCTGGGCCGTTCGCAACCAGAAGTCCGCAAGCCAAGCCTGAAAGGAGGAAAGGCATGCCCAAGGTCGAGATGGACATCGAGACCACGCTTCCCCCCGAGCGTGTCATCGGAGCGCTCGTCGATTTCTCCGACCGGCGCCCGGAGACCTGGCCGGGGATCGAGCCCAGCCTGTACGAGGTGTACTCGGTCGACGAGAAGGAGGCCGAGATCAAGGAAGGCTCGAAGATGCCCGGCGCGACGATCTGGGCCAAGGAGCACTACGACTGGTCCACGCCAGGCACGGTCACCTGGACCGTCCGAGAGAGCAACTTCTGCGCTCCGGGTAGCTACGTCTCGGCGACCGTCACACCCAAGAACGGCGGAAGCGGCATCCATGTCGTGTGGGAACGGACCCCGACATCCTTCATCGGAAGAGTGACCGCCGCGCTGATCAAGCTCACCAACGGGAAGCCGGTCGCTGCCTCGATCAAGAAGGCCCTGGACAAGCTGGAGCGAAGCCCCGGTCCCTCTGCGTAGCGTCCTTACGGCGTCTAGCTGCGGGCGGCCGGTATGAGCCCCAGCTCTTCGAGGGTTCGCGTCGGGACCACGTGGCAATAGGGCTCGTGGCCGTTCTTCTCGTAGTAGGCCTGGTGATAGTCCTCAGCCGGGTAGAAGACAGTCAGCGGACGAATCTCGGTGGCGATGGGTCGACTGAACCGGGCCTGGGCCCGTTCGCGTGATGCCTCCGCCGCGGCCTGCTGCTCCGGCGAGTGGGTGAAGATGACGCTCCGGTACTGGTCGCCTATGTCGGGCCCCTGCCGGTTCACCTGTGTCGGGTCGTGCATGGCCCAGAACACCTCGAGCAGCTGGTCGAACGACACCTGGGCGGGGTCGTACGTCACCTGGGTGACCTCGGCGTGGCCGGTGGTGTGCGAGCACACCTCGCGATAGGTGGGATTCTCGGTGATGCCGCCGCTGTACCCGACCTGCACGTCCACCACTCCGTGAACCCGACGGAACACATATTCCACGCCCCAGAAGCACCCGGCCCCGAACGTCGCCCTCTCTTCGGCCATTTCTCCTCCTCACGATCGATCTTGCGCTTCTCCATAGTCTCAGGTCATCAGGGAACGTTGCACGCCCGGGCCTCCCGGTCGACAATGCCCATCCCATGCCAAGCAGGTGGTACACGGTGGTCGTCGACTGCGCGGATCCGGCCAAGGTCGCGGAGTTCTGGGCTGCCGTGCTCGGCTACCAGGTCGTCTACAGCGCCCCCGACGAGGTCGTCATCGCCAAAGACGAGCACACCTATCCCGGCCTGGCCTTCGTCCCCGTGCCCGAATCCAAGACCGTGAAGAACCGTCTGCACATCGACCTCAACCCCGACGACCAGCAGGCGGAGGTCGAACGGCTCCTTGCGCTCGGTGCCAGGCGGGTCGACATCGGCCAGGGGGATGTCTCCTGGGTTGTCCTGGCCGACCCGGAAGGAAACGAGTTCTGCGTCCTGACGGCCCGGGATCAGGACTGAGTCGAGAAGCAGATCGAAGGGGCGACGGCGTCAGGGAGCCGTGCGCCGTTCCCGGAGTGCAGCGAGGACATCCAGGATCCGCTGGTTCGGCGGCGTGTCGGCCACGTGCCGGTTCCGGTGGGCCATCCGAACCAGACCGTCGGTGTCCACGACGAAGGTGCCGGGCATCTGCATGAACGTGCCCCCCTGGAGCCCCCGCTGCAACGTCTCTCGGTGCAGGTTGGCCCGGAGGAACGGCATGGCCACCCGCGGCCCGACGACCTGGGCAGGGCGGGCCCGGGCCAGCCCGTAGGCGCGATAGGCCGAGCGGTCGGGATCGACCAGGCACTCGAATGGCTGGTCCATCCGGCGGGTGAAGGCGATGGCGTCCGAAGGGCTCCCCTGGCCGATCAGGACGATCCCAGCTCCCGCCTCCTGGAAGCGCTCACGCTCGTTCCTGAGCTGGACCACCTGCGACTGGCAGAAGGGGCAGCCGAAGTAACGAAGGAACACGACCACGGCTGGCTCGGACTGCCAGAACTCCGAAAGGGCGGCTTCCCGGGCGGCCATGTCCAGGAGGGACACATCGGGGGCGGGGTCGTGCACGCCGGGACCGCGCGCCCTAGGCCCACGTATCTCCGGCCCGCTCAATCGATCTGCCTCCCATCGTTCGAAGACTCGTCCGCACCCATCGCCCGGGACATCGCGGCGACGAACGGATGCTCTCCGATGCCCACGATCGGCAATCGAAAGGCGAACGTCGAGCCGGCGCCCAGGTTCGTCTCGATTTCCAGCGCGCTTCCATGCAGCTCCAAGATCTCGCCCGAAAGGGCAAGCCCCAGCCCCAAGCCTTTCGTCCGGGCGTTGATGTCTCCACCGCGGTAGAACCGCTCGCCCAGGTGGAACGCCTCTTCCTCTGGGATGCCCGGTCCGTCGTCCTGTACCGCGACTACCGCGAAGCCGTCCTCGCTGCGGGCCGAGAGCAGGACCTGCGTGCCTACGGGGGTGTGCTTGGCCGCGTTCGACAGGAGATTCTCGACCACCCGTTCGATGAGAGTCGCGTCCGCTTCCACCAGCAAGAGCTCCTCGGTGAGCACCTCGAGGGGTGGCTCTTTGAACAGCGAAGTGAGCCGCATGGCCACCTGGACCAGGAGCACTCCGATGTCACACGGCTGCTTTGCCACGTTCTGGCCCTCGGCGCCGAGCCGGGCGAAGTCCAGGAGGGACGAGATCAGGCCGTCGAGCGCCCGGGCGTTCCGATTCATGGCGTTGAGGAGCTCAAGGCGGATCGTGTCGTCCAGATCAGGCCATCGCTCCTCGAGCGTCCACCCCGAACCCAGTATCGCGGTGAGAGGCGTGCGGATCTCGTGAGAGGCCGTGGCCAGGAAGTCGTCCTTGAGCCGATCGAGCTCCTCCAGGCGTTCCACCGTGTGCAGGGTCTCCTCGAATCGCTGAGCGTTGTCCAGCGCCAGACCGAGCTGGCCGGCCAGAAGCTGGAACGCCTCCACCTCGACGTCCGGGATGCCTCGGCCATCGTGCTTGGCGCCCATGAGGGCCGCGGCAAGCCATCCATCGAGCCAGACCGGAGTGGCGATGAGAGCCTGAAAGCCCGCGTCGAGGAGTGGCTGGGCAACGTCCTGCGGGTACGAGTGCATCTCGTCGACGACCACGGTCTTGCCGTTTCCACGAACCAGCCCCGGGATGTCCTGGGTGGCCGAGTGGGTGCCGGTGACATAGTCCTCGGGGAGGCCTCTGGGATGTGCCAGGACGAAGGACTCGGTCTCGTGTTCGAAGATGCAGACCGCACCCGCATCGAATCCTAGTCCGATGACGCTTTCCACGAAGCTGGCCAGGACGGCGTCACGGTCCAGGGTCATCAGACGGGCGGAGGCCGCCACCCTCGAGAGGACCCCGGCCCATCGTTCGGCGCGGTACCGTTCTTCCTGCAACGAGTCGATGTGCCGGAGGAGCTGCGTGGCCAGGAAGCTCACCAGGAGTGCCACGATGGCGAGGACGCCGCATCGGATGAATACCGCTGCCACACCGACGTCCCAGCCGGTGAGGGCCAGGACTGCCAGGTAGCAGCCGAACGTGAAGAGGAGCAGGGCGACCTGACCTCGAGTGGGATACGCCGCTCCGAAGAAGACGGTGGTCAGCGCGTACAGGATGAACACCTCGGACCGGCCCCCGCCCGTGAACCCGATGGCCACGGTGATCAGCAGGATGTCCAGGACGGACCAGGCGTAGAGGGTCTTGATCCCGAGGTCGGAGGAGAAGAGCCGCTTCCACGGAAGGAGCCTCACGCCGACAGCTCCGATGGCAGCGGACACTAGGACCACCAGGTAGGCGGCGTCGTGGATCTTTCCGTGGCCCGGCAGGAGGCGAAACAGGATGAGGACGAGCAACGCCAGTACGGTCGCCTGCAGGCCGGTTCGTACTGCGCCCAGCCGGTAGGAGACGAGCGGCTCGGTGTGCGCGTCGGTGTCGAGCATGCCCCTCACAGAATCTTCGGCGGGGCGCAACCCGCCCTATAGGGGACGCCATGGTGGGCCAATGCCTCCCCGCGGGCTGTCGGCGGGAGGCCTAAAAAGCAGAGACCGCCGGAACCCGAAGGCTCCAACGGTCTCCAAACAAAAAAGTTTAATGAAAATCTGGACCCAAGTCAAGTTTCCCTAGTCAGCGGGGTAGCGGGTCAGTTTGACTATCCGGCGGTACCGGCTGGACATCCCTTTTCTCCCTCAGCGAGGGAGCGCCACATCCAGCACATGTACTAGGCACTGTACGCTGCCCGTGCCTTGCCAGCGACAGACAGGGTGCCAAGTTACTCGAAGGACTCTCATGAGAGGGGGATCTGATGAAGCGTATCGCGTTTGCGCTTGCCCTCGTGTTCTTCGTCGTGGTCGTGGCGGGAGGCAGTGCCCAGTCTGCGACGTCGAAGTCGTCGTTCCTGGTCTTCGTCGAGCCTACGATCTCGGCCGCGAGAGACGGTCTGACGCTCGAAACTGAATTTGAGGGGACTTTCAACGTCGCCGACAAGACCGCAAGCGGCAGCGGTACCTACGCCGTCATGATCGGCGACTCGGAGGTAGAGAGCGGGACGTTTTCCCTCACTCGACTCGTGGCGTTTCAGTTCTATGGTTGCGGAGAAGTCGAAGACATTCCTCTTCCACCGGACTGGTGTGGAGGCCGGGCAATCTTCGGGTTTCACGCTATATCGTCAACAGGCGCCGAGCGCGACGGGCTGATCGAGGTGAACTGCCAGATACACGACCCGGGCGGACAGGCACCGCCAGGAACGAGCGAGGGCGTCAAGGCCAACGCCCGTGGGGTCAACTTCAACAAGCACGTGACGGGCGACAACCTCTTCGTGATGCTGTAGCCGACCCGGGATCGCGGGGCCGCTCGATTCAAACTGACCCACTACCTGGTCAGCGGCCTGGTTCGTGCTCTTCGATCAGCCCGTGGCGCACCATCTCCACGGCGATGCAGCGATTCTCCACGTAATCGAGGCCCGCGTCCTCGGCGATCCGCCTGGCTTCTTCGGATGAGATGCCCAGCTGGAGCCAGACCGCTCTCGCCCCGATCGCTACGGCCTGCCGGACCACGTCCGGTGCCTCCGCGGAAGGCCGGAACACATTCACCAGGTCCACGGGCTCGGGGATGTCCTCCAGGCTGCGGTAGACCTTCTCTCCCAGCAGGACGTCCGCGTGGGGATTCACGGGAATGATCCTGTATCCCGCCATCTGCATCTGAGCCGGAACCCGGCCTGCCTCCTTGTGCGGGTATCTGGAGATGCCGACCACCGCGATCACGTTCGACCGCCGCAGGATCGTTTTCGGATCCGTCATGGGCGTCCCTCCCGCCGTTCTCGACGGAACGATACCCTCCCGCCATGACGTGGGAGCCGCCTCGAGTGGGAGCTCGGGCCACGTGGACCCGGACCGTCACGGCGGAGGACGTCGAGCTCTAACGCCCTCGTGGCCATGGAGCTGCCTGGGCCGGGAAGCGTCTTCCTGCACTAGGAAATGGGATTATCCCGCGCCCGTGTTCATCGGCGACACGGTGACGGCGGAAGCCCAGCTGGTCGAAGCACGGGCGGACAAACCGATCACCCGCCTGCGCTGCGTGGCCAAGCGTCAGGACGGGGTGGAGGTGCTACGAGGGGAATGCCTCGTGTACACGCTTCGGCCTCCAGGCTAATTGAGCGAAGGGTCAGGGGGCATGGTGGACAGCAGCGCGTACTCGCCTCCCTTGCGCAGGAGGACGTCGCTCCACAGTTTCTCAGGTTGCTCGGTGAAGACGTCCTCGGGGAGGGCCGGCTCGACGATCCAAGAGTCCACTTCCAACTCCGCCTCAAGTTGGCCGGCACCCCAACCCGCGTAGCCCGCGAACACGCGGGCTCGGCGGATCCCGTCGAGGCCACCCACGTCCACCTCCCCCATGAGGAAGCCGATGGAGCCGAACACGATCAAGCCGGCGAAGTCGGGGTGCTCCACGTCGGCCAGGACGACCGCCGACTCCGGCTGGACCGGGCCTCCCAGGAACACCGGCTCGCCCTCGTGGACGAGATTGGTGAGCGCAGGGGCCGCCTCTCCCACCGACACGGGCGCGGGCCTGTTGAGCACCACGCCCAGCGCGCCCTCCTCGTTGTGCTCTCCCACCAGGACGACCGTGCGCCAGAAGTTGGGGTCGATCAGGCCCGGGCCGGCCACCAGGAGCTGTCCCCGCATGCTTTCCATGCTCCTATCATCCCCCTCCAGCCCCGAATCCGACGTCGTGGGTAGGATTGGGCATCCGGCTCAGCAGGGGAAGGCCCGCCTTCACCAGAGGAGGGAGCAGCCATGGTCCAGTTGCGACCCGATCCCAGCTTCTACCCATCGCCGCAGATGGCCGCGGAAGGGCCTGCGGAGACCCTTGCGTACGTTGCCCTCTTGAGCCCGGGAGGGAAACGGCCCGACGCACTGGCCGTGGTGGACGTGGACAAGGACTCGTCCACGTTCGGCAAGGAGATCGGCCGCGTGGACATGACGGTGGCCGGTGACGAGCTTCATCACTTCGGTTGGAATGCATGCAGCTCTGCGCTGTGCCCCTCCGCCCCCCACCCGCACGTGGAGCGCCGCTACCTGGTCGTGCCCGGACTGAGGTCCTCGCGCATCTACATCATC
This sequence comes from Actinomycetota bacterium, assembly GCA_036505215.1. Lineage (GTDB taxonomy): Bacteria > Actinomycetota > UBA4738 > UBA4738 > UBA4738 > DASXTW01. The sequence goes on along the minus strand of DASXTW010000099.1, from coordinate 27,442 downwards.
GACACGAAGCCAGACCCGCGGCAGCCGAGGATCGTGAAGACCATCGAGCCCCAGGAGGTATTCGACAGGGCCGGCTATTCGCGGCCGCATACCGTCCACTGCGGGCCGGACGGCATCTACATGAGCGCCCTAGGAGCCCCGAATGGCGACGGTCCCGGCGGAGTGTTCGTGCTCGACCACCAGAACTTCGAGGTGAAGGGCCAGTGGGAAGCTGACCGCGGACCCCAGTACTTCGCCTACGACTTCTGGTGGCACCTCAACCACGACGTGATGGTCACCAGCGAGTGGGGCACCCCCAACATGGTCGAGGGAGGGCTCAACCCGGAGCTGCTGTTGGGAAACAAGTACGGACATTCCCTGCACTTCTGGGACCTGGCGAAGCGGCGAAACGTGCAGACCGTGGACCTGGGGGAGAACCATCAGATCGTGCTGGAGCTTCGCCCCGCCCACGACCCGACGAAGACGTACGGGTTCGCGGGTGTCGTGGTGGACACGACGAACCTCGAGTCATCCGTCTGGTTGTGGCATCGCGACGGGACCGCGAGCGGTTCGAACGGAGGCTGGCAAGTACAGAAGGTCATCACCATCCCGCCCGAGCCGGCCGATCCCGACCTCCTCCCGCCCGCCCTCAAGCCGTTCAGCGCGGTCCCGCCGCTCGTCAGCGACATCGACCTCTCGGTGGACGACCGGTTCCTGTACGTCTCCTGCTGGGGAACCGGCGAGACGCGGCAGTACGACGTCCGGGACCCCTTCAATCCGAAGCAGACGGGGTCGATTCGAATCGGCGGCATCGTGGGCAAGTCTCCCCATCCCTCCACCGGGCCGCTCAACGGCGGGCCTCAGATGGTTGAGATCAGCAGAGACGGCCGGCGCGTCTACTTCACGAACTCGCTGTATGCGTCATGGGACGAGCAGTTCTACCCGGAAGGCATCGACGGCTGGCTGGTCAAGCTCGACGTCGAGCCCGAGGGCGGGATCAGCCTCGATCCCGACTTCTTCGTCCAGTTCGGGGACCTCAGACCGCACCAGGTCCGCCTGGAAGGGGGGGACGCCTCCTCCGATTCCTATTGCTTCCCGAACAACGGCGGACGAGAGCGATGAGGAAGTGACCTCACGGAGCTGACAGAGAGGTCTCGGGTGTGAAGGCGGCGGCTCCCTGGCTGACGGTGGCGCTGCTCGGCGCTTTCCACGGGGTGAATCCCGCGATGGGATGGCTCTTCGCGGTGGGGCGAGGGTTGCACACTGGAGACCGTCGAGCCGTCTTCCACGCCCTGCCCCCCATCGCCCTCGGTCACTTCCTGTCGATTGCCGGTGTGGCCCTCCTCGCCGGGGGCGCCGGTTTCTTCCTCGACGTCCGTATCGTGCGCTGGGTCTGTGCGGGCCTGCTGCTGGCCTTCGGAGTCCTGCTGTTGGCCAGAAAGATCAGGCATCGGTGGTTCGGCATGCAGGTGGGCTTCGGCGGCCTGACCGGATGGTCGTTCCTCATGGCATCGGCGCACGGCGCGGGGCTGATGGTTGTCCCTGCCCTTCTGTCGCTGCCGACGGTGGCAGTGGTGTGCCACGTCGGAAACCCCCAGGTTGCGGTGGCTTCGGTAGGGGTGGCCGCGGCGGGCTCGGCATTCGGGCAGGGCCTCGCCGCCGTCGCCGTGCACACGGGGAGCCTCCTGGCGGTGGCGGCTGCGATCGCCTTCCTCGTGTACGACCGCCTCGGGTTGAGACTGCTGAAGAAGGCGTGGATCAACCTCGATGCTCTCTGGGCAATGGCGCTCATCGGGGCCGCCGTTCTCGTCCTGTACTCCTAATCCACCCCGGCTTGTCCCCGGACGCTCTCGGGCGATAATCGAGCCGGATCGTCGAGGGGAGGTTCTGTTTGGCCGATCGGCCCCGACTGGCCGGGCTCCTGTGTCTGTTTGCCTGTGTCGTTGCCTCGGCCTTGCTCGGCTCGCGCGGCGCCTGGGCCCAGGCCGGCGACGAGCGGATCGACGCCTACGACGTGTCCATCGACATCCAGCGGGACGGTTCGATCGAGGTGACCGAACAGATCGTCTACGACTTCGGCTTCACGCACCACCACGGGATCTTTCGGAATGTCCCGGTCCGGTTCCACTACAACGGCCGGTATGACCGCGTCTATCCCTTGGAGGTTCTCTCGGTGGTCGGCTCACCGGGCACACCGGACCAGTACGAGGTCAACAAGAGTGGGAGCGAACTACAGATCAAGGTCGGCGACCCCGACCGCACCATCACGGGCCGGCACGTCTACAGCCTCACCTATCGGGTGAAGGGAGCCTTGAATGGCTTCGGCGATCACGACGAGCTGTATTGGAACGCCGTCGGCACCGAGTGGGGTGTGCCGATCCGGCTCACCCGGGTGACCGTCAGGGGACCGACGACCCTGAACCAAACCGCCTGTTTCGCCGGGCCCCTGGGCTCGAACCGTCCCTGCCAGACGAACGACCTGGCGGGTGAAACTGCCACCTTCGCTCAGCAGGAGCTGAACCCCTACGACGCGGTCACGGTGGTCGTGGGATTCCCCTCAGGAGCGGTGCCCCCTCCGACGCCGATCCTGGAGGAGCGGTGGAGCTTCTCGCGGGCCTTTTCGGCAACTCCGCTGACAGTGGGCGTCTTCGGTGGGCTGCTTGCCCTCCTGGTCGCCGGGGTCGGCTACCTGATCTGGGCCAACGGGCGGGACCGCCGGGCCATCGGATCGCCCGTCGACATCGCCTACGGGACCTCGGGGGAGGGAGAACGGTCGGTTCCCCTGTTCGAGCACGGGACCTATCCGGTGGAGTACGCGCCCCCGGACGACATCAGGCCCGGCCAGGTCGGCACGCTCATCGACGAGGTCGCCAACCCGCTCGACGTGACCGCCAGCATCGTCGACCTGGCCGTACGCGGATACCTGCGGATCGAGGAGATCCCCAAGCGCTGGATCTTCGGGAAGCCTGACTGGCGGCTGGTCAAGCTCAAGGAGGCAGACGAGGACCTGATTCGGTACGAGCGGCTGTTGCTGGACGGGCTGTTCGAGGATGCCGACGAGGTCGACGAAGAGCCGTTCGCGGACGAGACCGAGGGGGCTGAAGACTCCCCGGGCTCCGAGGCCGGCGCCGTCCCACCCAGGCCAGACCTCCCGGAGATGGCCGTCCCACGTGAACCCGGTCTCGCCGAGGTGAGGCTGTCCGCCCTGCGCAAGCGGTTCGGCCTTCGCCTACGACGAGTCCAGAATGCCCTGTACGACGACGCGGTGAAGCGCAAGTGGTTCGCGGGCAGACCGGACGAGATCCGTAAGCGATGGCACACCATCGGGTTCGTGGTCCTTGGGGCCGGTGTCGCACTGACCTGGGTGGCTGCCGCCAAGACCCATCTCGGCCTCATCCCGATCCCCCTCGCGCTGGCCGGCCTGGCGCTCACCTGGGCTTCGCGGTGGATGCCCCGCCGCACCCCGAAAGGGACCGGCTTGGTCCGTCGGGTCCTGGGCTTCCGTACCTACATCGAGACCGCGGAGGCGCAGGAGGCTCGCTTCCAGGAGCGAGAGAACATCTTCTCGAAGTATCTCCCCTACGCAATCGTGTTCGGCTGCACCGAGAAGTGGGCCCGAGCGTTCACCGGACTCGACGGACAGGTCCCTGCCACCGCCGGGTGGTACGTGGGCGCCTACCCGTTCAGCGTGGGGAGCTTCACTTCCTCCATGGAGAACTTCTCCTCGGTCGCCGCAGGCACGATCACGTCGGCCGCCGCGACAGGCTCCACCGGGTTCGGGGGAGGCGGGTTTTCCGGCGGAGGCGGCGGCGGAGGCGGCGGCGGCTCCTGGTAACGCAGCCAACTGCCGATCACCGCCGGACAGGCTGATGCCCCCCTGCTACCCTACTGGGGTATGGTGTACTCCCGCCGAGACCACGGAGAAGGGAACATGCGCGGCTACTACCAAGGCAAGGAAGATCTGCTGGGCAGGCTTCGGAAGATCGAGGGGCAAGTCCGGGGGCTACAGCGACTGGTTACAGAGGATCAATACTGCATCGACATCCTCACTCAAATCTCAGCTGTTCAGGCCGGCCTCCGCAAGGTGGCGGTCCAGCTCCTCGAGGACCACATCCGTCACTGCGTGGCCGAAAGCCTGGCCAATGGCGAGGACGCCGGCGCCAAGATCGCCGAGGCGACCGCCGCCGTCGACCGGCTGCTCAAGGCGTAAGGACCAGATGAGCCGATGACCACTCACTCGGATCAGCACGCGCTCGACCACACCGCGATGCACGGCCACGAACAGCACGATGGCCACCACGCCGCCGGACATGGTGCCCATGGTGGTCACGGCGATCACGCCGCCCTGTTCCGTGACCGCTTCTGGTGGACGGTGTTCCTCACCGTCCCGGTCGTCCTGTACAGCGAGATGTTCCAGCGGATCCTTGGCTACACCGCGCCGAAGTCCCCGGGCAGCAGCTGGATCTCCCCCGTGCTCGGCACCGTCATCTTCTTCTACGGCGGCTGGCCGTTTCTGACCGGCGCCGTTTCCGAGTTCCGTGCCCGGCAGCCCGGCATGATGCTCTTGATCGGGCTCGCCATCACTGTGGCCTTCGCCGCCAGCTGGGCAACCGAACTGGGTGTGGTGGATCTCGACTTCTGGTGGGAGCTCGCCGCCCTGATCTCGGTCATGCTGCTCGGCCACTGGCTGGAGATGCGGGCCATCGGCCAGGCCAGCAGTGCCCTGGAAGCGCTTGCCGAGCTGTTGCCCGACGAGGCCGAACGAGTCACCGCCTCCGGGACGGAGACGGTTCCCATCGCCGAGCTGAATGTCGGTGACGTGGTCCTGGTGCGCTCAGGAGGTCGAGTTCCGGCCGATGGGCAGATCAGCGAGGGGACAGCTGCGCTCGACGAGTCGATGATCACCGGCGAGTCGCGTCCGGTGTCCAAGTCGGTAGGTGACCAGGTGGTGGCGGGGACAGTGGCGACGGACTCGGCGATCCGAGTCCGCGTGACCGCCGTCGGTGAGGACACCGCGCTGGCGGGCATCCGCCGGCTCGTCGAGGAGGCTCAACAGTCTCGCTCGCGCGCCCAGGCGCTGGCCGATCGGGCCGCCGCCTACCTCTTCTACGCTGCATCTGCCAGCGGGGTCATCACCTACGTGGTCTGGACCGTCCTCGGTGACCAACGCAGCGCCGTCGAGCGCACTGTGACCGTGCTCGTGATCGCGTGTCCACACGCCCTGGGACTCGCCATTCCGCTCGTCATCGCCCTCTCGACCGCTCTCTCTGCCCGGAGCGGCATCCTGGTCAAGGACCGGCTGGCTCTGGAGCGGATGCGCCAGGTCGATGTGGTGCTGTTCGACAAGACGGGCACCCTCACCACCGGACGCCCCACCGTATCCGGAGTCGTATCGGCGGACGGGAGCCGAGCTGAGGTCCTGCGCCTAGCCGGCGCGGTCGAGGCCGACAGCGAACATCCGCTGGCGCGAGCCATCGTGACGGCAGCGCGCGAGGAGGGCTCGTTGCCCGAGGCCCGCAGCTTCCGATCGATGACCGGTCGAGGGGTCGAGGCCACGGTGGACGGTCATCGACTGGCTGTGGGGGGGCCGTCACTGCTGCGCGAGCGATCGATCGGGGAACCCGAAACCATCCGAGCTGAGATCAACGGATGGAAGGAGCGAGGAGCAGCCATCCTCTACCTGGTGGACGAGACGTCGGTGCTGGGCGCGTTCGCCCTCGAGGACCAGGTGCGGCCCGAGTCCAGGGAGGCGGTGCAGCAGCTCCGCGAGCTCGGGATCGACGTTGCCCTGATCACAGGCGATGCCCAGCAGGTGGCCCGGGCGGTCGGCGCTGAGCTCGGCATCGAGCAGGTGTACGCGGAGGTCCTGCCCGAGAACAAGGACCAGGCTGTGGCAGATCTGCAAGCCCGGGGACAGCGCGTCGCCATGGTGGGAGATGGCGTCAACGACGCGCCGGCTCTCGCCCGTGCCGATGTGGGGATCGCCATCGGCGCAGGCACCGACGTGGCCATCGAATCCGCCGGGGTCGTCCTGGCGTCGGATGATCCACGAGGGGTGATCGACGTGATCCGGCTGTCGAGGGCCAGCTACCGCAAGATGGTCGAGAACCTGGCCTGGGCGACCGGCTACAACCTGTTCGCGATACCGGTGGCAGCGGGCGTCTTCGCCTGGGCCGGCGTGACCCTCGCGCCTGCCGTGGGTGCCGTCCTGATGAGTCTCTCGACCATCATCGTGGCCGCCAACGCACAGCTACTGCGGCGGCTCCGACTGGGACCCGAAGCTGGCGCAAGCGTCCCGAATCGGTGAGCTCCGAGCCTCTCGGTTCGGTAGCGACCTGCCCGCGGATCAGCTCGAGCTCTTCCACAGCGCGGCCATCATCCGCATGACGGCCTCGGCCAGGCGATCCAGGCCGGCGGCGGTGAGGTGGATGCCGTCGCTCGTGCGCACGAGCTGGTGCTTTCCTGACGAGCTGGGGAGATAGGCGGAGTATCCTCCGCTCGGGCCGGCGAAAAGCTCCCACGAGTCGAGGTAGAAGACCCCGGGGTGCCTGGCGGTCTCCGCTCGGACCAGGCCGTCGATCATCCGCATGTTCTGGGACAGCCGGTGGGAGGCCATGGGCGGCATCCCTACCCAGATGAGTGGCCGGCCCGACGCGGTAACTTCGGCCATCACCCGCCCAGCTCGCTGGCGGTAGATCCTCCTCCACTCCGAGGTTCCGATCCGCACACCATGGCCGCCCGCAAGGAACGACTGGCCGTCGTTCGCCCCGAACGCGGCGACGACGACATCCGGACGGAACTGGCGAATGTCGACTGCGACCTGGTAGGTCCAGTCGAAATAATCCGGCCTGGCCAGGCCGGTGGCCTGGCGGGCGTTGGTCTTCAGCACGAAGGACTTCCGCCCGGAGAGGGCCCGAGCCAACCCGATGGCCAGATCCTCCCCGATGGAGTCCCCCACGGCCAGGACGCGAAGGGGGTGGGCCTTGCTCGGCCGGGGGACGAGAGGTCCGGCCATGGCAAGGATGGACGAGGACGGCAGGGCCCTCGGGGGGGGCCGCACGCCCGGGTCGGGGGACAGGGGAGGCGACAGGGATGGGCGCGGCTGAACCAGGCTGGCCCGAGGGCTGACCTGGCCGAGCCCGAGCGTCCCGGCGAGAGGTGGCACAGGCCTGTGTCCGAGCGCCCGCCCGAGTACCTTGTCCGCCCCCGACTCGATGCGATCGAGCCCGAGGGCGACGCTCATCTGCGAGAGCGGCCGAAGGACCGCGAGGGCAGCCGTCCGCCTGATGCCGAGAGGCGAGCTCTCGGCGGAACGTCGGAGCGAAGGGGCCGCCAGGAGCCCCCACAGCAGGAAGCACGCGAGGCCGATCACGATCACCCGGCCGGCCGGCCCCACCTGGCGGCCCGGTCGGTCGGGGTGGGGACGACCGGCCATCGACGGTTTCGCCTTCCCGGCCCGCCCGGAGATGGGTGAGGGAGCCGACGCAGGCCTCTGCGGCCACGGGACCACATGGCCACGCCCAGGCGAGAGCGGCCGTTCCCGAGGCTCGGTGGTGATTCGATCGGGATCCGTCCGGATGGCCATGGTCAGAACCTGAAGTAGATGAACGGGGCCACGCCCTGGGGTCCCAGCGTGGTAATGGCGAACAGGGTTCCGGCCAAGGCGATTCCCTGGGCGGCCGGCCGGAGCTGCGAGAACCCGTCCTGGACCTTGGATGGGAAGCCCTTCGGCACGTACTGAGCTCCGATGCCGAGGGCGATCGCGCCGACGACCAGCGGCGTCACGGCCGGGGCCGGACCGAACGCGGTCACCAGGCGAGCGAGCAGCTGAAACGCGGTCCCGATGGAGTCCGCGCGGAAGAACACCCAGCCCAGACACACCAGGTGGAACGTGACCAGGCATTGCACGATCCGATCGGCCCGAGTGTCGGGCAGGTCGGGAAGCCCTCGCTGGGCCCGCCGGTCGCGTCGCCAGTGGCCGACCACTTGACCCAGCCCGTGCAGGCTTCCCCACGCCACGAAGGTCCAGGCCGCGCCGTGCCACAGGCCGCCCAGGACCATGGTGATGAGGATGTTCCGATACGTTTCCCGCTTGGACGCCTTCGACCCGCCGAGCGGGATGTACACGTAGTCCCTCAACCACCGCGAGAGGGTCATGTGCCATCTGCGCCAGAAGTCCTGGAGCGAGCGGGCAGTGTAGGGAGCGTCGAAGTTCTCCGGGAACTGGAATCCGAGTAGCAGGGCGACCCCGATGGCGATGTCCGTGTAGCCGCTGAAGTCGGCGTAGATCTGGACGGCGTACCCGTAGACGGCGAACAGAACCTCCACCGCCGTGTGTTGGCCCGGGGCCCCGAACACCGGATCCACGATGGCCGAGGCCAGGAAGCTCGAGATGACGATCTTCTTGAACAGGCCGCCGAAGATCAGGTACGCAGCGCGTGAGTAGTCGATCGTGCGGGGATCACGCCGCCGGCGGACCTGCGGGAGCAGCTCGCCGCCCCGTACGATGGGCCCGGCCACCAGGTGCGGGAAGAAGGACAGGTACACGGCGAAGTCGAGCCAGCGCGCCGGCTCGATCTCCTTCCGGTACACGTCGACGACGTAGCTGATGGCCATGAAGGTGAAGAAGGAGATCCCGACGGGCAGCGCGACCTGCACCAACGGGAGCTGCGTGCTGAAACCGAACGCGTGCAGCGTGTTGTCGAGGTTGAGGCTGAAGAACCCGTAGTACTTGAACCACACGAGCAAGCCCAGGACGGAAGCGATCGTCGCCGCAAGGATTCCGCGCCGGGCTCGAAGGCTCTCGGTGCGGTTGACGGCCACCGCGCCGGCCTGGGCCAGGATGGTGGCAGCCCCCAATAGGAAGATGTAGTGCCAGTTCCACCAGCCATAGAAGACGTAGCTGGCGATAACCATAAAGGTCTTCCATAGCTTTGGATGGGGATTGAGCAGCCAGTGCCCAAAGAAGACGATTCCGAAGAAGATGCCGAAATCAATGGTCGGAAACAGCATTTCCGAGCCCCTGTCCTTGGCGCAGCTTCCGGGCGATCCCTGCCGGTCGGGCGATGGCCTCGCCTCATACAAGGTCCGGGCGAGGACGAAGCCTCTCCCCGACCAACGGGGAAGGGCCGCATACTAACCCGTCTCGTCGATCCTGTATAGCCCGAATTCGCGCGAACTCAAGACGTGAGCGCCGAGCGCCGATGCCGTGGGCATGCACTGGAAGGTGGTCGTCGGGATCGTGATCCTCGCGATCAGCGCGGTGAGGCTAGTGACCGTCCTGCTCGACTTCGAAGGCGGCTCCTACGGCGTGGGGCAGTTGACGGCCGGGGTCCTGTTCTGCCTACTTGGACCTTGGCTGATTCATTCCGCCCGCCAGCAGGTCAAGGGCTAGGCAGCTCCTGGCCCGTTCCTGGATCGCAGACCTGCTATGCCCCTCTAGGAGGGCCCGGTCTTCTCTCTTCCAACTCCCGGAAGAAAATCTCCAGCGCCTCGGGGTCTCGTTCAAGCAGCCTGTCGCTGTGGTTTGGGTCCCGCACGAGCCTTGGATAGCCCCATCGGGCTACCTACCGGTTGGAGGCATCTCCTCCGGATGCAGCGCTCCCATCGAGAAGGGTGAATTCCCAATCGGCTGGGAGCGCGTGTGCGTCGATTTCGAACAAACCGATCGGTAGCCAGTTGGGTTTGCCCGTGTCATCGCGAACCAGATCGAGGAGAACGGTTTCGAAGATCCCCATTCCGCGCACTTGGTACTCGGCGCCAATCTCTACCCTGAAGACCGTCTCCGGCGTGTAGAAGTGCCCGCGGGCAGGTGAACCAAGGTTCGCTCCCGTATTGTGAACGCACTTTGCAATCACTAAGGACCTCCGACGAACTTGAAGTCGTCGGCCGCACCGGTGACCACATTGCGCACGTAGTGGATGTCAACGCCATGGTCTGCCCATGTAAATTCGGATAAGGCCCCGGCTAGCCCAAATCCTCTCCCCATTCGGTCACTAGATCGGCGGCTTTTTGACGTATGGCCTCCTCGATCTCATCCCGAGCTTCCGGATTATCTTCCCACTCAGTAGCCTCCCCGATGAAACCACTCAGCTTCCTCGCCAACCCTCTATCCGTAAACTGAGGATCTACATCCATCCAGATTCTGCGGGCCCCCTCGTAAGGAGAAAGACTCCCTTCAAGGATTTGCCGCGCGCACTTGACTGCCTCCCGTTTTGCCACAATGTCGTCAACATCCATTACGGACCTCCTTGATACACCGCCTTGACGTCCAGGATGCGGCCTGTTACCAAGTCCTTCACCCAATGCAGTTGAAAGACGCGTCCGCTCGGGTCGGTGAACCACTCCTCAGAGACCTGTTTCACATAGTTAGAGGCACTGCCTCCGTACCGCTGGGCATAATTGATTGCTTGGCGGAAGGCAGCATTCGAAGCGCCTCCGGCAATGTCTCTCGCCACGGACTCGCTGACAAGAGCTTCAAGATCAGCCCGGGAAAGGGTGCTGTTCCCACAGAGGCTTGAAATAAGGGTATTCACTCTGTTGACCGCGTTAATGCATGCGGGAAGGAAGTATAGCCACGCATCAATGGCTATCGCAGCGCTAATCGGTCCGATCTCCGCCCATCTAGGCCCGGCCCTCCCTCTTGATAGAGCTCGCTGGCTCCGGCCTTCCAGTCCCTCCACCACTCCCTGAAGAAGCCACCGATGCTCATCCCGCTCGGATCTGACAGCACGGTCGGTCGATCGTTCACGTAGACATATGCGGCGGCGTACGGCTCCGTCATTGGCTGTGGCATCGGGTCGATCTGTAGGAACCGACCAAGGGACTGGTCGTAGATCCTCGCCCGAAGGTAATACAGGCCTGTCGCCGGGTCGAGGACCTGCCCGTCGAAACGCATGACGTTGGTGGGTGCGTTGAGGTCGTTTTTCGTACTTCCCGCGTCATTGCCGAAGACGTCGTCCCCCGGGTCAAGATTTATTGGACAGTTCGAAGTGTGATCCAATCCGGACCGTCCCCGGGAGGTCTCGAGGTGGGAAGACGACCGTTCAAGAGCCCGGACGAGAAGCTCCAGATCGTCCTGTCCGTCCTCCGGGGAGAGATGACCCAGGTCGAGATCGCTCGGCGCCTGCAGATGTCGCAGACCACCATCGCCAAGTGGCAGAAGCAGTTCCTGGAGGGAGGCCGGGAGGCTCTGGCCCGGGGAGACAACGCCAAGGCCGATACCACCCGGCGGGAGGCGGAGCTCCAGGGCCGGGTCGATGAACTCACCGAGGTCCCTCGGCGAAGCCTACGTGGAGCTCCGGGCCTGGCGCAAAGGGGGGGCGCTCTACCCCCGTTCGAGGACCTCGAGCTGATCCGCCGGGAGGCGGGGATGCCGGTTCGCCGATTCGTGGCCCGCCTGGGGATCCCCTCCTCGACCTGGTACTACTGGCGCGCGGCAGAGGTGTCGGGCAGGGCGGTTCGCCGGTGGCCGGCGCCGGTGGTCGACGCCATCGAAGAGGACGCTGCACGGAAGGCCTACCAGTACTCAGCGTGGGGCCACCGCAAGATCTGGGCCATGCTCCGGGCCGACGGGGCCCAGGTGTCCCGGAGTTCGGTCAAACGCGCTCTGGCCCGCCGAGAGCTGCTCCTGCCGGTCCGGTACCAGGCGGAGCGCCGAGCTCTGGCCAGGGCTCGGCGGGCCACCTTCGACGCCCCCCCGGTGAGGCGGAACCGGGTGTGGCAGATGGACTTCTCGGAGTTCGAGACCACCCGGGGAGGGACCTGGCAGCTCGGCGGGGTCATCGACTACGTGGCCAAGTACTCTCTGGCCTGTCCGGCCTCGGGGACCCAGACCGCCGCCGACGCCGTCGCCGCGGTGGAGGCTGCGATGGACGAGGCCGAGCGGATCCTGGCGATTGCGCTGAAGGAGGACCTGGTCGACCCGGAGACCGGCGAGGTCCTGGCCATCGTCCTGGTCACCGACAACGGGCCAGCCTTCAAGAGCAGCAGGTTCCAGCTGTTCATCTCCTCGCGCCCGGAGCTCACCCACGTCCGCACCCGGCACCGCTCGCCGCAGACCAACGGGGTGATCGAGCGGTTCTTCGAGTCGGTGAAGTACGACCACCTGTACCGCCAGGAGATCGCAGACGGGCACGCCCTGCACGAGGAGGTCCAGAGCTACCGTCGGCTCTACAACCAGATCAGGCCGCACGAGCACCTCGACTTCGGCACGCCGCTCGCAGCCTACCTGGCTCCCCCCGAGTAACACCTATTCGGCCCGGAAAGTGTCCAAGAACCTTGACTCGGGAGTAGGACGCGAGGTTTCGCCCGCCCCCGGTTCACCGGGGCGGGTTCTTTTTCGGGCCTCTCGCGAGTACTCGTAAGCTGTCTGTACTGAGCAATGCCAGGTCGCTCATGGGAGGTACATATGGCTGATCAGGCGCCCGGCGTGAGGACCGAGTCCGACAGCATGGGCACGATCGCGGTCCCGGCCGACAGGTACTGGGGAGCGCAGACGCAGCGCTCGCTGCACCACTTCTCGATTGGCGGTCCGACAGAACGTATGCCCGAGGAGGTCGTCCGTGCGTTCGGCGTCCTGAAGAAGGCCTGCGCCCTGGTCAACATGGACCTGGGCAAGCTCTCGCCCGAAAAGGGCGAGCTGATCGTCCGGGCCGCCGACGAGGTGATCGAAGGCAAGCTCGACGAGCATTTCCCTCTGTTCGTCTGGCAGACGGGATCGGGCACCCAGTCGAACATGAACGCCAACGAGGTCATCTCGAACCGCGCCATCGAGCTGGCCGGCGGGGAGCTCGGGTCGAAGCGGCCCATACATCCGAACGACGACGTGAACATGTCGCAGTCGTCCAACGACACGTTCCCCACCGCCATGCACATCGCAGCCACCCAGGCGGTGGTGCACAACCTCGTTCCCGCGGTCCGAAGCCTCCGCGACTCTCTGGCGAAGAGAGCCGATGAGTTCTCTGACATCGTGAAGATCGGGCGAACCCATCTGCAGGACGCGGTGCCGCTCACGCTGGGGCAGGAGTTCTCCGGTTATGTCGCCCAGCTCGACGCAGACCTGGAGCGGATCAAGCAAGCCCTCCCGGGGCTCAACGAGCTGGCCATCGGCGGAACGGCGGTGGGCACGGGCCTGAACTCACCCAAGGGATTCGGGGAGAAGGCTGCGGCCAGGATCGCCGAGCTGACGGGGCTATCGTTCGTCTCCGCCCCGAACAAGTTCGCTGCGCTGGCAGCCCACGACGCCCTGGTCCATGCCCACGGAGCCATCCGGACCCTTGCGGTCTCGCTGATGAAGATCGCCAACGACATCCGGTGGCTCGGGAGCGGACCCAGAAGCGGCCTCGGCGAGCTCGACCTGCCCGAGAACGAGCCGGGCTCCTCGATCATGCCGGGCAAGGTCAACCCCACCCAGTCTGAAGCCATGACCATGGTGTGCTGCCAGGTCTTCGGCAACGACGTGGCCATCACGGTAGCCGGCTCGCAAGGCAACTTCGAGCTGAACGTGTTCAAGCCGGTCATGATCGCGAACTTCCTTCACTCCGTCCGGATCCTGGCCGACGTGTGCCGGACCTTCACGGAGTTCTGCGTGGAGGGCCTGCAACCGAACCGGGAGCGGATCGCCGAGCTGTTGGACGGATCGCTCATGCTGGTCACTGCCCTGTCCCCGAAGATCGGCTACGACAAGGCCGCAGAGATCGCCAAGAAGGCCCACCACGAGGGCACCACGCTCAAGGAAGCTGCGCTCTCGCTCGGATATCTCAGCGAGGCCGAATACGACGAAGCCGTCAGGCCGGAGAAGATGGTCGGGCCGGACGATTCCTGACCTTCACGCCCCGAGGGAGAAGAACCCGATTCGGTAATAACGACTGCCCGACCGGAACAGCACTTTTCCCAGGTAGCGGCCCGGCGCGATCTGGACGAGCTCGTCCAGGATGTGGCGGATGAGGGTCGGGTTGGCCTCGAAGTCGTAATCGATCTTCAGCACGTTCACCCCGGAGTCGAGCTCCCCTCGCGCGACACACGTGCGGAACGGGAAGGCCTCGAGCCGGTCGTCGAAGACCATCTCGGGCGTGTGCCTCGGGAACAGCGCCCGGAGCGACACCCGTGTAGCGGTGGTCGGGGTGAACCGATTCAGGCCCGTCCCGGTGCTCGGGCTGAACGTCTTTCCGAGCCACGGCATCCACAGGCGGGTGATCCGCATCACGACTGCGTCCCACGGGGCCCACGTGGAAGTGGCCAGCAGCCGGCCCTTCTGGAAACCGGACGGTGGGGGGTCCGGGCCGACCCCGGCGGCGAACAAGGCGTCCATCCGCCTGATGACCTCGGCCCGGTTGCGACCGGGGATCAGCCGGGCGGCCAACCGGTCCAGCTCGTCCGATGGATCCCGGAAATCGAGCACGCTCTCTTCCGACCCCTGTTGCACCATCTCCACCCCCTGCGGATGCTAGTCCCTGGACGGTCTCGGGAGGTAGTCCCCCGAGAGGCCGGAGGTGCATGAGGGATGGGCGCGGGGCTGACGAGTGAGCCCGATCGGTCCGGTGAGGAGATCGGCATCCTCGTGGACGAGGCCGATCGGCCGACGGGGACCGCCCTACGCAGTGACATCCGGGCCAGGAACCTCCTCCATCGAGGCGTGGCGATCATCGTCCGGAACCCCGCCGGCGAGATCTACGTCCACCGCCGGACCCCGACCAAGGACGTGTTCCCGGACATGTACGACATGGTCGTCGGCGGGATGGTGACCGCCGGCGAGTCATACGAGGAGGCCGCTCGCCGCGAGTTGGGCGAGGAGTTGGGGGTCGACCGGGCCGAACCGGCATTCCTTCTCAAGCACCGCTACCGCGGGGACAAGAACAATGCCTGGATCTCGCTCTACGAGGTGGTCTGGCCCGGCCCCATCCGCCACCAGGAAGAGGAAGTCTCGTGGGGCGCCTACATGACTGAGGAGGAGCTCGTTTCGAAGCTCCGCCAATGGGCGTTCGCTCCGGATCATCTCGAGGTCTTCCAGCGGTACCTGTCCTCGCGGGCGGGGGCTCCTCCTACGCAATCACGCGCGAGGGACTGACGCATCGTCGCCTGAGAGTTACTGGATACAGAACTCGTTGCCCTCCACGTCTTGCATGACCACCCAGTATTCGCCCGTCTCCTTGACCTCCCCCGGCCTGAACACGGTCGCTCCTGCCGTCACCAGCCGGTCGGCCTCCGCATCGACCCGTTCGCGCCGCTCGTCCAACGGCACGGAGCCACCTCCGGACACATTGAGATCGAGATGGACCCGGTTCTTGACCAACTTGGGCTCCGGCACCTGCTGGAAATAGAGGCGCGGCCCCTTTCCATCGGGATCTACGACCGCACCGGCGGAGTTCCACTGGTCTTCCGGGACCTTCATGGCCCGGAGGAAGTCCTCCCAGCTCGGGTAGCCCTGGGGCGGATCCTGCTCCTTGTAGCCCAGGGCCGTAGCCCAGAACTTCATCATCCGATCGGGATCCGCGCAGTCGATGACCACCTGGACCTGCGTCGCCATCTGTACCTCCTCTCCCACACGCCCTTGGCTGAGCCCGGGAAGGATGGCATACCCTAGCGACAAACCAATCCACCAGAGTCTGCGCTGACCCCCGGGGCCCTCGGGTGACGTGACGAACGTCACTGCGAGGCGCTCGGCGGCGGTGTCAAACTCTCGAGGTAGCAGCGAGTAGAGGGGGATTCGGATGACCGCTATCGAGACCAGGGTCGAGCTCGACGAGGGCGCTCTCAGCACCCTGGCAGGCTCCTTCAGGGGACAGCTCGTCCGTCCCGGCGACCCCACCTATGACGAGCACCGCAAGATCTGGAACGGATCCATCGATCGGTCCCCGGCCCTCATCGCGCGGTGCGCCGGGGTGGCCGACGTCATGGCGGCAGTGAGATTCACCAGAGATTTAGGCCTGGTTGCGGCCGTCCGAAGTGGAGGCCACAGCTTTCCCGGCCATTCCGTGTGCGACGGCGGGGTGGTCATCGACATGAGCCTGATGAAGGGGATCAGGGTCGATCCCGAGGCACGCACGGCCAGAGCTCAGGCGGGTGTTCTCCTGGGCGAGCTCGACCGGGAGACGCAGGCATTCGGCTTGGGCGTCCCGGCCGGGATCGTCACCCACACCGGGCTGGCCGGGCTGACGCTCGGCGGAGGAATCGGATGGCTGATGCGGAAGTATGGGCTGACCATCGATCAGCTCCTCTCGGTGGACCTGATCACCGCCGACGGCGAGTTCGCGAAGGCGAGCGAGCGGGAGAACCCGGATCTGTTCTGGGGAGTGCGCGGCGCCGGCGGCAACTTCGGGATCGTGACCGAGTTCGAGTTCCGCCTCAATCCGGTGGGGCCGATGGTGATCGCCGGGCCCATCTTCTGGCCGATGGAGGAGTCGCCGAACGTCCTGCGGTTCTATCGCGACTGGATCACCGACGTGCCAGAAGAGCTCACCACGATCGTGGTCCACCGCAAGATGCCACCGCTTCCTGTCGTTCCCGCCGAGCTCCACTGGAAGCCTGTGGTCACGGTCATCTGCTGCTACGCGGGACCGGTGGAAGAGGGAGAGAAGGTGATCCGGCCGATGAAGGAGTTCGGATCGCCCATCCTCGACCTGTGCACGCCGAAGCCGTTCGTGGCCCACCAGGCGATGTTCGACCCGTCGTTCCCGCACGGCTGGTGGTACTACTTCCGATCCTGTGACATCGGCGAGCTCACGGACGAGGTCATCGACATCATTGCCGAAGGCGCCACGCAGATGACCTCTCCCCTCACGGCCTTCCCGATCTTCCAGCTGGGCGGCGCCATCGCCAGCGTGGGCGAGGACGAGACCGCGTTCAACGGCCGTAGCTCGGGGCACACGATCAACATCAATGCCACCACGGCGACGAGGGAAGGATTCGACGAGGAACGGGAGTGGTCCAAGGCCCTCTGGTCGGCACTCCAGCCGTATCACACCAGCGTCTACGTGAACTTCCTCATGGAGGAGGGCGAGGAACGGATCCGCCAGGCCTATGGGGCGGAGAGGTATGACCGGCTCAAGGCATTGAAGCGCCGATACGACCCCGACAATTTCTTCCGGCTCAACCAGAACATCCCGCCGAACTAGTTTGGCCGGTGAGTTCCTCTTCGAGCGGGATACCTCCGTGTCGCCCGCGGGGACGGGGCGGTGGCTGGCCCGGATCGATCCGAAATGGAACATCGCGGGGACGCCGAACGGGGGCTACCTGATCTCGATCGTGCTCGACGCGATCGCCCGTACACTCCCTCACCCCGATCCGTTCGCCGTCACCGCCCACTTCCCCAGCCGTACCGCGGCCGGTGAGGCCGACGTCGACGTCGAAGTCGTCCGGACCGGCCGAGCTCACTCGACCGCCACCGCGCGACTGGTCCAGGGCGGCGGGACCCGCGTGCACGTGACGGCGACGTTCGGAGACTTCGATGCACTCAACGGGCCGACCCTTGTGCGGGAAACGCCTCCGTTCTTCCCCTCACCGGATGAATGCGTGCCGGCCAGCGGAGAGGTGGCTCCCGACTTCATCAGGCAGTTCGACCTCCGCCTGACCCCTGATACCGCCACTTGGGCGAGGGGGACGCCGAGCGGCGTGGCCGAGATGTGCGGCTGGATCCGGCTCGGCGATGGAAGGGATCCGGACACGAGGTCGCTTGCGCTGTTCGCCGACTCCTTCCCGCCGACGGTCTTCAACGTGGGGCCGGCCATGTGGGTACCGACCCTGGAGCTGACGGTTCACGTGCGCGGCCGGCCGGCCCCAGGATGGCTGCAATGTCGATTCCAGACCCGGTATCTGATCGAGGGCTACCTCGAGGAGGACGGCGAGATCTGGGATTCCGGAGGCCGGCTGGTGGCGCTGTCCCGCCAGCTCGCCAGGGTTCATACCTGACGGGTTTACGACTCCGCGCCTCTCTCGAGCTCCAGCGCGCAGGAGTTGATGCAGTAGCGCAGGCCGGTCGGCTTCGGGCCGTCCTCGAACACGTGGCCGAGGTGCCCGCCGCAACGCTTGCACGTCACCTCGGTTCGGACCATGCCGTAGCTCACGTCCGTGTGGAGCTCCACGTTTTCCTGGTTCGCGGGCTCGGTGAAGCTCGGCCACCCGGTGCCCGAGTCGAATTTCGTGTCGGACCCGAACAGCTCCGCACCACACCCTGCGCAGCGATAGACGCCGTCGTCGTGGACGTTCCAGTACTCCCCGGTGAACGCTCGCTCGGTGCCCTTGCGCCGGAGCACCTCGTACTGCTCGGGCGTCAGGCGCTCCCGCCACTCCTCTTCGCTGGTCGGAATCTGCTTCTGCATGTCTTCTTCGCTCCGTTCTTGATCTGCGACCCGGATCGCACTCCCACAAGCTACAACAGTCCCGCGAAACCCCCTGTTCCGGGCCCGAGGCGCGGGTCGCGGACTCGCTACCCTTGGGACCGCCGTGACCAACGTCTACGAGCTCGATCTGGAACAGCTTGGCCTGCGCCTGCGGGAGTGGGGGCAGCCGGGGTATCGGGCCCGCCAGGTCTACGCCGGCCTGTGGCGCCGCACCGTCTCGTACGAGGAGATGACCGACCTCCCCAAGGCTCTGCGAATGCGCCTGGCGGAAGAGCTCCCCGAACAGCTCGAGACGATGGCGAACTATCGACCCACCCGGGACGCGATCGCTCGGCTGCTCGACCCCGACGGGATGAGCCTGGGTGCCCGCCACGTGACGGTCTCGACGGTCGGTGTGGTGCCGGAGACCGGCGCCTCGGCATGGATCACCCGCAGGTGGCCCTGGCCGTCAGCCTGCATGCCGCCGACGACCGCCAGGCCAGGCTCCTTTGTCCCCATCGCCCGCCGGCTGCGCGCCCACGTGAACCTCATCCCGATGAATCCCATCTCGGGGAGCGCGTTCCAGCCGAGCACGCCGGAGCGGATCCAAGGGTTCGTTCGCACGCTTCGCGCAAACGGCGTGCCG
The DNA here is from genome assembly GCA_036505215.1 of Actinomycetota bacterium. Taxonomy (GTDB): domain Bacteria; phylum Actinomycetota; class UBA4738; order UBA4738; family UBA4738; genus DASXTW01. The sequence continues at coordinate 8,500 of DASXTW010000099.1, read as the reverse complement.
GTGACGCTGAGAGACACGCGAGGCCGCGAGATCGAAGCTGCCTGCGGCCAACTCCGCTGGGAAGCCGCGGCCGCGTACTGCTGGGCCTGGGGGTGGTCGGTGGGGTGATCGCAGCCGTGGCCTGGCTCCTCTCGGTCATGCCGGCGGAGCGACGAGTTGTCCGCGGCCAGGTTCCCAACGTGGTGGGGCTCCAAGCGCGCGATGCGGTGAAAACCCTGGCCGAGGCGGGGCTGATCGCCGAGATCAGGATCGACTCGAGTGCGCCGCACACCGGCGAGGTACTGCGTAGCGAGCCCGCGGCCGATGTGGAGCTTGCCCCGGGCTCGAGCGTCCTGCTCACGGTGGCGTGGGAGCCACCTCGCCCGCCGCCGCCTCCCGGCGTGGACCCGGAAGAGCGCAGGGGCACCCGGAGATCTTCGTGGGCTACTACATCGACGAGAGTGGCGAGCTCGTCGTGGTGTTCGATCCCGGCGTCGATATCGAGGCTTGGCGTCGGCGCATGGCCCCCCATCTGGGCAAAGGGAATGTGGAGTACCGAACGGAAAGCTGCCCCCGGTCGCAGGAGGACCTGCTTCGGATCCAAGATGAGATCGAACCTGACTTCTTCACAAAGCCGAGTGAGATTGCCTTCAGTACGTCGCCCGATCCCGCCACTTGCACGGTCCGCGTGGAGAGCGACCTGTTCACGCGAGAGGACATCCGTCGCCTCATCGATCGATTCGGGGCGGCGATCTCATTGGTGACGACGCCGGGATCCCCCCCCGAGCGCGCCTGACTACTTACTCGTGTGAATCAGACTCACGCGCTCCGGCTGCCGTCCAGGTACTCCAACGCCAACCCGGCATACAGGGCGATCCCGTTCGCCATGGCCGGCTCCTCGACCATCATGCGGTTGGAGTGATTGGCCGGAGGGTTCGGATCGTCGGGCCGGGCCACCCCGAGGTCGAGCATCGCCCCGGGAACCCGCTGGAGGACGTAGGAGAAGTCCTCGGAGCCCATGACGGGGTGCTCCATGATCTCGACGAGCTCCGGGCCGAGCAGGTCCCGGGCTGTTTCGACGGCGAACGCGGTCATGGCTTCATCGTTCACAGTGGGCGGATAGCCGGGGTCCACAGTGAGCTCCCCCACCAACCCATGCGCACCGGCCACGCCCTCGACGATCCGCTGGACGTTCTCCAGGACGGACTCCCGGGTCTCTTCGGTGAGCGCCCGCGCCGTTCCTTCCATCGAGGCCGCCTCCGGAATCACGTTGTTCGTCGAGCCGGAGTGGATGCTGGCGATGGTCACGACGGTCGGATCGAACACGTTGAACTTGCGCGTGACCATCGTCTGGAGCGCCTGAACGATCTCGCAGGCAACCGGGACCGGATCCTGGGCCAGGTATGGAGCCGAAGCGTGTCCGCCTCGTCCCTTCACGGAGATCTCGAGCTTGTCCGAAGAGGCCAGAAGCGGCCCCGGTCGCGTGTGGATCGTCCCCGCGGGCAGGTAGGAGATGATGTGGAGGGCGAACGCGGCGGAGGGTGGCCTGTCCCCGTCTAGTAGCCCCTCGTCGATCATCACCCTGGCCCCGTGATAGCCCTCCTCGCCCGGCTGGAACATGAACAGGATCCGCCCATGGAGCTCATCGCGATGGTCGACGAGGAGTCGCGCGGCCTGGAGCAGCATGGCCACGTGGGTGTCGTGGCCGCAGGCGTGCATCGCCCCCTCGACCTCGGAGGCGAAGTCCAGACCCGTGTCCTCGGGCATCGGCAGGGCATCCATGTCGCCCCGGAGCAGAACCGTCGGCCCCGGATGAGCACCGTCCAGGGTGGCCGTCACCGACGTGAGCCGGCTCCCCGTCTGTACCTCGAGGGGGAGACCCTCAAGGACATCGAGGATCGTCTTTTGGGTCTCGGGCAACTGAAGACCGATCTCGGGGTGGCGGTGGATGCGCCGACGCACCGCCACCGCGTCGTCCAGAAGCACTCTGGCCTCGTCTAGAAGCGTCATGAGAGGTGACTCCCTTCCAGGAAGGGGGGCGCCCAGAGGTTATCCCCTCAGCCTAGGACCTCGGCCGGATCCCCCACGAGGTACGAGCGCAGGCCGAATCTCGGGGGGGTGGAACCACCGATCCGCGGACCCTTGCTGGCTCCCCAACGAGAGGATATCGTCCGTCGGACTTTGGCTGAGGGGGGCCGGTGTTTCGAAGGCGATCGGCGAGGCGGTCGCGGTGGCTTTCTCCGTTCCTGGCAACCGTCGCGGCGATCCTGACCTGTCTTCTCGTCGTTCCTCCCATGCGTTCCGTATCGGCTGAGCCGACGTCGAATCCAGCCGCTGTCGCGTGGCTGAGGATTTGCCCTCTCACGCCGGATTGGTTCCATGCCAGCCTGGTCAAGGCCATACGCATCTCAGGCGATCTCCCGCCGAGCTGGGCCGACTCGACGTACCTGGAAAAGATCGTGTGCTGGCAGGGCACAGGCTTCGACGTGAGGTTCAGAGACACCAGCGACTCCTACCACCGGTTTCACGGCCTGTTCGCCATGACCACTCAGGAAGTACGGACCATCGCCGGCCCGTGGATGATCAGGAATCGGTACGCAGTCAAGCTCAGCACCAAATGCTTCGTATGGGGCTGGTTGAGATGCTCGCGAAAAGCGAAGAACACCCGCATCGTGCAGCAGAACATCGCAGCCATGCGATGGATCTGGCTGAATTACGGGAATCCAAAGGCCGCCTGGAATCACATGGTAAAGACGGATCGCTTCAACTCGTACCCGCGGCCGGGCACCGATGACACCGCCACCAGGCGCCCGTTCCGCTTGTGTCCTGTGGCCGGCTCGGTGAATTACTGGGACGACTTCGGCCAGCCCCGGTGGGTCGGCGGGTACCACCCGCACTGGGGGAACGACATCTTCGCCCCTCGGGGCCGCCCGATCCGGGCACCGTTCAACGGTCTGGCCGTGGCGCACACCGACTATTGGTTCGCGGGCAAGTACGTGACCGTGGTCGGCTCGAAGGGCTATGTCCGGAACGCGCATCTCAGCCGCTTCGGCAGCCTCGGGTACGTGAAAGCCGGCACTATCATCGGATACGTGGGGAACACGGGCGACGCCGCTGGCAACGCCCCCCACGACCACTTCGAGTGGCATCCGTGGGTGGTACCCACCCCGCTGCACAGGGCTCCCTCGGGCTTCACGCGGGTGATGGACGCCATCGACCCGTTCCCGTTCCTCAACAACGTTTGCACGGCCTAGATGGGGCCCGAGTCGGGATCCCTCGGCTGTTCGGCTGGACCGCGAGTTAATCTCTGCCGCTCTCGATGTCCCGAACCCGCTGTAGGCCGGCGCTCCCACACAGCGACAGGAGCCTCACCCCGCCCGCGGCCATCCGGCGCCTCACCCACCTGCGGATCGACCCGTTCTCGATGAGGGCGTAGAGGGTTGTCCCTGGACACGCCGTGGCCGCGTAATCCCTGTGTCCTCGGATCGTCCCGGGGCTCACGTCGAAACGGTGAGCCGCCCACGCGAGCACGTCCACCAGGGCGGCCACCTGCATCTCTGGAATCCGTTGTTCCGAGAAGTTTCCCTCGCACATGACCAGGAAATGGCCGGTCGGATCGTAGCCGGTCGCGGTGTCACCTCTGGCCCACGACGGCCTTCCCCGATACACGTTGCCGTGACGGTCGATCACGACGTGATAGGCGATGTCGGGCCATCCCCGAATCCTCTGATGCAGCGTCTGGATATCTCGAAGCTGCTGCGGCGCATCTCGGTTGTCCCTCAGCATCAACGCGCTGTGGTGAACGGTGAGGCGCCTGACGCGGTGTCGGACGAACTCCCCACGTGGCTTCCTCGCCCCCCACGCGTCCCGGCAAACGATGTCGTCAACGAAGGGCCCTACGGGCTCGACAGCGATGGCCAAGCGGGCGCGGAGAGCTCCGCCATCATCCCAAGCCGGTCGGACCCGAGCGAGCACGCCAGGCAGAGCAGCCGCCGCGGCGGCAATGAAGCTTCGCCTTGAGACCGTCCTCCGATCCACCCCTCGACCCCCCTGGTGAAGGAAACCTAGCGCATCGCTCGTTCACCTTCCCTGGCGCGGGCGCTCCCGATTTGCATCCCTCGCCGCCGTTCGATATTGTTCGAACATATCGTTCGGGAGATATCGAATAAGATGGTCGCTCGAGTCATGGATCTAACCGGGGCCGGCCCAGGGGTGAGTGTGACCATCACAGCCTCCCTGCCCATCGAGTTTATGGTCAGCCTCATGAAGTTCGAGATGGCCAACAGCCAGCAGACCTTCGAGGACGGCGAAACCTGGTTCGACGAAGTTCGAACGAAGGCGTCGCCTGAGCTCCTCGAGGCGTTGGAGGGGTTCGCCACGAAGAGGGGCGCCTGGATCGCTCCGGGATTGGCGCTTCAGACCCCCCAACCCAAGACGGTCCCTGAATTCATCGAGCAAATCGAGCTGCTTCCCGCCCAGGATCTGTGGCTGGCCCTTGCCGGCTACCACCTTCCACCCCTGCGAGATGACCTCGGCTCGGAGGTGTTTCTCAGAGCGGCCGCGGGTGATCCCGACGCACGACGGTCCATCGTGCGGGCCGCCCGCAAGTACGAGGACGATATCGAGGAGCCTCCGCTGCTCTCGATGACACCCGACGAGGCGAAGGATCGAGCCCTACATGTCATGCGGCTGTGGCACGAGGAGGTTTTCGCCAGCGAGGAGATAGGTGTTGCCGAGGTCTTGGAGCGTGACGCGGCAGCCAAGCGCGAGCTGGCGGCCACAACCACCCCGGAGAAGCTCATCGAGATCGCCACCAACGGCATCGAGTTCAGAGGCGAGCGCTGGGTCCGCCGGGTCGCCCTGATCCCTCTCGTAGTGATGCGCCCGTGGAATGTGTCCTCAGCCTGGGAGGACACGTGGATCATCTGCTACCCGGTGGCCGACGAGAGCCTGGGGAGCGACCGTGCAGCACCGCCCCCACGGATGCTTCGCCTGTACAAGGCGCTTGGCGACGAGAAGCGCCTGCGCGTCCTGAAGCGGCTGGTCGCGGGAAGCGCCACGCTCCAGGAACTGGCGGATTCAGTGGGCCTAGCCAAGTCCTCGGCGCATCACCACATGGTCATCCTGCGCTCGGCCGGGTTGGTGAAGGTGACCGATGGCCCGCAGAGGCTGTACACGCTTCGCACCGACACCATCCCCGAGGCGTCTGGATTGCTCCACGCGTTCCTGGAAGGGGGATCTTCATGAAAAGCGAGCGCATCCGCAGCCTGTGGCGGCACGCCGACTTCATGAAGCTGTGGACCGGCGAGACCATCAGCCAGCTCGGGACCCAGGTCACTCTGCTGGCCCTGCCGCTCACGGCCATTCTCATCCTCAAGGCGTCCCCCTTCCAGGTCGGACTGCTCGGGGCCCTCGAGTTCCTGCCGTTCATCGTCGTGGGGCTTCCGGCGGGAGTGTGGGTCGATCGCCTTCGCCGCCGGCCGATCCTCATCGCGGGCGATCTGGGCCGGGTCCTCTCGCTCGGGTCGATCCCCATCACCTACGAGATGGGCCTCCTCCACATCGGCCAGCTCTACATCGTGGCGTTCGTCACCGGCGTGCTGACGGTCTTCTTCGACGTCTCGTATCAGGCTTATCTGCCCTCACTCGTCGAGCGCGAACAGCTTGTCGACGGAAACGCGAAGCTCGAGATCTCCCGGTCGGGCGCGCAACTGGCGGGCCCCGGGCTTGCGGGAGCGCTGATCCAGATCCTCAAGGCGCCCGTGGCGATCCTGGCCGACGCCATCAGCTACCTGGGGTCCGCCCTGTTCGTGTTCCTGATTCGCAAGAAGGAAGCTCCGGTTCAGTGGCGCGAAGCTGACGGAGGCAACCCCAGCATGCGCAGCGAGATCTGGGAGGGGCTTCGCTACGTCCTCGGCCACAAGCTTCTTCGCCCCATCGCCGCATGCACGGCCACGTCCAACCTGTTCAGCCAGATGGGGACTGCCGTCGTCCTCATCTTCGCCGTGCGCCGGCTGGGGATGTCCCCGGGGACGATCGGCCTGGCCTTCGGCCTCGGCAACATCGGCTTTCTCCTGGCAGCGTTCCTCGCCCCCCGTGTCGCCGAGCGACTGGGGGTGGGCCCAACAATCGTAGGGGCGGCGATGTTGTTCGGCCTGGCGTGGTTCCCGATCGCCGTCATGACCAAGCCAGTCGCCTTCCCCCTGATGGTCCTGGCCATGTTCGTCGGAGGGTTCGGCGGAACCATCTACAACATCAACCAGGTCAGTCTGCGACAGGCCATCACTGTCGACCGCATGCAGGGCCGCATGAACGCCACGATGCGGTTCATGGTGTGGGGCACCATTCCCGTCGGATCCTTCGTCGGCGGGATCCTCGGCGGGACCATCGGCCTTCGGCCGACGCTCTGGGTCGCCGCCATCGGGAGCCTCTTGGCGTTCGTCCCGCCCTTCCTGTCTCCGGTCCGGACGCTCGAGCGGATCCCGGAGATGCCGGCCGAGGAACCATCGGTCGCAGAGACTCTGTCGACAACAGACGACGGATTGGTCGAGCGAGGCGACTTCCCGCACCCCGTCGCCGACGCACGATCGCGGGACTAGGCTCGCGGCATCACTCTTCGGCGATCACGTCGTAGTTGCCGTAGGTGACCTCGCCGTCCACCAGCTCGCCCATCTTCTTCGCCATCGCGTCGGTCTCCGGACGGGCCGAGTTCTGCATGGCCAGCTCGTAGCTCTCGAATTCCGCGATCACCAGGTACGCGTTCGGGCGGTCACGGTCCTTGAGAACCGTGGACCTGATGAATCCGGGCGCGTCTGCCCTGCTCTGCGTGGAGTATTCGTCCATCACGGCTTGCATCTCGTCCATCCGGCTGCTGGTGAACGAGATCGTCTGGATGAACTTCACGAGCTCCCCCTTTCTGCGACGGACCTCGGCCCTTCGGCCCTTCGGGCGAAGCGTACCCTCCGCAAGGGGCCTCCGCGTCCTCCGGCTCAGTCGTCCGGAGACACGTGGCCGTTACCGGCTGCTCGCTCCCGAGCGGTTTGCTGGAGCAATACCGCGTCGACCGCCCGGTCCAGGAAGCCGGTCAGCCTGGCGAGTCGCTCCCCCTCCGACTGCAACTCGAGCAGCTCCTGCTTGAGCTCAGGCGTGAAGTCGATCACGGCCGCTATCTGGAACGCCACGCTCCCTGCGCCCGGGTCGAAGTCATCGGGCTGGGCTCCGGCGGCCTCGGCCAGACGCCTGTAGGCCTGGAGACATCCGGCCAGATCGTCCGGGACCGGGACGTCTTTCTCGGTTTCGTCGGAGAGATCCTCGACGATCGCAGTGTCGAACGAGCGACCCGACGTCATCTGCACGATCCGGAAACGCTCTCTGCCTTCCACCACGATGTTGAGCCGGCCGTCCGGAAATCGTTGCAGAACCTCGACGACCGCGGCCCGGGTTCCCGCGGCCCGCATTCCGTCGTCGTCCGCGAAGACCAAGCCGAACTCCTGGTCGGCCTGCATGCATTCCCCGATGAGCTCCTTGTATCTCTCCTCGAAGATGTGCAGGGGGAGGCGTTCCGTGGGAAGTAGGACGACGCCCAGAGGGAAGAGGCCGATCTCGGACACCGCCCCAAGCCTAGACCTCAGGCCGTAGCCCTGCCCCTGGCCGGGCCCCGATGATCCGTCGAGTGAGCGAGCGCGGCGCTGGTGGCAGACCAGGCGGCCGATCGGTGACGTGACATGGGGGCCCGGACGCTGAACGCGTGTGGGGCTGGAAAGATGAACTACCGCGCCGGGGCCTTGCCTGGTACGGGCGGTTCCTCCGAGGCCGGCCCTTGCAGTCGTTCCTCTCGGCTCGGCGCTGACGGTGGCCCGGCAGCGTGGGAAGAAGCGGCGGCGGAGAGGGGTTGAACGCACCAAGGTAGGCCACGTGTGCGACGAGGAACGCCGCGAGTCCCGCTCGAAACAGCCTGACCCGAGACGGAGCACGAATACGAGAGTATGGGTCGTTCTTGCTCCGGAGAATGCGAAGTCTCATGCTATCGGCGTTCCGCCACGAGAAGGGGGGTAGTCGGCCGGGTATGTCTCACGCTGCCCTGGAGCCCGAAGCTTCCGGCTTGGCGCTGACCGGCCTTCCCCGAGTGGGAGTGGTACTGGCCGCTGGTCGATCCGAACGCCTTCGCAGGCTGACCGGGGGCCGTTCGAAGCTTCTCCTTCGCCTGGGTGGACTGCCTTTGATCGAGCGGGCCATCCGAACGCTCCTGACGAACGGCCTCGAGCGCATAGTGGTCGTCGTCGGGCATGAAGGGGACGCTATGGCCGCGGCCGCTCTGAGAGTCGCTCCTGATCGCGTCGAGGTGGTGCGGGCCACCGACTGGGAGAAGGGGAATGGCGCTTCCCTGGCCGCTGCCGAGGAAGCCCTCCGGGGCGAGCAGCGGTTCGTGCTGGTGTGCAGCGACCACGTCTTCTCGCCGGGTGCCCTCGAGAAGCTGATCCGGGCCGGTGGGCCAGCGGTTCTGGTCGATCCCTCTCCGGAC
>DASXTW010000098.1:0-4940 GCA_036505215.1 Actinomycetota bacterium | reverse complement strand
CCTGAAGCAGGTGAAGGGGGGAGAACTGGTGCGGGCCATCAGGACCGTGGGCAAGGGCGAGAGCCTGCTCGATCCCGCCGTCACCAGCGCCGTCCTGGACCGCTTGCGGAAGGGCAAACACCTGTTGAGGGACGAGAAGCTCGCCCGCCTTTCGCCCCAGGAGGAGCGGATCCTGTCCCTGGTCGCCGACGGGAAGACCAACAGGGAGATCGGCGAGGAGCTCCACTTGGCCGAGAAGACCGTGAAGAACTACGTCTCGAGTATCCTGTCCAAGCTCGAGGTGGCTCGCCGGGCCGAAGCCGCTGCCTACCTCGCGCGACACACCACCACACCCGGAACCCCTGCCTAGGAACCTGCCACATCCTCGATGACGAGCCCCAGTCGACGCCTCACTCGTTGGCTACGGCGTCGACCCACCGAAGCAGGTCGCGTTCCGTGACGATCCCCACCAGCCGGTCGTCCTGGACGACCGGCAACCGGCGGATCCCCTTCTCGTTCATCAGTCGGAAGACGAACACCACCTCGTCGTCGGGACCAACGGTCGTCACTGGAGAAGACATGACCTCACGCACATTTCGTTCCAGAAGGCCCGAATCGTCCAGGATCCGCCTGGTCAGGTCCCGCTCGGTGAACACCCCGACGGCCGATTCCCCCTCCGCGACGACCACCGAGCCGATGTCGCGGTCGATCATGGTCCGAAGCGCTTGCGCCACCGTGACATCGGGAGCGACGTGAACCACCGGAGCGCTCATCACTGCCTTCACGTAGTCATCGCTCTTGGACATGGCCACCTCCCGGTCGAGTCGACGTTCGCCCAAGGATTATGACCGTGGGGCCACTGGAACGGCGGATCACCCCATCCGGCCCGACCGCTGGGTTCGCAGGCGTTTGCCCGCCTTCAGGAGACGAGCCGGCGTCCCGTATCCCCTCGTGGAGAGCTTCGTCGCCAACACCAGGAATACCTGGGCGGTCGTCAGAGCGTCGTCCAGGGCATGGTGCGGGGCATGGACGGGGGTACCGAAGCGGGCCGCCGCCGTTGTCAGGTTGTAGTCGCCCGGCCGAGCCGCGCGACCCTCGAGACGGTCGGCGACCTGGGCAAGCAGCAACACGTCCACGATGCGACGGTGCCACCATCGCCCCGAGCCGCCGAATGCCCGGGACAGAAAGCCCGCCTCCACCTCGGCCGACCATGCCAGGAGGTATCGCCGCTCGAGGGAGGCATGCAGATCCGACAGCACCTGGGAGAGCGTCGGTGCGCCCTCCAGATCCAGCGGCCTGAGGCCGTGAACCACGATCGACCTCGCGGTCAACGGAGCTTGCGGTGCGATCTCCCGATACTCGCTCTCGGCCAGGATCACCCGGCCTTGCCGGACCGGCACGACCCCGAACGACACCACGGCATCGCGATCGGGATCCAGGCCGGTCGTCTCGAAGTCGAGGGATGCGAACTCCGCCTCGATCCATGGGCGTCGGCGAAGCCATCGGGGGGGTCCCGGGAGGTTCGGTCTCACGAGATGCGCAACCCCATCTCGCTTGCCAGGGCACGCTGCGCCCGTGCCGTCAGACGAAAGGCATCCTTCAAGCCTCGACGGGTCAGTGGGCCGAGCGATCGAGGGTTCACGGCGTCGTCTCCGGGAAGACCTGCCCGCACCTGGGCCACCTGGTGCCCCAGCCGGACCCGCCAGAGCAGTCGAAAGGCCTCCTCCAGTCCGAAGGACACGTCCGGGTCGAGGACACCCATCGCGCTCACCTCTCGCAGGCGCCAGAGGGTCCGGTTGCCGGTCAGTCCCCTCCCGACCGCGTAGGCCCGGGCCAGATTGGTGATGGGGGTGATCCCACCGTGCTTCACATCCAGCGTTCCCGCGTGGGACCCCCGGGCCTCAACGACGAAGTCGCGGACGAACCCGGTCGGTGGCCGGAGTTCGAGCGCGGTATGAGCAAGGCGACGCCCGAACGTCGGGTCTCGAGAGGCTCGACGGATGAGCCCGTCCAGGGTCGACTCGATATCTAGAGAGCCGGCCACCCGCCGATAGTCGAGCGCGATGCTCGTGAAGACCTTTCCATCCACCCCGGGATCAGCCAAGCGGGCCCGGAACTCGGCCACCCAGGCGTTGACCGACCTCCGCCACAACGGGTTGGACGCCATCACCTCGCTTCGGCATCGCGGGACCCCCGCCCTCTCCAGCCCGTCGGTGACGCGGGCAGCGAGCTCGCCGAAGTAGTGCTCGGCGTCGTCCGACGCGGCGTCGGCCGGATCGAAGATCAGTGCATGGTCCTGGTCTGTTCGCAGCGACTGCTCGTGCCTGGCCTCGCTCCCAAGCGCGAGCCAGGCCCAGGATCCCGGAGGTTCACCCAGCTCTCTCAAACTCAGGGCGATCAGCTGTCGGGTCGCCGCATCGACGGTGGCCGCGATGTGTGCCCCACCTCGACGGGGTCCGTCTCCGCCTCGACCAGCGCCACGACGATCTCCGGCAGCCGTGACGCCTCCTCGACTACGTGGTCCTCGGTGGTTGCCCTCTCGATCGCGCGGTGGACCGAGAACGGAGTGATGCGTTCCAAGCCGAACAGATCCCCGTCCGAGACCACGCCGACGACGTTGCCTTCGCCATCGGTCACGGGAACGTGATGGAAACCGTGCCCCAGCATGAGCAGCAGAACGTCGTTCGCGGTAGCGTCAACCGAGGCCGTGACCACGGGGAAGGACATGACCTCGCGGATACCGGTCTCCCCGGGCACACCAGATGCCAGCACCCGCGACCGCAGATCTCGATCGGTCATGATCCCCAGCCCGTCCTCCGCCGAGACCAGCACCGCCGAGACACGCTCCTTCGTCATAAGCTCGGCGGCCTCCCGAATCGTCGCCTCGGGGGCGCAGATCACGGGGCTGCGACGGATGAGCGCCCCCACGCGGACCAGCCCGACCGATGCTGCAGACTCCCCCTCCCGCGCCAGCCCGGCTCGTCACTCTCGTCGCAGCAAGCTTGCCGTCAGGAATGCCAGCCCGGACGGGGTCGCCATCACCTCCTCCGCAACGGCCTGGTCGACGAGGTAGCAGAGGGTGTCCTCGTGGGCACGGACCGCAAACGCGGGGCCCAGGCCGGAGAGGAGCGACGGGTGCCCGAAGGCCTCGCCCTCTCCCAGGAGGTCCAGGACGCGGCCCTCGTCGAGCAGCTCCACCGCGCCCGTGCGGACCACGTAGAGGGATTGGGCGGGCTTCCCCGCCTGCTGGAGGATCGTCGTCCCGGCGGGGAAGAACTCGATCTGGACCGACCGGGCCACCCTCTCGAGGTCCGCGGTCTCCAGGGAATCGAACGGGGGATGGCGGACGAGGAACGCCCCGACCTGCATCACCTCCGGGAGTATCCCATCAGTCGGCGCCCCCACGACACCCGAGGGGCCTCCTCGAGCCGCACGGAGTCGATCTGGGCACCACGGCCCAGGGACGAAGGTCCCGCGCCGAATGGGCCCCAGGCCCAGGCCGAACGGGGTCGCACGGCCGGTGCCGCCCCCCCCTTCAACCCCTCATGCTCCACGAGAGAAGACAACCCTCTGGAAAGGGAGGTGGGTACGATGATCGGACAGGTCGATCTGGAGAAGCCCACGACGAACGGGCACACCGTGACGTCCGTCAAGGACGTCCCGGCGTCAGTCGTGGTTCCCGACAGCGTCGTGAGGGGCGGGGTGTTCTGGGGCCTCTCCCGGATCGCGCTCGGATGGGTGTTCCTGTGGGCCTTCCTCGACAAGGCGTTCGCGCTGGGGTTTGCCACCGGGCGTCTTGAGAGCGGAGGGATCGACTTCTTCGCGAAGGACGCGGCCTGGCTGAACGGCGGACACGCGACCGCCGGGTTCCTCGAGTTCGGCACGAAGGGCCCGTTCAAGGACTTCTACGCGGGGCTCGCCGGGCAGACCTGGGTGGACTGGGTGTACATGCTCTCGATGCTGCTGATCGGGCTGGCTTTGATCCTGGGCATCGGGACGCGACTTGCGGCGATCGGCGGCATCATCTGGATGGGGCTCTTCTACACCGCGGGCGCGATCTGGCCGGAGAACAACCCGTTCGTGGACGAGCACGTGGTGTTCGCGATCGTCCTGGCGGGGATCGCGTATGTCGCAGCCGGCCGGTACCTGGGTCTCGGGAAGTACTGGGAGCGGGTCCCGCTGGTCAAGCGGTACCCCATCCTGAAGTGAGGAATCGAGACCACGGAACGGCCCGAGGCGAAGGCGGGGGCTCCCACCCCCGCCTTCGTTGTTTGATGTGACGAAGCCTGGCCAACGAGCACGTAAGCTCACCCGACCGTCGATCGAATGGCACACAGGAGGAAAGCCATGAACGGAGCCAGGGCCGTTCGAGACCGGCCCCACCCGATGGCCGGCATGGACACCTTCTCTCCCCGGGAGATCGCCGAGCTGGTGGAGACCCGAGGCGTGGCGAAGGCCCGAGCGCCGGCCGTCACGATGTTCGTGCTGGGCGTCGTCGCCGGGGCGTTCATCGCCCTCGGCGGGGTCCTCTCCACCATCATCGGAACGGGGTCCGAGTTGGGTTTCGGGCCCACCCGATTCCTCTCGGGGATCGGGTTCTCGCTCGGCCTCATCCTGGTCATCGTGGCAGGCGCCGAGCTCTTCACTGGGAACAACCTCATCGTCATGAGCTGGGTGAGCGGCCACATCCCGATCGGTCGGCTCCTCCAGAACTGGGCCATCGTCTACGTGGGGAACCTCATCGGTGCGCTCAGCGTCGTGGCCATGGTCTACCTCGGGCAGTGGTGGTCCCAGGCCGACGATGCCGTTGGGGCGACCGCCCTGACGATCGCAGTGACGAAAGCTGGACTCCCATTCGGAGCGGTCCTGATGCGAGGCATCCTGGCCAACGCCCTCGTCTGCCTTGCGGTGTGGCTGGCATCGGGTGGCCGAAGCGTGATCGACAAGATCTTCGCCATCCT
>DASXTW010000097.1:0-3814 GCA_036505215.1 Actinomycetota bacterium | reverse complement strand
TTGGCGTTGCCGCGAATCACCGGCGTGTCATCTCCGGGGAAGCCGTACTTGGTCAGCAGTTCGCGCACTTCCATTTCGACTAACTCAAGGAGCTCCGGATCATCAACGAGATCGATCTTGTTGAGGAACACGACGATCTCGGGAACTTCTACCTGACGGGCCAGCAGAATGTGCTCCCTCGTCTGGGGCATCGGGCCGTCGGCGGCGCTGACCACCAGGATCGCGCCATCCATCTGCGCGGCGCCGGTGATCATGTTCTTGATGTAGTCGGCGTGCCCCGGGCAGTCGACATGGGCGTAGTGGCGCTTGTCCGTCTCATATTCGACGTGGGCGATGGAGATGGTGATGCCGCGCTCCTTCTCCTCGGGCGCCTTGTCGATCTCGTCGAACGGCGTGAAGTCGGCCAGGCCCTTCTCGGCCAGCACCTTGGTGATGGCGGCCGTGAGCGTGGTCTTGCCGTGGTCGATATGGCCGATCGTCCCGATATTGACGTGCGGCTTCGTCCGCTCGAACTTCTTCTTGGCCATCTCCTCTCCTTCCGGGGTCCCGCTCGGAACCCCCTTACTCCCCTCGAACCTTCGCCACGATCTCCCGGGCGATCTGCGACGGGATCTCCTGGTACGCGTGCAGCTGCATGGGCGTGTGCGATGCCCGCCCCTGTGTCCTCGACCGGAGGTCGGTGGCGTAGCCGAACAGCTCGGCCAGTGGGACCAGCACCCGAACCGCTCGCATCCCGGCGCGCTCGTCGATGTGCTCGATCCGGCCCCGGCGGGAGGTGATGTCGCCCAGGACCTCACCCATGAACTCCTCCGGGGTCAGCACCTCGAAGGACATGACGGGCTCGAGGAGAACCGGGTCGGCCTTGCGAGCCGCCTCCCTGAACGCCATCTGCCCCGCGATCTTGAAGGCGATCTCCGAGGAGTCCACTTCATGGTACGACCCATCGATCAGCGTCGCCCGCATATCGACCATCGGGTATCCGGCCAGGACCCCCGACTCCATCGCCTCCTGGATGCCCTGGTCGACCGAGGGGACGAACTCCCGGGGGATGGTCCCGCCCACGATCTTGTTCACGAACTCGTAGCCGCCGCCGGAGCCGGTGGGCTCCAGATCGATGACCACGTGGCCGTACTGCCCGCGACCTCCCGTCTGCCGGATGTACCTGGCTACCACCTTGTGGACCACCTTGCGGATGGTCTCCCGGTAGGCCACCTGGGGCTTGCCCACGTTGGCCCCCACGTTGAACTCCCTGGTCAGCCGGTCCACCAGGACCTCAAGGTGGAGCTCGCCCATGCCGGAGATCAGCGTTTGTCCGGTCTCGTCGTTGAACCTCACCTGGAAGGTGGGGTCCTCGTCGGCCAGCTTGGCCAGCGCGTTGGAGAGCTTGTCCTGGTCGGCCTTCGTCTTGGGCTCGATGGCGACGGAGACCACCGGGGTGGGGAAGGTCATCGCTTCCAGGATCACCGGGTTGGCCGGGTCGCACAGGGTGTCTCCCGTGGTCGTGTGCTTCAGCCCGACCACCGCCATGATCTCGCCGGTGAAGGCGGCCTCCTTGTCCTCCCGGTGGTTGGCGTGCATCTGGAGGATCCGGCCGATCCGCTCCTTGCGGTCCTTGGTGGAGTTCTCCACGTGGGCTCCGGTCCGCACCATCCCCGAGTACACCCGGATGTAGGTGAGCCTGCCCACGTAGGGGTCGGACATGATCTTGAAGGCGAGGGCCGAGAACGGCTCCTCGTCGCTGGGGTTTCGGATGACCTCGTCCCCATTCGGCCCGATGCCCCGGACCGGGAGGACGTCAACAGGAGAGGGAAGGAAGGCCACGACCGCGTCGAGCAGCGGCTGGATCGCCTTGTTCTTGAACGCGGAGCCACAGAGGACCGGGGTCCCCGTCACCTCGAGGGTGGCCTTTCGCAAGGCGCGACGAAGCTCCTCACGCGAGGGCTCCTCTTCGTGCACGTACTTCTCCATCAGCTCCGGGTCGTGGTCGGCGAGCTGCTCGAACAGGCGGTGCCGCCATTCCTCGGCCCGCCCCTGGAGGTCCTGAGGGATCTGGACGGTCTCCCAGGACTCCCCCATGCCCTCGGCCCATTTGAGCCCCTTCATCTCGATGAGGTCCACCACGCCCACGAAGGACGACTCCGTTCCCCACGGGAGCTGGACCACGAGAGGGGTGGTGTGCAGGCGCTCCTCGATCATCCGCACAGTGCGCTCGAAGTCGGCGCCCACCCTGTCCATCTTGTTGACGAAGCAGATCCGGGGGACGTGGTATCGATCGGCCTGGCGCCACACCGTCTCGCTCTGAGGTTCCACCCCGGCCACCGCGTCGAAGATGGCGACGGCGCCGTCCAGCACCCGGAGGCTGCGCTCCACCTCGACCGTGAAGTCCACGTGCCCCGGCGTGTCGATGACGTTGATCCAGTGGTCCTTCCACAGGCACGTGGTGGCAGCCGAGGTGATGGTGATGCCGCGCTCGCGCTCCTGGACCATCCAGTCCATCTGCGCGGTGCCCTCGTGAACCTCGCCGACCTTGTAGGACTTGCCCGTGTAATACAGGATCCGCTCGGTCGTGGTGGTCTTGCCCGCGTCGATGTGGGCCATGATCCCGATGTTGCGCGTGCGGACGAGCGGGTATTCCCGGATGACCAGGGACTTGCCTGGCCCCGTCTGAGCCCTACCCGCTTCCTTTGCCACCTGTGCCATTTCGTCCAGATTCCTCGCCGGGGTGCCCACTCAGGTCACCCCACGAAACGCCGGGCCCTCGGCGGGCCCGGCCACGAATTCCTCTTCCATCACCATCTGTAGTGCGCGAACGCCTTGTTCGCCTCGGCCATCTTGTGCATGTCCTCCCGGCGCTTCACCGCAGCTCCCTGGCCGCCGGCGGCGTCCATGATCTCCCCGACCAGCCGCTCGGCCATGGAATGCTCCCGTCGCTGCCGGGCGTAGTTCACCAGCCACCGCAGGGCCAGCGTGGTCCCCCGATGCGGCCGGACCTCCACCGGCACCTGATAGGACGCCCCTCCCACTCGCCGGGACCTCGTCTCGAGAAGCGGCCGCGAGTTCTCCACGGCCTTCCGGAGCGTGATGACCGGATCGTTGGCCGTCCGTTCGCTGATGATCTCCAGCGCCCGGTATACGGTGCGCTCGGCCAGCTGCTTCTTGCCGTTGGACAGGATCTTGTTGATCAGCTGAGTGACCAACGGATTCTGATAGATGGGATCCGGGTAGATCTCGCGCTTGGTCGCAGGTCCCTTCCGAGGCATGGCGGGCTCCTCTTAGGCGCTGGCTTTGGCGCCGTAGCGGGATCGGGCCTTCTTCCTGTCCCGCACCCCGGCGGTGTCCAGCGTGCCGCGGATCACCTTGTACCGCACACCCGGGAGGTCCTTCACCCGGCCTCCTCGCACGAGCACGATGGAGTGCTCCTGGAGGTTGTGGCCTATGCCCGGGATGTAGGCGGTGACCTCGATTCCCGAGGTCAGACGGACGCGGGCTACCTTCCGAAGGGCAGAGTTCGGCTTCTTCGGAGTGGTGGTGTAGACGCGAGTGCAGACGCCGCGCCGCTGCGGAGAGCCCCTGAGCGCTGGGCTCTTCGTCTTGGTGCGCGGGCGTTGACGCCCACTCCTGACCAACTGATGTACGGTCGGCATAGCTCTCTCGTCTGCACTCTTCTCGCCTGTTCGCCCCGTCCGAGTCCGCGTGAAGGCCGGGCCCCAAGTCCTGGCCCAGGGAGCACTATCGTCGAGCTCCCTTAGGGGTCTTTCGGTGGCACGTCGAACGGCCCGGCTCTTCCGGACCGCAACCAAGAATGCTATCAGAT
>DASXTW010000096.1:0-4134 GCA_036505215.1 Actinomycetota bacterium | reverse complement strand
GAGGGTCGCGGCGGCCGGCGCGCCGGCCGCCGCGACCGCCCCACGGACCCAGGGGCTGCGAATGATCCGCATGACCCGCCTCATGGCCCCAACGCTAGCGAGTTTTACGGGATCTTCATGCCTCGCGCCTCCGCTTTCACGGGGCACTTACGCCTCTTGGATGAACCTTCTGAGCAGGAGGTTCGGAGATGGCGACGAAGGAAGCGAGAACCGGGGCCAGGCCTTCGGCGCCGGCCCGGCCGGCACGTCCGTCCGCCCTCCCCCAGGGACCCGGGTACGCCCTAAAGCGAGCGATCCTCGGTCCGGCCCTGGCCACCGCCCGCCTGAAACACGAACGGCTGGGCAAGCCGACAGCGCTGGCGGTGTTCGCATCGGACAACCTCTCCTCCTCGGCATACGCGACCGAGGAGATCCTGAAGGTCGCGGTTCCGGCGGTCGGCGGCGCGGCGTTCGCGCTCGTCATGCCCATCACCTTTGCGATCCTTGCGGTGCTCGCGATCCTCCTGTTCTCCTACCGGCAGACCATCAAGGCCTACCCGAGCGCCGGCGGCGCCTACATCGTGACCCGGGACAACTTCGGCCTGCTGCCTGCGCAGGTCGCCGGAGTGGCCCTCCTCACCGACTACGTGCTGACGGTCTCCGTCTCGGTGGCGGCCGGCATCGCCGCCATCACGTCAGCCGCGGGGACCCTGTATCCGTACAGGGTCTGGATGTCCGTCTTCTGCATCTGGTTCATCGCCTGGGGGAACCTGCGGGGGGTGCGGGAATCGGGACGGATGTTCGCCGTACCGACCTACTTCTTCATCCTGATGATGTTCGTCCTCCTCGGCGTCGGCATGTACCGGGCCCTCGCCGGGGACCTGCACCCTCTGGCCGTCCCCGACGACGCGCTCCGGACGTCTGGAGCCGTCAGCCTCTTCCTGATCCTGCACGCATTCGCGTCCGGGGGCGCCGCCGTGACGGGTGTGGAGGCCGTCTCCAATGGGATCCCGGCCTTCAAGCCGCCGGAGTGGAAGAACGCCAGGACCACCCTGATGTGGATGGGGACCCTCCTCGGGATCATGTTCCTCGGCCTCTCCTATCTGGCCGTGCAGCTCCGCGTGGTCCCTACCGAGACCAGGACCCTCAACTCCCAAGTCGCGCGGGCAGTGTTCGGGGGAGGGGCAGTGGGCTTCGCGCTGTTCCTGATGATCCAGATCGCCACCACGCTGATCCTGATCCTTGCGGCCAACACGTCGTTCGCGGACTTCCCCCGCCTTGCCAACTTCCACGCCACCGACAACTTCATGCCCCGGCAGCTCACCAAGCGAGGGCACCGGCTGGTCTTCTCGAACGGCATCGTCGGCCTGGCCGTGGCGTCCACTCTCCTGGTGGTCCTGTTCCAGGCCGATGTCCACCGGCTGATCCCTCTCTATGCGATCGGAGTCTTCACGTCGTTCACCCTGTCGCAGGCCGGGATGGCTCGGCGGCACCTCCGCATCAAGGAGCCCAGCTGGCGCCTCGGCCTCGCCATCAACGGTTTCGGTGCGGTGACGACGGCCGTGGTCACGGTGATCATCGCAGTGACGAAGTTCCAGCACGGCGCCTGGGCGGTCATGGTGTTCGTTCCGGTCACGGTGTGGCTGCTCGTCCGGTTGAACCGCCAGTACGAGCGGGAGCACGAGGAGCTCGACGAGGATCTCCCCGTCTTCGACGTCTCGGGTGTTCGCCGCCCGATAGCGGTCCTCCTGGTCGAGGACCTCGGCCGCGAGACGGTCCACGCGCTGCAATACCTCAAGACGATCAGGGCCGAGCAGACGCATGCCATCTACTTCGCACGTGACAAGCGCTCGACCAAGGCTCTCCAAGCTGGATGGGACGACCTGGGCATCGACGTGCCCCTGAAGGTCGTGAGCACCAAGGGGGACCTCGCCATGTCCCTCGCCAGATACGTGAAGTCGCTTCCCGGTGACGCCGACGTGAACGTAATCATCCCCGGACCGGCTTCCATAGGCTTCGTCGAGCGGCTCCGCAGCTCGCGCATGGGAGCCCAGCTGGCGAAGGCGTTGCTCCCCCTCGAACGTGCGCGCATCACGGTAGTACGGGATCACATGGGCCCGGGACACCCGATCACCGAGGCGATCGGAGGCCGCCACCGGCTTCGGGTGCTCCCTCGCCCGAGCCACCGAGCCGTCGTGCTCGTCGACAAGGTCGACCGGGCCTCCCTCGAGGCTGTCCGCTACGCGCTCGGGCTCGGCCCGACCGAGGTCCGCGCGGTCCACGCCGCGGTGGACCTCGAGAACCAGGAGCAACTGATGCGGCTCTGGATGGAGCTCCGCATCCCGGTCGAGCTCGATGTCATCGAGTGCTGGGACCGGAACGTGGCTCGTTCGCTGGAACGGTACGTCGTCGACCTCATGGGCAGGGACAGCGAGGTCACAGTGGTCCTGCCCCGTCGCGACTACGCCCGGCTACGCCACCGGCTCCTGCACGACAGGACCAGCCGCAAGATCGCCCGAGCCCTTGGGCGGTACGAGCACGTGGACCTGGCGGTCGTGCCGTACTACTTCGGCAAACAGCGCTCCCTGGGCGCCGAGGGTCGGCTAACCTAGCGACCGTGCGGGTGATCATCGTCGGCTGCGGGCGGGTGGGCTCCGAGCTCACGATCCAGCTCCGCAAGACCGGCCACGATGTCACGATCGTCGACAAGCGACCCACGGCCTTCGACCGCCTGCCCCCGGGCTTCGAGGCGCGCACCATGGTGGGCTTGGGGTTCGACCGGGAGCTGCTGGAAGAGGCCGGGATCAAGGAGGCCGACGCCTTCGTCTCGGTGACGAACGGTGACAACTCCAACATCGTCTCCGCCCGGGTGGCCCGTGAGTACTACCACGTGCCCAAGGTCATCGCCCGGATCTACGACCCACGCCGGGCTGAGATCTACGAACGGCTCAACATCCCCACCGTGGCCACCACCACGTGGGGGGTGAAGCAGATCCTTCTGATGCTGTCCCACCCCCGTGAGGAGATCAAGGAGAGTCTGGCCGGCGGCGACCTGTTCCGGATGCGGCTTGAAGTGCCGACGCACCTCGTCGGCAAGCCCGTCCGATCATTGATCGTGGATGGCAAGATCCTCGTGGCAGGCGTGGACCGGGGCGGCCACGGGTTCATCCCGATCGGATCGAGCGCGTTCCAGGAGGGCGACGTCGTCCATCTCATCGTGCACAAGGACGCTGTTGACATGCTCGACGAGCTGCTCGCTGCCGTGGCGGAGCACTAGCGATGCGCGTCGTGATCTCCGGCGCTGGGGCCGTGGGGCGCTACCTGGCCTCCGACCTGGCCGCGCGAGGCCACGAGGTCCTGCTGATCGAGCAGGACCCCGCAACCCTGGAGGTGGCCAAGGAGTGGGCCCCTGATGTCGGGTTCCTGCTCGGCGACGCCTGCGAGCCGTGGGTCCTCGAAAAGGCCGAGCTGAAGACGGCCGACGTCGTGGTGGCTGCGACGGGCGACGACGAGGACAACCTGGTTACGTCGCTGCTGGCGAAGCAGGAGTACGCCGTGCCTCGCGTACTGGCCCGGGTCAACCACCCACGGAACGAATGGATGTTCAGCGAGCAATGGGGAGTGGATGTGGCCGTGTCCGTCCCGCACCTCCTCACGGCCCTTGTCGAGGAGGCGGTGACCGTGGGGGACCTGGTCCGGCTCCTCACGCTCGAGGGTGGCCGGGTGGGATTGTTGGAGCTCACCGTGCCGGACAGCTCGCCGAACGCCGGGCGTCCGATCTACGAGCTTCGCCTCCCCACGGACTCGGCTATCGTGGCGATCCTTCGGGAGGGCCACGTCGTCATCCCCCAGCCGGAGACGGTGATCACCCCCGGCGATGAGATCCTGGCCCTGGCCTCCAACGAGGCGGAGATCACGCTCCGGTCGGCGATCATGGGGGAGGCCGGAGGAGAGGACCAGACCTAGGTCGCGAACTCGAACGTCGGGTTCACCATCTTCAAGCCACCGCGCTTTTCGGCCACGACGCCTTCGACGACGATCCGAGTCCCGAGCGTGAGTCCCGGCATGGACCGGCGACCCATCCACAGGACCGACATCTCACCGGTCCCGTCGGAGATAAGGGCCTCGAGCGACTCGAAACCCTCGAGTGGCCTC
>DASXTW010000095.1:0-4168 GCA_036505215.1 Actinomycetota bacterium | reverse complement strand
GACCGACAAGTAGATCTTCGCGATGTTGACAGCCATGTCGCCGATCCGCTCGAGGTGGAGATTGGAGTGCAGGATCGCGGAGATCAGCCGGAGGTCGCCGGCCACCGGGGTCTGAAGCGCCATCACCTGCAGGATCCGGGTCTCGATCGACATGTACTTCTCGTCGATCTCATCGTCCGCGGCGACCACGGCATGTGCCTGGGCATCCTGGTGGTCGATCAGGGCTCCGACGGCCTTGCCGACAGCGCGCTCGGACAGCTCGCCCATCCCCAGCACGTCGAGCTCGAGTAGCTCGAGCTCCTGGTGGAACCGGGTCCGGCCCATCAGCCGAACCGTCCGGTGATGTAGTCCTCCGTTCGCTTGTCGGTGGGGTGGGTGAACAGGACCTCCGTGTCATCGAACTCGACCACGAACCCCGTACGGTGTCCCTCGGCGTCAACGTCCACGGTGAAGAACGCCGTGCGGTCGGCGACCCGGGCCGCCTGCTGCATGTTGTGGGTGACGATCACGATCGTGTAATCGGCCACCAGCTGACGCATCAGGTCCTCGATCCGGGAGGTGGCGATGGGGTCCAGAGCCGAACAGGGCTCGTCCATGAGGATTACGTCCGGCTGTACTGCGATGGCCCGGGCGATGCACAGCCGTTGCTGCTGCCCGCCCGAGAGAGCCATGGCGGAGCCATTGAGCTTGCCCTTGACCTCGTCCCACAGCGCCGCTTTGTGCAGGGACGCCTCCACCAGCTCGTCCATGTTCCCCTTGAACCCGGCGATCCGGGGACCGAAGGCAACGTTCTCGTAGATCGACTTGGGAAACGGGTTTGGCTTCTGAAACACCATGCCGATGCGTCGGCGAACCTCCACGGGGTCGATCCGCCGGTCGTATAGGTCGATCCCGTGGTACAGGACTTGGCCCTCGACCCGGGCCCCCTCGATCAGATCGTTCATCCGGTTGAAGCACCGCAGGACCGTGGTCTTCCCACAGCCCGAGGGGCCGATCAGGGCGGTGATCTCGTTCTTCCTGATCGGCAGGGTGACGTCGCGAACGGCGCGGAAGTCGCCGTAGTAAGCGCTGACGTCGCGGACGTCGAAGACCAGCTCCCGCTCGGCCTCGCTACGCCGGCGGGCGGGCTCTGAGGTCTGGATCGTGACCTTGGGTTCGGCTTCTTCCTGGCTCCCCGTCGCAACCACCTTCACGTCCATGGCTTCACCACTTTCGCTCATAGCGGTTCCTCAGCACGATGGCCACGGAGTTCACCAGCAAGATGGTACCGAGCAGGACCATGATGGCGGCGGCCGTGAGCTGCTGGAACTGCTGGAAGGACCGCGACCAGTCGAACACGATGGTCGGGAGGGTCGTGTATTGCCCCCGGAGGGTCTCCAGGAGGCTTCCGCTCCCCGTGGCCAGGAATCCAGTCACCGCCCCGACCAGCAGGAGCGGCGCGGTCTCTCCGAAGGCCCTGGCGAGGGACAGGATCGTGCCGGTGAGCACGCCAGGGGCCGCGTAGGGGAGGACGTGGCTCCGAACGACCTCCCACCGGGTGGCTCCAACGCCGTAGGCGGCCTCGCGGATGCTCTGGGGGACGGCCCGGAGCGCTTCCATGGTCGTGATGATGACGATGGGCATCACAAGAACCGCGAGGGTCAGCCCCCCTGAGATGTAGCTCACCCCGCGCTCGCCCCCACCCGGACCGGTGATGCTTCGCAGGAAGTCCACGAAGATCACCAGGCCGAGGATGCCGTACACGATGGCCGGCACCCCCGCCAGGTTCCGGATGTTGGTCACGATGAGACGGGTGAGCCGGGTGTCGCGGGCATACTCCTCGAGGTAGACGGCCGCCCCGATCCCCAGGGGAAAGGCCAGCAAGGCAACGAAGACCATCAGGATCAGCGAGCCGATCAAGCCCTGGGCAACCCCGGCGCGTTGGGGCAGGCTCGACTTTGGCGAGGTCAGAAAATCCATCCCCCGCTCGGCGAACACGGGCCACCCCTGCCGCACGATCGAGAAGAGCAGGGTGGCGAGGATCAGCAGGGCCACGAGCAGGGTGGCCAATAGCAGGCCCTCGAACACTCGCCCTCGGAGCTCTCGCCGCTTGCCTCGCAGCAGGAGGTCGACGGATCCGGTGGTGGCCGAAATCGAGGCAGCCATCAGTACCGCTGCCTCACTCGCCGGACGAACCGGTCGCTGATCAGGTTGAGACCGAAGGTCAGGACGAACAGGATCAGTCCCACGAAGAACAGGCTGTTGAACGCTTGGTCGGCACCGCGAACCTGGTCCGAGCCGATGGCCAGCGACGTCATCGCGGCGGTCATCGTCTGACCCGGGCGGAAGACGTTCCAGGTGAACAGGGAGCCTCCCGTGCCGCCCGCAGCGATGGCCACTACCATCGTCTCCCCGATCGCCCGGGAGACGCCGAGGACGAGCGCCGCCACGATGCCGGACACCGCGGCCGGCACCACGACCCGAAGGCTCACCGACATCCGCTTCGCTCCGAGGCCGTAGGCGGCCTCCCGGAGCGCCCCGGGCACCGCATGCATCGCGTCCTCGGCCACCGAGGCGACCAGCGGGATGACCAGGATCCCGACCCCGATACCGGCGGCGGCGAGGCTGAAGATCCCCGCCTCGCTGTCGAGGCGTCGGACGATCTCCGGGCTGATGAACGTGAGCGCGAAAAACCCGATGACGACGCTCGGGACGCTGGCCAGCGTCTCCAGGATCGGCTTCAGGGTTCGCCGCAGCCGCGGCTGCGCGTACTCCGAGAGGTAGATGGCGGCTCCCAGGCCGAGGGGCGCAGCCACCAGCATGCCAACCCCGGTGACGAGTAGCGTCCCCACGAAGATCGTTCGCAGGTCGTACATCCCCTGGCGGGGGAACCAACCCGGAGCCACTAGGTTGGTCAGGTCGATGTTGGCCAGGAAGGCGATGGCCTTCCCGAGGAGGGAAAGAACGATCAGCGCGCTCACGATCATCGATAGGAACGCTGCGGCGAAGAACAGCCGATGGATGATCAGCTCCTTCCGCCGCCGCCGAGCGCTGCCGCGCAGGCTCTCCGGCGTGAGCGCTCCCCGGATGGATTCCCCGAAGGTGGTGGTCATCCCCGTGCGTACCTTACCCCGTCGCTCTCGAGCCCAGGAGGGCCGGGCGGTCGGCAACAGCCCGGCCCTCGTCGGGTCCCGTTGTGCTAGGCCGATGCCGAAGACCACGCGGACCGTGAGGCTTCGATCTGGTCCGTGGGAAGGTCGACGTATCCGACCTGCTGGACGGCGCTCACGATCCCCTCGTCGCCCATGTAGAAGTCCACGTAGGCCTTCAGGGCGGGGTTCTCGGCGATCCGAGCCTCGTTGACGTAGATGTAGAGCGTCCGCGAGAGTGGATAGCTGTGATCGGCGATGGTCTCCCGACTGGGAGCCACGCAACCGCTGCCCCCGTCGACCTGAAGGATGTCGATCTGGCTGGCGGCCTGCTCCGCGTAGGCGAAGCCGACGAAGCCCAGCGCCCCGGGGTCGCTCTCCATGGCCTGGATGATCACGTTGTCATTGGCCGACGCCTGGTAGTCGGGCCGCAGGGCCGCCGCGTTGTCCTCGGCCAGCCCGCGGTCCAGGGCGGTGTCCTCGATGCCGGCCAGGTCGATGAACGCGTCATAGGTCCCCGACTCCTGGCCCGGGGCAGTGATCTGCAGCGGCAGGTTCGGCAGGTCACCGGTGCCGCCGACCTCTCTGTCCAACGTGGCCGCGTCCGACCAGGTCTTGAAGCCCTGCGATTCCGGGCCGAACAGGGCGTACAGGTCCCCGGTGCTCAGGCAGGTCACCGCCGAGTTCTCTGGGTTGGTCATGACGGTGATCCCGTCGTAGCCGACGGCAAGCTCAACCCAGCTGACGCCGTTCTGCTTGCAGGCTTGCTTCTCCTCGGGCTCGATGGCCCGTGACGCGTCGTTGATGTCGGTCTCGCCCTTGCAGAACAGGACGAACCCATCGCTCGTCCCGGGCCCGTCCACGCTGATTTGGACGTCGGGGTTCGCGGAGGAGAACTCCTCAGCGACGAGGGATGAGATGGGCTGCACCGTGGACGAGCCCGACACCGAGACGCTGCCCGACAGCCCGGCCGAACCGGCGTCGTTCCCGCTGGAACAGGCCGTCGCCAGCGCCGCAAGAACCGAGAGTCCGGCCACCAC
>DASXTW010000094.1:0-43033 GCA_036505215.1 Actinomycetota bacterium | reverse complement strand
AGTTCCAGAGGAGTTCGATCTTCCCCCCCGTCGCCTGGCCCTTCGGAGAGAGCGTTTGATGAGGGCTGTCTCTATGGAGGAGCGCCGGGCGTCCACGAGGCAGAGAGCACTGAGCCCCTGGCTACGAGTTCGTCAAGCCTCGGTTCCGTCCCCTCCCACGGGGGGTCCCCCACGTAATCGCTCTCCGCGGCGGATCGCGGTCCGCGTGCTCGTCGCCTCGGCGGCGGTCATCTTAGTGGCGGGGGGGGCGATCGCCACCGCCCGCGTCCTCCACGAGGAACCCTCATCGCCTCCCGGCCTGGAGGAGGCTATCGGCGTTCTCTTCCCGCCAGATCGGTGCATCAGGCCCGAACAGGGGAAGCGCATCGTGAGGGCTGAGCTGGATCGGCTGGGATTCACGGACTGGACCGTGGTGGCGAACCGCACGAATGCCAACGAGCCTTGCGTGTTCGCCGGGTTCGCTCCAGGAGACCGCAAGGTCATCCTTGTTCGATGGCCAACCCCGGAGCTGTCCCGAGCGATCCGGGCGCTGGATGAACGCCTCTGGACCGAGTGCTTCAACGAAGCGCAGGTCCGCGAACTGATCGGCGCTGAGCTCACCAGGCTCGGCGTGACGGACTGGAGCATCGAGGTCAACAAGGGAGCAGAGCCGGGCGATCAGGCCCGCAGACGGCATCTGGAAGATGGTTGCTTCGTGCTCGTCGGGTCCATTCACAAGGAGGACGGGCCGGTCATCTACCTGATCAACGGTGACCTCGATCGGTGAGACGCCTTTCACGGGCGGGAGTGCACAGCTGCCGGTTCGCTCGTTGCTGCTACCCGGATGGACTCCCCTGTGCGTCGCGAATGGCTCGCCAGACCCGCTCGGGGGTGAGGGGAAGATCGATATGGGAAACGCCTAGGTGGGAAAGCGCGTCGACGACCGCGTTCTGCACCGCCGGCGTTGAACCGATCGTTCCTGATTCCCCGATCCCCTTCACGCCGAGGGGGTTGAGATCGGTCGGCGTCTCCGTCCGATGTGCCTCGATGGCGGGAAGGTCCGGTGCAGAGGGCATCTGATACGTGAGGAGGCTGCCGGTCAATGGATTGCCCTGCTCGTCGTAGAGGATCTCCTCGTGAAGGGCCTGGGCGATCCCCTGGGCCACGCCGCCGTGAATCTGGCCCTCGGCGAGAAGCGGATTCAGGATCCGGCCGGAGTCGTCGACGGTGACGTGGCGCAGCGGTGTCACCCGGCCGGTTTCGGTATCGACCTCGACCACCGAGACGTGCGTTCCGAACGGAAATGTGTGCCGGTTCTTCATGTCGAAGTCCGACTGGCCCGTCAGCCCGGGCTCGAGATCCGGGGGGAGCAGTTCAGGATCCGTTGCCGCATCCGCCAGCTCGGCCCACGCCAACGTCCTCTCGGGGGCGCCGGCGATACCCAA
This sequence comes from Actinomycetota bacterium, assembly GCA_036505215.1. Taxonomy (GTDB): domain Bacteria; phylum Actinomycetota; class UBA4738; order UBA4738; family UBA4738; genus DASXTW01. The sequence goes on along the minus strand of DASXTW010000094.1, from coordinate 41,609 downwards.
CCCGCCGTCTTCGGCGACGGCGATGTCATCCGGGCTCGCCTCCAGGAGGTGCGCGGCGATTCTCCTGGCCTTCTCCAAGACCTGGCGGGCCGCCAGGTAGATCGCGCTTCCTCCCAGCTGGAGCGATCGAGACCCCATCGTTCCCTCTCCCCTTGGGACCAGTCGGGTATCCGAGTGGACCACCTCGATGCGTTCGAAGGGTATGCCGAGCGTGCCGGAGACGAGCTGGCCGAACGCGGTCTGATGTCCCTGTCCCTGGGGCGAGGTCCCCGTCCGCACCGTGGCGGAGCCGTCGAGATGTACCTCGACCGAGCCGAACTCGGATCCCCACGCCGTGATCTCGGCGTACACGGCGAGGCCCACGCCGATCTGGATGGGATCGTTTCGGGCCCGGCGCTCGGCCTGTTCCTTGCGGATCTGCTCGTATCCGGAAAGCCGAACGGCCTCATCGAGCGCGCGCCCGTAGTCGCCCACGTCGTAGGTCACACCGGCCTTGCTCTCATAGGGGAAGGCGTCGGCGGGGATCAGGTTCTGCCGCCGGAGGTCCACGGGGTCGCGGCCGAGCTCTCTCGCCAACATGTCGACGGCGCGCTCGAGCATCGTGGCCGCTTCTGGGCGCCCCGCTCCCCGGAACTGCTCGATGGGCGTGGTGTTGGTGACGACGGACCGGGCCACGAAGTCGATCCTGGGGATGCGGTACGCGCCCGAGGCCATCTGCCGGGTGAGGTCGGGGAGATAGGTCCCTCGGGGATAGGCCCCCATGTCGGCGTGGACCACAGCACGCAGGCCCGTCATGGTGCCATCCCGCTTCGCCCCCAGCTCCACGTCCTGCACCTGGGCCCGGCCGTGGAACATCGCCACGAGATTCTCCGACCGGGTCTCCACGAAGCGAACCGGCCGGCGGAGGCGGTGAGCCAGCGCCGCCACGCAGAGCTGCTCCGGGTAGACGAACGCCTTCGATCCGAACGCCCCCCCGACCGCCGGCACGATCACGTGGAGCCGATCCGCATCCAGGCCGAGCTGCTCGGCCAGCTCGTCTCGAAAGAGGAACGGTGCCTGGTGGGGAACCAAGATCAGGAGGTCATCCCCGTCGGGGGCAGCCAGGATGGCGTTGGTCTCGAGGGGAAGGGGGGCCAGCCTCTGGTTGACGAACCGGGCTCGAACGACCACCTCTGCGTCCGCGAGAACCCCGTCATCCCGCAGGCGGTGTTCCTCCAGGGCGAGGTTTGTCGCCACGTGGGGAAAGAGAACGGGCGCGTCCGGCGCCAGCGCCAGCACAGGGTCCATGACCACGGGAAGAGGCTCGTAGTCCACGATGACGACCTCGGCGGCGTCGATGGCCTGAGACCGGGTCTGGGCCAGGACGACTGCGATCGCTTCACCGGCGAACCGAACCACCCCGGTCGCCAGGACCGGCCGGGCGAACCCCTCGGGCACGCCGTCCTCCACGGCGAACGGCCTCAGGCCGAGATCTTCCACTGTGTAGACGCCAGCCACCCCCGGCATTGCCCGGGCCTCCTCTGCCTCGATCGTCCTGATGTCGGCGTGAGCCAGCGTGGACCTGACGAAGGCCGCCCACAGAGCCCCGGGCGCCGGGAGGTCCTCGACGAACGAGCCCGCCCCGGTCAGCAACAGGAGGTCTTCGGTCCGTCGGACGGCCCGTCCCCACATCGATCCAGCCGCCATGGCGGGCAGGTTAGCAATCTCCCCAAACCGAAGGGTGAGCGTTTGGGGAGTCGCATGCGGTGGAGAGATATGACGAGTTCGATCTTGCTTCCGTCGTTGCGCTAGGGTGAGGAAGGCACGTGCGCTCCCGATCGAGACACAGTTGGGTGGGGTCCGCCGGTGCCCTGCTATTCGTTCTGGGCGCGAGCGCCTGCGGCGACACCGCACCCTCCACGCTCCACCCTGAAGGGCCGGGCGCGCATCGCATCGCCGGCCTGTGGTGGTTCATGTTCTGGGTGTCGGCCCTGGTGGTGGCCGTGGTGACCGCGCTGATCCTCATCGGCGTCCTGCCGGGGAGGCGCAGGCGGGCGACGCACGATCGTGCCACGCCACGCTGGGCCGGACGTCTGGTCGTCCTGGGCGGTGTGGTCGTGCCCGTGGTCGTCCTGGCCGTTCTGTGGGCGCTCACGCTCTCAGACATGTCCGCGCTCTCGCTGCCTCGACGTTCGATCGCCCTGAAGGTCCAGGTGGTGGGGCATCAATGGTGGTGGGAGATCCGCTACCCGCAGCAGGGGATCATCACCGCAAACGACATCCACATCCCGGTCGGCCTGCCGGTCGAGGTCGAGCTCACTACCGACGACGTCATCCACAGCTTCTGGGTGCCGCAGCTCACCGGAAAGACGGATCTCATCTCCGGTCGGACGAACAGGATGTGGATCCAGGCGGACCGGGCGGGCGTGTATCGAGGGCAGTGCGCAGAATACTGCGGCCTCCAGCACGCCAACATGATCTTCTACGTGGTGGCCGACCCTCCAGACAGGTTCCGCGAGTGGATGACCCGGGAAGGACAGGGTGCGGCCACCCCGACGGAAACAGGAGCCCTGCGTGGGCAGGAGGTCTTCCTCTCGTCGGCATGCGTGGGGTGCCACACCATCAGGGGCACTGATGCGCGGGGGAAGGTCGGTCCCGACCTGACCCACATCGGAAGCCGGATCTCGATCGGGGCGGGGACGTTCTCGAATACCCCCTCGAACCTGGCCATCTGGATCACCGACTCGCAGTCGGTGAAGCCGGGGAATCTCATGCCACCGATCCCTCTTTCCCCCGCCGATCTGGAAGCGGTGGTCGCCTACCTCGAAGGCCTGAAGTAGGTCCGGGCATGGCCATCTCTCTCGCCGCTCGACTGGAGCAGATCTGGGAAGAGAAACCCGGTCTGGGTTCCTGGCTCGACACGGTGGACCACAAGCGGATCGGCAAACGCTACTGCTACACGGCCTTCGTGTTCTTCCTCGTCGCCGGGATCGAAGCCATGTTGATGCGGGCCCAGCTCGCCCGGCCGGACGAGACCCTCATCGGCCCCAAGGCGTTCAACGAGCTCTTCTCCATGCACGGCATCACCATGATCTTCTTCTTCGTGACGCCGATGCTCTTCGGCTTCGGCAACTACTTCGTGCCGCTCATGATCGGGGCCAGGGACATGGCCTTCCCCCGTCTGAACGCGTTCGGCTACTGGGTCTTCCTGTTCGCCGGGTTGTTCATGTACTCGAGCTTCCTCATCGGGGAGGCTCCCAACAACGGCTGGTTCAACTACGTGCCGTTCTCCGACAAGCACTTCACACCCAGCCTGTCGCCGGACTTCTACACGCTGGGACTACTCTTTCTGGCCCTCTCCACCACCGTCGGCTCGATCAACTTCATCGTGACGATCTTCAAGCTGCGAGCCCCGGGGATGTCGATCAGCCGGATGCCCCTGTTCGTCTGGGCCATCCTGGCTACGTCGTTCGCCGTGATCTTCGCCCTTCCCTCCCTCACAGCGGCGAACGTCATGTTGGAGCTGGACCGCCGGTTCGGGTTCCACTTCTTCGACCCCTCGCGCGGCGGCGATGTGGTCCTGTGGCAGCACCTGTTCTGGATCTTCGGGCACCCCGACGTGTACATCATCTTCCTGCCCGCCGTCGGGATCGTCTCGGCCATCATCCCGGTGTTCGCCCGTCGGTCGATCATCGGCTACGTCTTCCTGGCGCTTGCCACCATGGCCACCGCCATCGTCGGATTCGGCGTGTGGGTCCACCACATGTTCGCCGTCGGCCTGCCGAACCTGGCGATGACGTTCTTCTCGGCCGCCAGCCTGTTGATCACGATCCCGAGCGCGGTGCAGATCTTCGCCTGGCTGGCCACGCTGATCGCGGGGAAGCCCGTCCTGAGGACCCCCCTCCTGTTCATCCTTGGATTCCTGTTCATCTTCGTGATGGGCGGCGTCACGGGTGTCATGTTCGCGGCCGTGCCGTTCGATCAGCAGATCACCGACTCGTACTTCGTCGTGGCCCACTTCCACTACGTGCTGTTCGGCGGCGCGGTGTTTCCGATCTTCGCGGCCATCCACTACTGGGTCCCGAAGATGTACGGCCGGATGATGGACGAGGGGCTCGGGAAGCTCGCCTTCTGGCTGATGTTCATCGGATTCAACCTGACGTTCTTCCCGATGCACATCGCCGGGCTCCTGGGGATGCCCAGGCGCATCTACACGTACCATGCCGGGCTCGGCTGGGATCTGTGGAACCTGCTCTCGACGATCGGTGGCTTCGTCCTGGGTCTGGGGATCCTCGTGGTCATCGTCAACTTCATGAAGAGTGTCCGCACGGGGGCGGTGGCCGGTCCGGATCCGTGGGGCGGCGAAACCCTCGAGTGGGCCACCACCTCTCCCCCGCCCCCCTACAACTTCCTGGAGATCCCGACCGTCCGCAGTGCCGAGCCCGTGTGGGACCAACCGGAGCTCCGCGACACGGGACACGCCGTCCACGGGAGGCAGCCGGTCCTCGTGGGGCACGAGACGCTGGGGACGAGCGTCATGGACGCAGACGCGGAATCGGTCATTCCCATGCCCCACGGCTCCTACGTCCCCGTGGCCACGGCATGCGGCCTGGCCGGGATCTTTGCCGGGCTCCTGACAGGGATCGTCGCGGTGACCGCGATCGCCGTGGGCATCGCCGTCACCGCGACCCTGTTCTGGTTCAGGGTCAGGGAGGAAGAGGAGCCCGGGCCCTCCGTCGTCGTGGGTGTGGCTCCGTGAGCGCCGTCGAAGTCAAGACGCGGGCGGAACTTCCCACCCATCCAGCAGGTGTGGAGGGAGGCAAGGCGCCTGGGTGGTGGGGAATGGTCATCCTCATCTTCACCGAGGCCACCCTGTTCGCCATCCTGTTGACCAGCTATTTCTTCATCCGCTTCCAGTCCGGCCCGGTGTGGCCTCCCGACGGGATCAAGAAACCCGAGCTGACTGTGGTGGCAATCATGACGCCCATCCTGCTGCTTTCGAGTGGGCCGATGCACTGGGCAGACGTGAGCATCAGGAAGGGAAGGGTTCGGTGGCTGAAGCTGGGCCTTCTCCTGACCTTCCTGATGGGGGCCACGTTCCTCACGCTCCAGGGCTTCGAGTACCACAAGACCCTGGAGGAGTTCACGCCCCGAACGAACGTGTACGGCTCGCTGTTCTTCACGATCACCGGCTTCCATGGGGCTCACGTGGGCGTGGGGCTGTTGATGAACCTGTGGCTCCAGTTCAATGCCTGGCGAGGCCGGTTCTCCGCGGCGGACCACCTGCCGGTCGAAGTCGTCTCGTTGTACTGGCACTTCGTGGACGCCGTGTGGGTGTTCATCCTGGTCGTCCTGTACCTGTCCCCGCATGTATGGCCGTGAGGTGAGGTGATGGCCAAGCGCATCCTGGGGCTGGACCTGGATCACAGGAGCTCACGATCCTTCGCCCTGTGGTTCGGGCTCTTGGGTCCACCGCTGGCCTGGGGAGCGCACCTGCTCATGGGGGACGGCATCTTCGAGTTCGGGTGTGCCAAGTCCTTCACGGAGAAGGCGATCTTCGGCGTGTCCCTGACGACGTGGGCCGTCATCGAGACGGCACTCATGGCCGCCATCACCGTGCTGGCCGGCGTCCTCTCGTTTCGCGCGTGGCAGCGTCTCCGCACGGAGAGGGACGGCACCTCGCACGATCGAGCCACGGCGATGGCGGTGATGGGGATGGCCTCCGGTGTCTTCTATCTGCTGATCATCCTGTTCGGGTTCCTGCCCTCGATCCTGTTGCGCGCCTGCGAGACGTCGCTGTGAACCACCACGTGTGGACGTCGTGGAGCCTCCAGCCCCCTGTCCTGGTCGGGCTGGCGGCGGCGGCGTGGGCCTACTCGAGGGGAGTGGGCACGCTGTGGAGCGGCGACCGCCGCCGAGGGGTCACCCGGTGGCAGGTCGCTTGCTTCGTCGGTGGACTCATGGCCGTGTTCGTCGCACTGGTCTCACCACTCCATCCGGTCTCCTCCGAGCTTCTGTGGGTCCACATGGTGCAGCACGTCCTGTTGGTTCTGGTGGCGGCCCCTCTCCTCGTGCTGGGGGCGCCGATCGTCCCCATGACCCTGGCGCTGCCCCTGTCGTGGCGACGCACGATCCGTCGGTGGGGGCGGATCGGCTTGCTGCGTTGGGCAGGCCGGCTCCTGACGCGGCCGCCCGTCGCCTGGGTGCTCAGTGTCGCGGTGTTGTGGGCGTGGCATGCCCCGGGCCCGTACGACGCGGCGGTGAGGAACGAAGGCATCCATGCCCTCGAGCACATCAGCTTCCTGGCAACCGCCATCCTCTTTTGGTGGATGGCGATCCGGCCGGACGCCCGCCGCCGTCTCTTCGGCGGCTCCGAGGTCCTGTACGTCTTCACCGCCGGCATCCAGAGCGGAGCGCTCGGCGCCGTGCTCACCTTTGCCGGCTCCCCCCTCTACCCGGCGTACGCGGACACCGTTGGCCGGTGGGGCCTGACTCCTCTCCAGGACCAGCAACTCGCAGGGTTGATCATGTGGATCCCCGCCGGGCTGGTGTACGTCGTGGCCGCAGGCGCGCTGTTCGTCCGGTGGCTGCTGGCCATGGAGCGCGAAGCCCGGAGGGCGGAGGGACGGAGCGGATCGCTCGGGCTTCTGGGAGATCGTCCATGAAGCGCGCTCGGTCGGCTCGTCAAGTTGGGCTCCCCCTGGCCGCGGCCATCGCTGTGGCGGCGGTGGTGGCGTCCACCGGGCAGTCGTTCGGAAGCACCGGCCGGTCACTCAGAAGCGCCTCGCGGGAATCCGTGGCAGGCAGCTCGTCTGTCGGAACCGCCACCGAGCCCGTTGCCCAGGGATCCGCACCCAGCGCTGGACAACTCCTCTACCTCCGCGATTGTGCGTTCTGCCACGGGAGCAGAGGCGAGGGCACGGGACTGGCGCCGCCGCTCATCGGCGTGGGAGCCCTGGCCGCCGATTTCTATCTCTCCACCGGCCGCATGCCGGTGGCCAAGCCGATCAACGACCCGCCCAGACGGCCACCCGCTTACGACCGGCGGCAGATCGACCAGCTCGTGGCGTATGTCGCCTCGCTCGGGCTGGGACCTCCGATCCCTCGAGTGGACCCGGCGGCGGGCAGCCTGGCGGAGGGAGCCGAGCTGTACGAAGTGAACTGCGCCGCGTGCCACTCGAGCGCAGGCATCGGGGGAGCCCTGACGCAGGGCAAGGAGGCGCCTTCCATCCTCACGTCCACCCCTGCAGAGATCGCCGAGGCCATGAGGCTGGGAGGTACCGGGAACATGCCGGTGTTCGGTCCGGATACCCTCGATCAGCAGCAGATGGATTCCATCATTCGCTACGTTCAAGCCCTGCAACACCCGCGGGACAGGGGCGGGCTCCCCCTCGGCCACATCGGCCCGATCGCCGAGGGCTTCATCGCGTGGGTGGTGGGCCTGCTCCTCCTGGTCGTGTTCGTCCGATGGACAGGGACGAAAGCCAAAGAATGAGCGGGACGCCGCCACGTGAGAAGGGATTCGCCGTGAAAGCTCGCCGACGGCGGGGAGGTTCGGTGGCGGTAGCGTTCGCGGTCTCGGCGGTGGCGTCGGCGGGGCTCTGGGTCACGTACTGGCGCGGAGGCCAACCCCAGGTGGAGGGGGTTCTCATCGCTCTGGCTCTCGGGGGCCTGGCCGTCGGCCTCGTGCTCTGGGCCAAAGACTTCCTTCCCGCGGGGGGCCTGGTCGAGGAGCGGGAACCGCTTGCCTCGACGCCCGCGGAACGCCGGGCCTTCCAGCGGGACTTCGAGCGGGGCGAGGAATATCTCGAGCGGCGAAGCTTCCTGATCAAGATGCTGACCGTGGCGTTGGGGGCGCTGGGGATCGCTGCCGTCTTCCCCATCCGCTCGCTCGGTCCGAAGCCGGGGCGGTCGTTGTTCCGGACGGCCTGGCGGACCGGTTCGCGTGTGGTCACTGAGGACGGTCGCGCCCTCACGGCCGCGGACCTGCCGGTGGGCGGCGTCCTCACGGTCTTTCCCGAGGGGCGCCTCGACGCCGACTCTCAAACGCTGCTGATCCGGATGGACCCCGACGAGTTCGTCCCCCAGCCCGGACGCGAGTCGTGGTCGCCCGCGGGCTACGTGGCCTACTCGAAGATCTGCACGCACGCGGGGTGTCCGGTCGGGCTCTACGAGCAAGGTACCGGCCGGCTGTTCTGCCCGTGCCATCAGTCCGTGTTCGAGGCAAGAGACGGGGCCAAGCCGACGGCGGGACCGGCCACGCGCCCGCTGCCTCAGCTTCCCCTGTCCGTCGACAGACAGGGATACCTCCGGGCGCGAGGGGACTTCCCCGAGCCGGTCGGACCGGGTTTCTGGAATCGCCCATGACGGAGCAAGGATGATCGTGCGGAGGACCACTCGGTGGCTGGACGACCGGCTGGGAGCCTCGTCCTTCGCCCGAACCGCGCTCGACAAGGTCTTCCCGGACCACTGGTCCTTCATGCTGGGCGAGATCGCTCTGTACTGCTTCGCCATCCTGGTGCTCACCGGCATCTACCTCAGCTTCTTCTTCGTGCCGAGCTCCCGCGACGTGGTTTACCAGGGGACGTACGCACCCCTTCGAGGGGTCGGCGTCTCCGAGGCCTACGCCTCGGTCCTCCGGATCTCCTTCGAAGTCCGGGCGGGAATGGTGTTCCGCCAGATGCACCACTGGGCCGCGGTGGTCTTCGTGGCGGCGATCGTCCTGCACCTGTGCCGCATCTTCTTCACCGGCGCCTTCCGCCGCCCCCGGGAGATCAACTGGATCATCGGGATCACCCTCCTGCTTCTCGCCCTCCTCAATGGGTTCACCGGCTACTCGCTCCCCGATGACCTACTTTCGGGCACGGGCCTCCGGATCGCCTACTCGATCGCTCTGTCGATCCCGGCGGTGGGGACCTGGCTGGCCTTCCTGCTCTTCGGCGGCGAGTTTCCGGCGCACGACATCATCTCCAGGCTGTACTTCATCCACATCTTCCTGGTGCCTGCCGCGCTGGCCGCGCTCATCTCGATCCATGTGGCCCTGATCTGGCACCAGAAGCACACCCAGTTCCCCGGGCCGGGACGCACCGAGACGAACGTGGTCGGATCCAGGCTGTGGCCAAGCTACGCGATGAAGTCTGTCGCCCTCTTCTTCGCGGTGGGGGCAGTGCTCGGGCTGCTCGGGGGCGTGGCGCAGATCAACCCGATATGGCTGTACGGACCGTTCGTGCCGCAAGCGGTGTCCTCGCCAGCCCAGCCGGACTGGTATCTCGGGTGGCTGGAGGGCGCCCTGCGACTGTTCCCGAACTGGGAGATCCGGGCCTTCGGGCATACCGTTGCCAATCCGTTCTTCCCGGCGATTCTCCTCCCCGGGATCACGTTCCTGTTGCTCTACCTATGGCCGTTCCTGGAGCAACGATTCACGGGTGACCGCCTGCACCACGACATCCTCGACCGCCCCCGGGATCGTCCGGTTCGGACCGGGCTGGGGGCCGCCGCGCTCACGTTCTACGGCGTCCTTTTCATCGCGGCGAGCAACGACGTCATCGCCAAGTTGTTCCAGGTCTCGATCACGGGAGTGACCTGGATGTTCCGGATCCTGGTCGTGGTGCTCCCGCCCCTGATCGGGTTCGGGGTGTACCGGTTCATGCGCGGGGCCAAGTTGACCGGCGCCGAGAGCATGCTCGAGGTGCCATTCTCGGCAATGATGAGATCTCGCCCCTGGCCCGACGGCGAGGCTCTGGAGAAATCCGAACGGGAGGAGGAGGTACGGGCGTGAGCGACGAGCTCGTCCAGGTCTGGCGACAACGAGACGGGAGCTGGCGGTGGCGCTACGTGGTCGTCGACCACACCGAGCTACGGAGCAACCGCGGATACGAATCGGCCGAGGAGGCTGTTCGCTCGGCTCGCCAAGCCTATCCTGGGGTGGCGGTCTTGGGGCCGGTCGACCAATCGTCGAGCGTCGACGGCGAGCGCCGGCCGGAGGCAGGCGTCGCCCGCATCGCGCTGATGTCGGCGTCGACGGTGTTCGTCCTGCTGGCGGTGTGGTACGCGGTGCGTCGCATGAGACAGCCGGTACGTGGAGCCAGGCGGTCACGACGACGTGGCCGGTGATCGGACCGCTGAGCCGGCCGGGACCGGGCCCGAGGAGCGTCGTGGCGAGGAATGGCTGAAGCGCCTGGCCGATGCCCTGGACGACCAACCGATCACCTCCACGGAGTTCGGCAAGGTGCTCAAGCTCGCGCGGGAGGTGGCTCACGGCGTCGAGCGCAAGCTCGCGCCGCTGGCTGCATTTCTCGCCGGGGTGCATGTCGGGCGGCGCGCCGCCGAAGGGGGATCGCGGGAGGAAGCTCTCGCGGAAGCCGTGGCGGCTGCCGGCGCGCTCCTGGCCGAGCCATCGGATGAAGCGAAGGGCTCGGCCCCGTCCGGGGGCGAGTGACCGGTCCTCGATGGAGGGTCTGCGGCAGCAGAAGGACGGCCTGCGAGCCCGGATGCGGCGCATCCGGAACTCGATCTCTTCCGACGAACGCATGCGCCTGGCCGACGACATCCAGGCAAACCTCTTCCGTCTCCCGCAGGTCGCCGGGGTCGAAACGATCCTCCTGTTCTATTCCTTCGGCTCCGAAGTCCCGACCGCGGGGATGATCCAGCGGCTCCTCGACACGGGAACGCGGGTTCTCCTGCCGTTCCTGGAGGGCTCCGACATGCGCGCGGCCGAGCTTCGGCCCGGAGAATCGCTGGCGGCGACCACGTATGGACCGAAGGAGCCTTCCCAACGCGTGCCCGTCGACCCGGCGGAGGTCGACACGGTGATCACGCCTGGCCTCGCCTTCGATGCACAGGGGTACCGGCTGGGGTACGGAGGGGGGCACTACGACCGGTATCTGCGCCGCCTCCGGCGGGACTCTTTCAGGGTGGGGATCGCCTTCCACCTCCAGGTCGTTTCCTCTGTCCCCCATGGTCCGGAGGACCAGCCCCTGGACTTCGTGGTCACGGACCAGGAGACCATCGACTGCCGTCTGCACCCAAACACGGGCTGACCTCGTCCTCTCGATCGAGGCGATAATGGCTTCATGCTCGAACCGGCTCCTCTGAGGCGGACCGTTACCGCCACACGCGTGCTGGCCGTGCGTGACCGGGATGGGTTCGAGCAACCCGACCGGTTGGCCACCGAGGAACCCATGGAGATTCGGGCCGAGGGACCAGGCCACGCGCCGGTCTCCATCGCCGTCACGATGCGAACCCCCGGCCACGACTTCGAGCTGGCCGTGGGTTTCCTCTGCACCGAGGGCCTCATCCATTCCAGGGACGACGTCGCCTCGGTCGTGTATTGCGACCTCCCGCCCGGCGAGCAGCAGTTCAACGTGGTCACCGTTCGCCTGGCCCGCCCTTTCGACCCGGAATCGGTGAAACGGAACTTCTACACCACCTCGAGCTGCGGGGTATGCGGAAAGGCGTCCCTCGAGCAGGTCCAGCTGAGCTGCACGCCCGTAGCCTCCGGTCCGTCGGTGCCCGCGTCGGTGATCGCGGGTCTTCCAGGAGCCCTCCGGGAGACACAACGCATCTTCGAGCAGACCGGCGGACTGCACGCGTCCGGGCTGTTCACCCCGGATGGCGAGGTGCTGTCAGTGCGCGAGGACGTCGGCAGGCACAACGCCGTCGACAAGCTGGTTGGCGAGGCGCTGCTCGGTGGAGACCTCCCGCTGTCCGAGCGCATACTGATGGTCTCGGGCCGGGTCAGCTTCGAGATCGTCCAGAAGGCGGCGATGGCGGGAGTCCCCATGATCTGCGCTGTGTCGGCGCCCTCAAGCTTGGCGGTGGAGTCGGCCCGCGAGCTCGGCATGACGGTCGTGGGGTTCGTGCGCGGGTCGAGCTTCAACGTCTACACGGGCCCGGAGCGGGTCCAGATGGGCGGGTAGTCCACGAACGGGCGGAGGACGAGGCAGGCGGGCTCGACCCGAAGCGGCTTCCGGATCGCGCGGATCGCCGGCATCGACATCCGAGCCGACCCCACTGTGGCCATCCTCGCCTTCCTGATCACGTACAACCTGTGGTTGTACTTCACGGCCTCCTTCCGGTTTCCCAACCTGAGTCGCGGAGCCGCGCTCGCCCTGTCGCTTCTTACCAGCGTTCTGTTCGTGCTCTCCATCCTGGCTCACGAGCTGGCCCACGCGGTCACGTTTCGAGCCCGGGGGATCCCCGTGCTCGGCGTGACCCTTCACTTGTTCGGGGGAGTCACCCAGGGAGGATCGGAAGCCAAACGACCATGGGACGAGTTCATCGTGGCGGTTGCCGGACCGGTCACCACCGGCGTCCTGGGTGCAGCGTTCCTCCTGGCGCGTGAAAGCCTCAAGAGCGTCGACCCAGACCCCTGGCGCGCCATGTTCGGATATCTGGGTGTCCTGAACATCGTCATCGCCGGGTTCAACCTCCTGCCGGGCTTTCCCCTGGACGGAGGGAGGGTGCTTCTGGCGGGGCTGTGGCGCCTCACGGGAGACAGGGACCGAGCCACGAGGATGGCCGCCCGGGTCGGTCAGGGGGTGGCCCTCCTCATCGGAGGCGCCGGCCTGGTCGACCTGGTAAGGAGTACAGGGAACCTGTGGGGCATCTGGCCCCTGATGATCGGACTCATGCTCTTCCAGTCGTCCTCGGGAGCGCTGGCCCAGAGCAGGAGGCGAGGCATGCTGGAAGGGGCCACGGCGGGCCAGGTGATGTCACCGCCTCCGCCCACCATCCCTGCCGAGCTTCCAATCTCGGTGGCCCTCGAACGGCACCTGGACGGCCATGACGGTGAAGCGTTCCCAGTGATGGAAGAGGGGCGGGTTGTGGGGTTCGTCTCGCCGCGAATGGCCAGGAGCGTGCCTCTGGACAAGATCGTCCGCGACGCCATGGTCGGAATGGAAACGGCGGCGGTGGCCGCCCCCGAAGAACCGATGGGCTCGCTGATCGAACGGATCGGTGGCGGACGGGTCCAGACGATCCTGGTGATGAAGGACGGCAGGCTGATCGGGGTGATCGAGCCGGAGGACATGAATCGTTTCCTTCGAGGAAGGGGGAGTCGATGACCAGGACGCTTTTCACCGGCGGTCAGCTGTTCGACACCAGGACGGCCACCGCGGCCCAGGCCGATCTGGTGGTCGAGGGAGACCGGATCGTTGACGTCGGCCCGGGCCTGGACGGCGACGAGTCCGTCGACGTCTCCGGGCGAACCCTTCTTCCCGGCCTCTTCGACTGCCACACGCACGTGGTGTTCAGCCACATCGACCTGTGGAAGCTGATGCAGCAGCCCTTCTCCTATCGCTTCTACGAGGCGGAGAAGAATCTTCGGGCCACCCTCGATATCGGCATCACCACGGTCAGAGATGCCGGTGGAGCAGACCTGGGGATGAAGAAGGCGCTGCAGGACGGGTTGATCTCCGGGCCGCGCATGCAGATCTCGATCCGCATGCTCAGCCAGACCGGCGGTCACGGCGATGAGTGGCTACCCTCGGGCGCGCTCGCGGCGATGTTCGTGGACTATCCGGGTTCGCCGCACGCCCTGGTGGACGGCCCCGACCAGATGCGCCGGAAGGTCAGGGAGCTGATCCGAAACGGCGCCGACGTGATCAAGGTGGCCACCAGCGGCGGGGTGCTCTCTCCCCGGGACGATCCCAGACATGCTCACTTCCGGATGGACGAGCTGGAGGTGCTGGTGTCGGAGGCCGCGGCTGCGGGGATGTGGGTGATGGCCCACGCCCAGGCCACGGACGGCATCAAGAACGCCATCCGGGCCGGCATCCGCTCGATCGAGCACGGCGTCTACCTGGACGACGAGGCAATCTCGATGATGTTGGAGAAGGGGACCTATCTGGTGCCGACCCTGGTCGCGCCGCAGGGAGTGATCTCGGCCGCCGAGGCGGGGGCGCAGATCCCCGAAGCCAGCCTGGCCAAGGCCAAAGAGGTCGTCGAGATCCACCGCGAGTCCTTCCGCAAGGCCGTCGAGGCCGGGGTCAAGGTGGCCATGGGGACGGACAGCGGCGTGACGCCCCACGGGGAGAACCTCCATGAGCTGCCGCTGATGGTCGAGGGGGGCATGAGCCCGGGCCAGGCCATCGTGGCCACCTCGGCGACGGCCGCCGAGCTGATGGGAGTCCACGACGAGCTGGGCTCCCTCGAGCCGGGCAAGCGGGCCGACGTGGTCATCGTCGAGGGCGACGTGTTCGACCTGAAGACGCTCTCCGAGCGGATCGAAGCCGTCTACAAGGACGGCCAGCGGGTAGTGGACCGGTCGGACAACCAGCACTAGGCCCGGTCAGTCTGCTCTCGTCAATCGAAGGGAACCTAATGGGCGACGGTGACGACTTCTTTGCGAAACGAGTCGTCTTCGAGCTCCCGGGAATGGAGCGAGCGTCAGTACGTCGGGACATCGTCTACAAGCCGGACCCAGAGCTTCGCTTCGACCTCTACCTCCCCGAGGGGACGCCCTCACAGGACCATGTGCCCTCGGTGATTCTGGTGCACGGGGATGGGCCACCCGAGATCCTGGCCAACGCCAAGGACTGGGGAGTGTTCGTTTCGCTTGGCCGGCTCATCGCCGCCAGCGGGCTGTGTGCCGTGGCATTCAACCATCGCTCGTCGGAGCTTCGCGCCATGGCCGGCCGGCAAAGCAGCACTATTCGAACGAAGCTGACTGAGGCAGCGCAGGATGTCGATGATCTCTTTGCGTACGTTCGCGCTCACCACCAGGAGCTACAGGTTGACCCTGAACGGCTTGCTCTCTGGGTGTTCTCGCTGGGGCCTCCGGTTGGCCTCCGCACGGCGCTTCGGATCCGTCCGACCTACATCAGATGCATCATCGCGTACTACGGGATCATGAACCTGGCACCCCTTCGCGACGAGATCGCGCCCGACGTGCCGGATGATGTTCTGCGCGAATTCTCCCCACTCGAACTCCTCGCAGTCTCAGAGGGACCCGTGCCGCCCATGCTCATCGCTCGCGCGGGCCTCGAAGAACGTCCCTGGCTCAATCCCACCATCGACCGGTTCGTGGCGGAGGCGCTTGAACGAGACCTCGAGATCGACGTACTCAATCATCCGTCGGGCTATCACGCCTTCGATGTCTTGAATGACGACGATCGTTCACGGGACATCCTTGCCCGGACCCTCCAGTTCGTGGGACGGCACCTGTCACGGTCCTGACCTATTGACTTCAGGCGCCACCGTAGAGGGGCCGAAAAATGAAGGTCAGCCCGCGGAGTCCCCCTCCTTCTTCTGAACGTAGGCCGTACCCGCGTCGCAGAACGAGAGGAAGTCGCACCAGTGGCACTGCTCGCTGGGGATCGGCTCGAACGCACCTGCGGCGACCCCGCCGAGCACTGAGATCGCACGCTTCCTCGTCCCCTCGGGGTCTCCAGCCGGCCGGCTGACTTCTTCGCCCGTGGCCAGGTAGAAGTAGGTCAGCGTCAGGTCTTCGGCCCGCTTGCGCCAGACCTCGGTGCACGCCAGCGCATAGAGGTCGAGCTGCAACCCGGCCAGCGGATCCTCTTCCGGAGGCCGCCGGCCAGTCTTGTAGTCCACGACCTCCCATGGTCCCTCGGGGGTCCCGAAGATGGCATCGATCCGCCCGCCCACGACGAACCCGCCCAGATACAGCAGGAAGGGACGCTCCGCGAAGAGGGGAGGGGCGGTGGCGAACCGGCTCTCGGTGAATGTCCGCTGGAGTCGCTCCAACTTGCCCGGCTCCCCCGCCAACTCCTCGGAGGTGAAATCCGGGGCCTCGTCTAACTCCAGCAGCGAAGCCTGGCCGCTGCTCCGGCGCTCGATCCACGCGTGGACCTGCGTCCCGATCCGGGCGGCCGGACCGGAGAACCGCGGCAGAGGACGAACGGACGACCAATAGAAGCGC
The DNA here is from genome assembly GCA_036505215.1 of Actinomycetota bacterium. GTDB lineage: Bacteria > Actinomycetota > UBA4738 > UBA4738 > UBA4738 > DASXTW01. The sequence continues at coordinate 25,747 of DASXTW010000094.1, read as the reverse complement.
TTGGGGCAGCGGGCGTATTCGATCACGCCCCCCACGGCGATCGTCATGGGGGGCGAGGGCTCCGAGGGGCCGGCGGACTCGCGATCCGCGAGATGGGCAGCGAGGGTGGCCAGCTCGCCGGAGGTCTCGCGGTATCGGTCCCGGTCATCATTCGGTAGCGATCGCACGAAACTCTCGAGCACCTCGGGGTCTCGCTCTGACTGAGCGGCGGCGTCTCGCCACCCGCCCTCGAAGAATGGATCGGCCTCGTCCCGCAGCGCGGGTCCCGGCCAGTCCCGAACGAACCGGCCGCGGTACCCGATGAGCGGGTTCCCTTCGGGGACATCGGGTCCACGATCGAACTCGGCCAACCCGCTCTCCTCTGCCCAGACGGCCAGCTCCTCGAAGAACATGCTCGGGTCTTTCGGCCTCTGGCCTTCCCCATACCAATGTGCGCCCGTGACCACGAGGCGATGCTTGGGCCTGGTCAGCGCGACGTAGCACGTCCGCCGCTCCTCCATCTCCTCGTAGTCGCGCAGCGCCAGCCAGAACTGCTTCAGGTTGCCCTTGAACACGGGGAGGATCCTGGCGTCGCCCCGCAGCTCGAAGTCGAGCGACTTTCCCCGCTCCGCGGGGTTCTGCTGCACCATCAGGTTGGGGAGCAGGTCCTTGGCGAACCCCGGCACGAACACCGTCCCGAACTCGAGCCCCTTGGCCTGATGGATGGTCATCACCTTCACCGAGTTCTCGGAGCTCGGCTGGACCGGTGACCATTCCTGCTTCTCGCTCGCCTCCACGGTGTCCACGTAATCGAGGAAGGCCCGCAGCGTCAGCTCGCCCTCCAGAGGTGAGAACGCGTGGACCTCGTCCAGGAACGCCGCCACGTTGCGCTTGGTCGCTTGGGCACGCTCCGTTTCCAGGCTGGCGTCCAGTTCGGCCAGCAGCCCCGTCCGACGGATGACTTCGGACAGGAACTCCCCCACCGGACGGCGCGCCTCTTCCCGGAGCGCCGCCAGCTCGCTGCGGAACTCCTCCAGCCTCGCCCTTCCCTCATCCGACAGGAAGGTCACTTCGTCGAGGTGCTCCAGGGCCTCGGCGAACAGGAAGGGCGGCGTCTCGTCGCGGTCCTCCCCTCGTAGGGCATAGTTCTTGTCCTTGGCCCAGGCGGCCACCCTGGCCAGGTCCTTGAACCCCACCCGGTACCTGGGGCCGAGGAGGATCCGGGCCAGGCTGACACTGGCGTACGGGTCGGCCACAGGGCGGGCGTATGCCAGGATCTCGACCACCTCGGGAAGCTGGAGGAGACCGGCCAGACCCACGATCTCGACCGGAATGGCCTGCTCCGCGAAGGCTTCCTGGAGGGAGACGAACAACCGGCTGGTGCGACACAGCACCGCTAACTCCGACCACAAGGGCTCGGCGCCGGCCTGGTGCAGCTCGAGGATCCGCCCGGCGATCCATCGCGCCTCGGACCACTCGTCGCCGAAGCGCCGGATCTCCACATCACCCTCGCCGCAGCCGGGCCACGGAGCCAGGCGCTTCTCCGGATCGGGCCGCTGCCCTTCGGGGATCTTCTCGATCACCCGGTCGGCCGCGGCCAGGATCCGAGCACCGGAACGGAAGTTCGTGTACAGCGGGAGCTTCTCGGCCGGGTCGCCGTCGGCCTTCGGGAACTGATGCTGGAACTCCAGCAGATTGAACAGGCTGGCACCGCGCCACCCGTAGATGCTCTGGTCCGGGTCGCCCACGGCCGCCACCGGGAATCCGTCGCCGAACAACCCCGCGATGAGCTGCGCCTGGGCCACATTCGTGTCCTGGTACTCGTCCAGGACCACGGTCAGGAATCGTGACCGGTAATCCTGGGCGACTTCGGGGAACTTCTCCACGATCTGCAACGCCAGCGTGATCTGGTCGCCGAAGTCGATCACGCCGAGGTCTCGCTTGAACTGCTGGAAGCGCTGGACGGCCGTGGCCAGCTCGATCCGCTCCAGGGCCGCCTGATAGGCCTTGTCGCTGCGGTGCTCGGCGAGCTGCTCCAAGCGCTCCTGGTTGAAGGCGATGATCTCCCAGGGGTCCCGACGATGGTTCGCCGCCTGATCGGCCAGCTCGAGGATCTTGGTGATCACCGACGGCTGCCACTCCGCGGTCACGTGCTCGAAGGCCATGTCGTCCAGGACCCGGGCGCACAGCTCCGTCCGCTGGGCGGGCGTGAGGATTCGCTGGCCCGGCTCGATGCCGGCAAGGAGCCCATGGCGCTCCAGGATCTGCGCGGCGAACCCGTGGTAGTTGGCGATCGTGGGTTCCTCTCCTTCAGGAAGATCCAGTCCCTGCAGCGCCCGCCGGATCCGAAGAGTGAGGTTCTCCGTTGCCTTGTTGGTGAACGTCAGGCAGAGGACGTTCCCAGGAAGGATGCCCGGGTGGTCCGCCCGCACCTTGCCCAGGGCCACCAGAGCCAGATACACAACCCGCCCCGCGATGACCGACGTCTTGCCCGACCCGGCCCCGGCCACAACCACGTAGGGCTCCAGCGGCATCGACATGGCCCGCCACTGTTCCTCGGTGGGATCGGCTCCGCCGAAGACGTTCCGGATCTCCTCAGGGAATCGACCAGCCGTCATGACGGGCCTCCCGCCACGACGGGGAACAGGTCCCGTCCCTCGGGCCACAAGGGGCAGAGCGTCTTGAAGTCGCAGAACCGGCATTCGGCCTGCGGGCTGGGCCGGTAGACCTCGGTGCGGAGGAGCTCCCGGACCTGCTCGATCAGCCCGGTCAGCCGGGCCGCCATGTTCTCCCCGAACTCCTGTTGGGCCTTCGAATTCATGGCGAGCTGCGCGGTGAACCGGGAGCTGTTCAGACCCTCCTTGAGGAACGCAAGCTCGACCGCCTTCACCGGGCGGTACGCGGCGAGTTCCTCGGCCAGGTTCACCGCCAGGTAATAGATGCCGAGCTGGAGGTTCTCCTCGGCGGGGCCACCCCTGGCCTTCCCCGTCTTGTAGTCGGTGATCTGGCTTCCCCCACTCTTCACCGCTCCTACCCGGTCGATGGCGCCGGTCACGGTGGCCCCGGCGAACTCGAAGTTGAAGCGGATCTCGCCCGCCAGAGCCGGCGTCTGCCCGTATACCAGGAGCCATGTGGGGAGCATCTTCTTCGTCACCACTCGCCGGAATGCTTCGGAGACCGCATGCGAGGGGAACTGCTCGGGCTGCCAGCGATCCTCGGCCGCGGCGACCAGACCCTCCTCGGTCCGCGGGATCGAACCGGACTCGCAGTCCTCGATGATCCGGTGGACCAAGTGACCGACCCAGGCGTAATACCCAGCCCGCCCTTCCAGGCCCAACTCCTCCGACAGCACGTACTGCAGGGCGCAGTTCTCCAGCGTGTCCAACTTCGAGAACGACACGCGGATACCCTCGTGCAACGGCCGGTCCGATCCGGTCCAGTCCCGCTGGAACCACCACCCAGTGGGGTTGTCCCCCAGGGCCAGCAGTGCACGAAGAGCGGCCAGCCGCAGGTTGGGAGGCTGTGAGGTATCGGCAAAGCCTCGTCGCCATGACGCCGCCGCCTCGGCGACCGACAGCGGCTCGGCGAACGGCCCGCTCGGTGCAGCGGTCCACGGGACACCCAGCTCCGAAACGAACCGCGACCTGGCAGTGAGAACCGTGGCCTCCTCGTGCGGGTCGCTGGCGGTGAACACCACCCGGCGTCGGGCCCGGCTCGCCACCACGCGGAACAGCCTCCGCTCGTCCCAGAGCCGAAAGCGATTCCGCTCCGACTGTGAGATGCGCCCATCCAGCGCCGCAAGATCGAACATCGGCTCGGGCCGGGACAGGCTGGGGAAGTTGCCTTCGGTGGCGCCCACGACGATGACGGTGTCGAACTCTCGCCCGGCGGAACCATGTGCCGTGAACACCCGCACCGCGTCGGGGCGCCGCTCCTCGGGAAGCTCGGCCAGGCCAGGCCCTTCCTCCCCTGCTTCGAGCACTTCGAGGAATGCGATGACCGATGCGTCGGCCTTCTCACCGGCCCGGGACACGGCCTCGGACAAGGCCAGGACCGCGTCCAGGTCCCTGGCTCCCTCGGGTGATGACTCGCCGGCATCCACCAGCCGCTGCGCGTACGGCAGCTTCCGCCACAGGATCGAGAACGCGTCCAGGACAGACCGGCCGGACACGGCCTCGGCGTCCGACAGGACGGTACAGAGACGCTGCAACTCGGACGCCTCCTCCGGCGCCAAGCCATCGGTTCGCTGCAGTGCCGCCGCCGGCGACTGTTCCGCCGCCAAGGCAGCACGGATCAGTCCCCTGGCCGCCGCCGGAGACAGCCGGACCAGCTCAGAGGTGAGGATCGACTCAGCCAGCCCGTCTCGGTCCTGGGGCCGGGCCAGCCACCGCAGCGACAGCACGAACGGGAAGGTCGCCGGCTCGGCGAGCAGGGACAGCCCACCTTCCGGCGTGGTTCGAGGCACTCGGGCATCGTCGAGCGCGCGAAGCAGCCCTCCGACGTGGGTGCCCTCCCGCCTGACCACGACGGCGAGCTCTCCCCACGGCACGCCGTCCTCGACATGGATCCTCCTCAGCTCGCGGGCCACCGCAGCCGTCTCTTCGGATGTGTGCGGCGTGGACCAGGCCTCGTACGCGGGCGTCTCGCATCTGTGCGCCGTGTCGAGCGACACGTGCTCGGCAGTTGGAAGCTGCTCCAGGAAGCGCCTGAGGGGAACATCGGTCGTGCCCTGGAACGAGAAGATGTGCGATCCCTCGTCCCCCGCGACCACGAGGCTCTGCACGCGCAAGCCGACGATGAGCGCCTCTTCGGCGAACGTGGCTTCCTGGTAGTCATCGACCAGCAGGTGCTCGAACAAGGGCTCGCCGTGGCCCGCCGCGGCGGCCGCCTGGTTGACCAGCCCGCCGTAATCGGCCACGCCGATGTCGTCCAGGACCTGGAGATAGCGACGATAGAAGGAGGCCAGCTCGCGCCATCCCGGCAGGCCGGAAGCCTCGGCCTTCGCCGCGATCTCCTCAGGAGTCATCAGGGCCTCCTGGGCCCGAAGGATGAGCTGCCGCACCTCATCCGCGAACCCGCGGAGGGAGAGCATGGCCCCGTATACGGGCCAATCGCTCGGATCCTCCCCCTCGAGCAGTTCCTGCACCTTCGAGAACTGATCGAGCGCGGAGAGGATTTCGGGCGCCCGCTGATAGTCCAGCGCCTCGAAGCGCGCTCCGACGACATGGTTCGCCAGTCCCTGGACGGTCATGAGCTTCATGCCGGGGAGGGGCCTGGAGAGGCGCTCGAGGAGCGCCCGTCGAGCTTCCCGGCGAGCCTGCTTCGTTCGGACCACCATTGCCACTCGTTCGGGATCGCTTCCCTCCTCGATCAGGCGGGCGAAGCGCTCCCGAAGCACGGCGGTCTTGCCGGTCCCCGGACCGCCGGTGAGGAGGAGCACGCCTCGACGATGATCCAGGACCTTGGATTGTTCGGGATCGGGCTCGAAGGTCATCAACGGCATGCTAGCCGCGGGGTACGACAGGCGGAACGGCTGGCCCGCGGTAGAGCTTCTCGCCGGCCTCCACACGAATGGGCAGCCTGTTCTGGGGGGCCGGGAGCGCGCAGGTGGCGAAAGGCGTGAACACACACGGAGGGTTGTAGGCCTTGTTGAAGTCGAGGACCACGATTCCCCGATCGTCCGGCGGCCGCGTGTACATGTAGCGCCCACCCCCGTACGTCTCCGAACGATTGGTCAGGTCACCGAAGATGATGAACAGATCGGTCTCTCCCCCCTCCAGGAACGCCTCGATGCGATAAGTCACCGCGTCGTGTTCGAACGCCAAGGCCCCCGGCACCAGGTAGCTCTCCTCCAGCCCGACGACGGTGGGCACGTGCGCGGTCCTCGGGGGGTCGTAGGGTTCGAAGCGAGCCTGAAGCCGCCACCGAGGATCGATCGAGAAATAGTCGATCCCGGTGAACGACCTTCTGGAAGGACTTTCGGCGTCCTTGACCCGCACGGCCAGCCGGTCGCCGCGACGGATCACGTGGAAGGTGAGTGAGCCCAACCGAAGGAGGGTTGGATCACCTTTGAGGTCGTCCTGCAGGTTCAGGGTGGTGACGGGTGCGCCGTCATGAGTGACACCGGCATCAGCCTCGAACGTCGCAACGACTGCGTCGCCCTCCACGGTGATCCCTCCGAGCAGCCCAGGCCCTCGGGGAAGGAGCACCCGGCTCTCAGGAGCCGACCCGACCGAGTTCTCCCCCTTTTGCAACCAGGCCAACCCGACGACCGCGAGCCACCCGTCCGGCCCTCTCAGACGAGCCACCCGGTTCTCCCGCCAGCGAAGGATCTCGTCCTCGTGCGTCGACATCATCAGGAGAACCAAGTGGTGTTGTGTCAGTCGGTGGCCTGAGTCCGGGGCGGGGCTCCGATCCGGGCCTTGCGCTCAATGGCGTCGTTGAACGTGCGATAGGCGCCTGCTGGATCCCACCCCATGGCACCCTCCGACTCCGGCACGAACCTGACCCCGAGCCCCGCGGCCTGGATCCGGGTCTCCGCCGCTGCCCTGAACCAATGAAGCGACCCCGGAGACAGCAGCACGGGGCCGGCCGTTCCGTACGAGCGCATGGACGGGTCCTCGATCACGACCGGGGTCGGTCGGAAGATCGCACGGATCGCCTGGCGCACGGACTCGTCTTCGGCTTCGACATCGATTCCCTCGGACCTCCACCGCGCGGATCCAATGACGGTATCGGGATCATCCGGGCGATAGAAGCTTGCGCGCACCCGAGTTAGCCTTCCACCCCGATCTCCGGTGCGCCGAAGGCCATCCAGGTGAACGCCGACGCCAGCGTGTGCGTGGGCATAGCCGAGTCGTGGGCAGCAAGGATGCCCGTGAGCTCCTGCCGTTCCTCCTCGGTGAAGCCCCTGTCCTTCAGCGCAGCCCACTGAAGCTCGACGGGATGGGGAAGCGTGGTCATCCCTGCCAGGACGAGCCGTCGCAGCCGTGAGGCGCCAGACTTCCAGGCCTCCGACCGAGCGATCGGCCCGAGCTCGTCCCACACCTTGGCCAGTGCCGCGGGCCATCTGGCCAGCAACCGCAGGGGAACCGGAGCCGTGGGCAGCGCCATCTCGTCCACGACCTTCATCAGGATAGGTCTGGTGTTCTGAGAGGCTGGCTGGAAGGACATCCAGCGCTGCCATTCGGGCACGCCTCTTCGGACCGGGGGCTCCTCCCGCCCCGTTCCCGAGATCCGCTCTTTGCGTACCGCGCGATACAGCGCGTGGACCACGATCTGAGCCTTCGCGGTGGCCAGGTGGGCAGCGCGGGTGGATTCCTCGATCCGCCTGATCTCCTCCTCGGAAAAATCTCCGTCGAGGCGCTTGCGCAGGTCTGGCAGATCGAAACCCACTCGGAGCAGATCGGCTGCATCCGATCGGATCCTCCTGGCCAGAGCGAGGAAGCTCTTGCCTACGTTGGGGCGGATCGCAGACCACGCCGCCGTGAAGAACACGGGGTAGTTGGCCGCTGCCTCGACCCCGGGGTCGAGCCATCCGGTTCGAAGGGTCTGGCGGACGTCGTCCCGGACCGCTCCGAGCACGGCAGCGACCTCGACAGGCGCGGTCGTTGCCTTCCTGGGATCGTCCTGTTCGCCTCGCTCACCCGCAGGAGCGGGATGCACGGTCATGGCCGGTCTCCCTCGGGCTCACTCGGCTTCGCCTGGGCTCTGGGCACCGAAACGCGCCCCTGCTCGACTCCGGACGGATCTGGCCAGCAACCGAGCCTAGCAGTGAATCCGCCCTCTCGACCCGTCGATTCGATCGCCGAGCCGATGTCGGAGTCCCGCGGTACACTTCGATGCGAGAGGGGGCTTCACGGTGGACCTCGCGCCCGACGACATCCCTCTCCCCCTCGCAGATCCATCTCCCTCCTGGCTTGCCCGGCTTCGGGCGCGTGGCGGCATCACCGTCCGCCGCCTGGAGGCGGGCCAGGTCCTGCTCCCAGAGGGGGAACAACCCTCCTGCTTCTGGGCCATCCAGAGGGGTGCGGTGGCGCTGGTCTCGACCACCCCCTGGGGCCGAAGAGGGACCGTGGCGGTGCTCGGTCGAGGAAGCGTTCTCGGAGAGCAGGGAATGATCCCCAGTTTCGTCCACGCACCTCCGGATCCCATCTCTCTTCCGGAGGCCCGGGCCCTCGTCGCCAGCAGCGTGTGCTCGGTCCCATTCCCCGCGCTTCGTGCGGCGATGGCATCGGATCCGCGCATAGCCCGCTGGGTGGTGGTCGCCGTAAGCCGGCGAGCCGCTCAGGTTCAGCGCACCCTCGCCCGGACGCTGGCCATGCGGGTGCCGCATCGCCTGCTCGGCGTGCTCCAAGATCTCGCCGCGGAGCACGGGTGGCCCCGTCCCGGCGGCGTGATCATCGCGTTGCCCCTCCCGCAGGATCTCCTGGCCTCCATGATCGGCGCCACCCGAGAGAGCGTGAACCGATCTATCGCGGACCTCCAGCGGCAGGGGCTGGTTCGAAGAATCGGTCTTCGTTACGTGTTGGCCTGCCCACCGTTTGTCTCGGAAGGCGACCCCTCCTGAGCATCGCCGGCCGGTTCGTTGCTTCCTTGATCTCCTCCTCGATCTCCTCCTCGAGTCCCCGCCTTCGGCCGGTTCTCGACGAGCCAGGGGTCCGCAGCTGCCTCGCTTCGCTCGTTGCTGCTACCCCCTGGACCCCCTCCGGTTCTCGGAGGAGCCTCTTGCAGCGCCGCCACCCCGCACCGATCGCACAGCTTCGAGCCGGGCACGACGGGCCGCCCGCACCGTTCACAGGCCGCCCCCGAGGCCAGGGCGAACCGTTCGTCGGCCGGCCGCCCCACCCGGGCCACCCGCCCCTCCCGGGCCAGCTTGAGCAGGTGGGCCAGCACCGATCTGGCCGCGGCCGGATGCAGCTCTTCGGGGTACTCGGGATAGATGCGGGGCACCAGCTCTTCGGCCGTGCGAGCGCCGTTCTCCAGTCCTGCCAGCACCTGCCGTTCCCGATCCTTCCGATGATCCACGTACTCACGGAGCTTTTGCACGGCCGACCAGACGGCCGGCCCGTGGCCCGGGTAGATGACCCTCGGGGCCAGGGCCACCATCATCGAGAGAGAGCGCATGTACGCGGTCATGTCACCTTCGGGAGGATCGATCACGCTCGTGCCCCGCCCCAGGACCGCATCACCCGTGAACAGCGCCCCCGATTCCCGCTCGAAGAACACGAGGTGGTCGGGGGTGTGGCCGGGAGCATGCACGGCGTGGAGGATGACGCCTCCGCCGGGCACGATCGCACCGTCTGCCAGCTTGCGTTCGACTGCCGTGGGCCGAAAGGCGAGCACCGGCGCGCCCGTCTGATCGGCCAGAAGCGCGGCCCCCTGAGCGTGGTCGGGATGATGGTGGGTGAGGAGGATCGCTCCCACCGGATACGCCTCGCGATGGATCTCCCGGGCGTGCTCTGGGTCGTCCGGGCCTGGATCGATCACCAGCGACGGCCGAGCCCCCACGATCCACGTGTTCGTGCCCTCCAGCGTGAAGAGGCCCGGATTTGGCGCCAGAACTCTCAAGATGGGCGGCATGTCCGGAATGATGGCAGAGCGGGCGGCGATGTTGCCCCGTCGGACCACGGCCTGCGAACCTTGTGAGCGATGCCGGCAATCCGAGGTGAACCCACAACGGCGCACCTGGCCGACCGGCTCCGTCGCAGGATCGCCGCGATCGGCCCGATCACGTTCGCGGAGTTCATGGAGTCGGCGCTGTATGACCCTGACGAGGGCTTCTATTCACGCCTGCCCGTGGGCGAAGAGGGCCACTTCGTCACCAGCCCCCACCTGTCGCCGGTGTACGGACGGCTGGTAGCCCGGCAAATGGCGGAGTTCTGGGAGCTGCTCGACCGGCCGGCCCCCTTCGACATCATCGAGGTGGGAGCCGGGGACGGGACTCTGGCCAGGCAGATCCTCGAAGCCCTACCGCCCGAGATGACCAGGGTCGTACGGTACACAGCGGTGGAACGAGGCTCCGCTGCCCGCCGAGCTCTGCAGGCGAGCGGGCTCGAGCCGCTGCAGAGCCTCAGCGACGTCACCAGTCCGATCCTGGGCTGCATCATCGCCAACGAGCTTCTGGACAACCTCCCCTTCCATCGCCTCCGCGGAACCTCAGGTGGACTCGCGGAGCTCTTCGTCGGGGTGGAGGCCGATCGATTCGTCCTCGTGGAGGGGCCGCCGTCGTCGACGGAGCTGCAGGATCAGGCCCCGCCCCTGGCGCCCGGAGAGGAGTTCGTGGTGAGCCCGGCCACGCTCGAGCTCGTCGATCGTGCCGTCGCTGTTTTGGAGCGAGGGTACGTCTGGATGGTGGACTACGGATTCGTGGACGAAGCCGAGCCCCGGTCCGTGCACGGCTACAGGGACCACCGCGTGCACCACGACGTGCTGACCCAGCCTGGATCGACCGACATAACCGCCGGTGTGGACTTTGCCTCGCTGGTCCGGCACGCGCGAAGCCGCGGGCTCCATGTGTGGGGACCGGTCAGGCAGCGAGATGCCCTCCTGTCGTTGGGGTTCCGTGAGATCGACGAGCAGGCTCAAGCTCGCCAGGTGGAGGCATTGAACGCCCGTCGCGGGATCGACGCCCTCAGGATCTACTCGGAGCGCAACCGGGCGAACCTCCTCCTGGGCAGGGAGGGGCTGGGCGCCTCGTGGGTTCTCTGCCTGGGCAAAGATGTGACCGAGCGGCCGCGGTCGGTTCGTCCTCAATGAGTGTCAGCGGTCGACGTCGCCGACCACGAAGAACACGCTGCCCAGGATGGCGATCAGGTCGGGCACAAGGGTGCCCGGAAGGATGGCCGGGATCACCGCCACGTTCGAGAAGGACGCGGTGCGCATCTTCATCCGGTACGGGAAGTCACCGCCGTCTCCGACCACGTAGTAACCCATCAGGCCGAGCGGGTTCTCGGTCCGCAGGTAGATCTCACCTTCGGGAACCTTGATCTTCTTGGGGAGCTTCGGCGAGATGTACTGGCCGGCGGGCAGCTTCTCCAGGCACTGCTCGATGATCTTGCACGACTCCCACATCCGCTGGACCAGTACCCACAGCCGATCGTAGCAATCGCCGTTCTGGCCCACCGGGACGTCGAATTTCACCTCGCCGTACTTCTCGTAGGGCTCGTCCTTCCTGGGGTCCATGGGAACACCGGACGCCTGGAGCACAGGCCCCGAGCAGCCGTAGGCCGTGGCCACCTCGGGAGGAAGGACCCCGATCCCCTTGGTCCTGGCGTGGATGATCTCGTTCCCCATGATGAGGTTCTCGAAGTCGACGAGCTTCTTGCGAACCCAGCCCAGCACGTCGGCGGACCGCTTGAGGAAGCCTCGGGGCAGATCGTCCTTGAGCCCGCCTACTCGCACGTACGAGTGATGCATGCGGGCGCCCGTGGCCGCCTCCATCAGGTCCTGGATCATCTCCCGCTCGCGGAACGCGTAGAACACGGGGGTCATCGCCCCCAGCTCGAGCGGATAGGAGCCGGTGAACATGAGGTGATTGAGCAGCCGGTTCCACTCGGCCATCATGGTGCGGATCCACTGAGCCCGGTCGGGCACCTCGATCTGGAGCATGCGCTCGATCGCGATGACCCATCCGAGCTCATTGTTGAGCGCGGAGAGCCAGTCGTGGCGGTTCATCAGCACCAGGACCTGCCGGGGATCGCGATACTCGGCGAGCTTCTCCGCACCCCGGTGCATGTAGCCGATCACGGGTTCGGCCCGGATGATCATCTCGCCGTCCAGCTCGAGGACGATCCGCAGCACCCCATGCGTCGAGGGATGTTGGGGGCCGATGTTGAGGATCATCTCCTCGGTTCGAAGCGGCCCTTCGGTCACCACGTCGATGCCGCCGCCGCGGAGCATCCAGGCGTCGCTGGCGGCGGTGAACGCTGCGCGCTCCGTGACGTCCATCTCGTTGCGAAGCGTAGCAGGGGGTCCAGGGGGTTAGCAGCAACGAGCGAAGCGAGGCAGCTGCGGACCCCTGGCTCGTCAGTGACCCGCCGAAGGCGGGGCGCTGAGGAGGAGATAAGGAGGTAGCGTTACAGCGCCGTGGACTTCTCCATTCCCAATGAATACCAGGAGCTCCTGGCTTCGTTCCGCTCGTTCCTGGAACGCGAAGTGCGTCCGGTTGAGGACCGGTACCGGGCGCAGATCCAGGACGACGAGTTCACCCCGGAGATGAAGGAGGCCGGCCTCGCCCTGCGGCGGACGTCGGCGGAGCTCGGGTTCTATGCCGCACACATGCCCGAGTCGGTTGGCGGGTGGGGCCTGTCGAACCTCGGCTACACCCTGCTCGTGGAGGAGGGCGGAAAGTCCGGCCTCCGATTCGCGAGCTTCGTTCTCGGCCCACCCAATCCGGAGGCTCCCACTCCCATCCTCATGGAGCTGCCCGAGCACCTTCACGCGAAGTACGTCGAGCCGTTGGTTCGCGCCGAGACCACCATGTGCTTCGCGCTGACCGAGCCAGAGGCCGGCTCGGACGCCCAGGCCATCCGGACCACGGCGAAGCTCCAGGGCGACGAATGGATCGTGAACGGACGGAAGCACTTCATCACCAATGGGGCACACGCGGACGTGGCCCTGGTCTTTGCCGTGACGGATCCGGAGCGACGAGCGGGCGGTGGCATCACCGCGTTCCTGGTCGAGCGGGACGCACCCGGGTACGTCGTCGGCAGGAATCAGAAGACCCTGGCGGGGGACACGAACCAGGCCGAGCTCATCTTCGAGGACTGCCGGGTCCCCCAGGAGAACGTGATCGGAGAGATCGGTTACGGGTTTCAGTCGGCGATGAAGTTTCTGAACGGCGGGCGAGCCTACATCGGGGCGCTGTGCGTGGGTATCGCCGACTACCTCGTGCGAATCTGCACGCACTACGCCATGGAGCGGCAGACATTCGGCAAGCCGATCGGGAAGTACCAGGCGGTCCAGTGGATGCTGGCCGACTCTGCTCTGGAGGTGCATGCGGCAAGGCTCATGACATACCACCTGGCATGGCTCGTGGACCGGGGCGAGTACCCCATCAAGGAGTCCTCCATGGTCAAGCTAAACAACACCGAGATGGTGAACCGAGTGGCCGATCGGGCCGTGCAGATCTACGGAGGTATGGGGCTGCTCACGGAGGGCCCGGTGGAGCGCATCTTCCGGTGGGTTCGCATGCTTCGCATCGTGGAGGGCACGAGCGAGATCCAGCGTCTGATCATCGCCCGCTCGCTGGGCCTGTAGGGGGTCACACGGTTCGCGGCTTGGGGTAGCGTTCCTGGCGCTTGATGCGGGCCAGCCGTTCCTGCGCCCGGTACCCAGCAAACGCCGTGACGAGATTCGACCCGAGCAACAGCAGCAGCCCGGGGGCATTCGAGGGGTCGCCGAGTCGAATCAGCTCGTAGCTGGCGAAACCGACCCCGGCGATCCCCACGAGGCTGGCCCCACCGGCAAACAGCGACGCCACCCATCGGCGCCGGGTGCGCCACAGCCGAAGGCCCGCCAGGAACTGGGCGACCCCTTCGATCGCCACCAGGGCTCCCGAACGGAATTCCGCTCCGACGTGGCTCTCCAGACCCGACCCGACCGAACCCCACGGCAGGAAGATGCTCACCAGCATCAGGAGACCGGCCGCGCAGATCATGCCTCCGGGGACACGGACGTTGAGCGTGCTGACGTCGCCGGTGGAGCGAGGGAACTGCCCGATCGTCCTTGGCGGCGACCCCTCGCCGATCGCCGGCGCTTCGGGCAGCGCCGCGGTTCGCTTCATGGTTTCGGTAGCCATGGTCGGGGCAGCACCAGCCGCAGCTCCGATGGGGATGGGCACGGTGCCCACTTCCGGCGCGGCATGGCCGGGCCGGAGGTCGATCAAGACCCCTTCTCGGTCGGTCGTGCCCATGGAAACGAAGGCGGGCTCCAAGGTTCCGCCCTGCGACTGGCGAAGCGCCTCCTTCCACTCCCAGGAGGAGGTGAACCTCTTCGAGGGATCCCTGTCCAGCCCTTGCGCCAGAACCTCGGCCAGCGCTCGAGGCACGTCCGGGCGGAAGGCTTCGACGGGCGGGGCCTCGTGCTCGAGCCTCGTCAGGTCGATCGGAGACTCGACGCCGAACGGAACCCGCCCGGTCAATGTCTCGTACAGGATCACAGCGGCCGAATAGACGTCGCTTCGGTAGTCGACGGTGGCCGCGCGGGCGGGGTCGGCTTGCTCGGGAGCCATGTAGTGGGGAGATCCCACGACCATGGTGTGGGCGGGAAGCCCCTCCAGACGCCTGGCGATGCCGAAGTCGCCCAGGAGGGTCCGTTCGGTCGCCACAGGCTTCCCGTCGCGGCGGAGAGCCTCTTGTCGCTCGCGGGGAACGCTTCGGAACAGGACATTGCTCGGCTTCACATCCCGGTGGACGATCCGGAGGTCGTGGACCGCAGTCAAGCACTCGGCGATCTCCAGGGACAGGCCGATCGCCTCTTCCACGGAGAACGGCTGGTCGAGCTGCCCGCGCAGCCGAAGGCGATCCTCCAGCGTGCCGTGGTCGGCGAACTCCATCACCATGTATGGGCGACCATCAGTGAGATGTCCCACCTCGTACACACGAACGATCCGATCGCTGTCCAGGCGCCTGAGGGCTCGGCCCTCCTCCATGAACCTTCGTCGAGCGTCCGCGTTCATGCTCCAGTTCTCGGCGAGGAGCTTGATGGCGACCCACGCCTCCAGGTCCTCGTCGCGGGCCAGCCAGACGGTGGCGTAGCTCCCGCTCCCGAGCGCCCGTTCCACCTGGAACCGGCCGATGTGGGCGAGCGTCACACGTTCTCCTTGTCCTTCATGACAGGCGCTCCGTCCGGCGATCCGGTAACGGATTCTGCCAACCGGACAACGAAAGCTTGACACGAGAAGCGCCTATTGGGGCCGAAGGGGGAATGTAAGGGCGGGGACGACCGGCGCTGCTACGCTCTACCGCGTGACGATCCTCTCCTACCTGAGGTTCTCGCTCACTCGGGAGGCGGACCGCGAGGACTTCGAGAAGGACATGCGAGCGATGCTGGAGCTGGCCACACGGCAGCCGGGATATCGGTGGGCAGAGATGGGTCCGTCGCTGATTGATCCCACGGTGTACCTCGTGGTCTCTGAGTGGGACGACGTGCAACACGTTCGGGCCTGGGAGCACGAGGAAGAGCACTCGGGCGTGATGGAGAAGTGGGAGCCGTTGTATCGGGAACCCTTGTTTCACCAGCGCTTCGTTCCCTGGCAGAGGCCGGCGTCGTGAGCGCTCGACGGCTCGCGTCCGAGGACTCGCGGCGCAGCGTTCCCTCCATCGACGCGCTCCTTCGGTCTGCGCCCGGAAAGAAGGCGACGCTCAAATTCGGCCGGCCACTGGTGAAGCACGAGCTTCAAGTCACGCTCTCTCAGATCCGTACGGAAGCCGCGGGGGGAGCCGACGTTCCCGACAACGATCAGATCCTGGCCCGCGCGATCGGCAGGGCGGCCCGGAGCTTTTACGGCATGACCGAGGTCATCAACGCGTCTGGCGTGATCCTGCACACGGGCTTGGGACGGGCGCCGCTTCCGCAACGTGCGGCCGACGCGGCCGCGCTTGCCGGGAGAACCTACTCGGACCTGGAGGTCGAGCGTGAAACGGGCTCTCGGGGCCGCCGGACCTCGCACGCCGAGTCCCTCCTCGTCGCGCTCACCGGAGCAGAGGACGCGCTGGTGGTGAACAACAACGCGGCTGCCCTGTTGCTGGCCCTGGCAGCGCTGGCCCAGAGGAAGGAAGTCCTGGTCTCTCGGGGAGAGCTGATCGAGATCGGCGGAGAGTTTCGCCTTCCCGAGATCATGGCTGCCTCCGGGGCGAAGCTGATCGAGGTGGGGACGACGAACCGCACTCGCGGGAACGACTATCACCGGGCCATCACCTCGAAGACCGCGCTCATCCTCAAGGTCCATCCCAGCAACTATCGGGTGGTTGGATTCACCGATACCGTGCCGGTTTCCGAGCTCAGCCGTATCGCGCATGACACCAATGTGCCGCTGCTGTACGACGTGGGGAGCGGCCTCCTCGACCGATACGCCGAGGTGCCGGGGGAGGAACCAGCGGTCACCGAGGCTCTGGCGGGTGGGGCCGACCTGGTCTCGTTCTCCGGCGACAAGCTGCTGGGTGGCCCCCAGTCCGGTCTCCTGGTCGGAAAGGCGGACCTGATCGAACGTCTCCGCCGGCATCCCATGGCTCGGGCCCTGCGCGTCGACAAGATGACCGTCGCGGCTCTGGAGGCCGTCCTCCGCCTGTACGCCACGGATCGGCGCCACGAGCTCCCCCTGTGGGACTTCCTCTCCGTGGGCCAAGGCAGGCTCCTGTCCAGGGCGAGAGCGCTGGCGACGTGCTTCAAGGGCGCGACGGCCCGGAAGGGGGAGGCGGTCGCGGGCGGGGGGTCCCTGCCCGGATACGGCATCCCTTCGGCGGAACTGGTCCTCCGGGTTTCATCTCCGGACGTTGCCGCGGCCAAGCTGCGCCTCGGCCGGCCGTCCGTGTTCTGCCGTGTGGATGACGGCGCCCTCGTTTTCGACCTTCGCACCGTGCCGCCGGAGGACGACGACCGCCTGGCCCGGGCCATCCGCTACGTCCTCGAGCAATCCTGACCGGCTCGCGGCCATGACCGCCGCTCCCCCAGCGCCGCGAGAAGATCGCCCCCTCCAGGTGGTGGCCACGGCCGGCCACGTCGATCATGGCAAGTCGGCGCTGATCCTCCGACTCACCGGCATCGACCCGGACAGGCTGGCCGAGGAGAAGCGCCGGGGCCTGACGATCGACCTTGGGTTCGCGTGGACCACCCTCCCCTCCGGCCAGGAGATTGGCTTCGTCGACGTCCCGGGCCACGAGCGGTTTGTCAGGAACATGCTGGCCGGCGTGGGGCCGGTTCGCCTGGTCCTGTTCGTGGTGGCAGCGGACGAGGGATGGAAGCCCCAATCGGAAGAGCACCTCCAGATCGTGGACGTGCTGGGAGCGAACGGCGCGGTGGTGGCCCTGACCAAGAGGGACCTGGTGGACGAGGAGGCCCTCATTCTCCGCACACGACAGATCCAGTCAAAGCTCGAAGGGACCCGGCTGGAAGGCGCGCCGATCGTGGCGTGCTCCGCGGCCAGGGATCAGGGGATGGATGAGCTTCGGGGTGCGCTCGACGACATGGTGGGGCGGGCCCCCCTTCCCGACCGAGACGGAAGGCCCCGTCAGTTCATCGACAGGGTCTTCACCATCCGTGGGGCAGGGACCGTAGTGACGGGAACCCTCACGGGAGGCCCGATCGCAGTCGGGCAGGAGGCCCAGGTCTTTCCCTCCGGCCACCGAGCTCGGATCCGGGGACTGCAGACGCACAAGCGCACCCTCGACGTTGCGCAGCCAGTGAGCCGCGTGGCGGTGAACCTCTCCGCCACGGCAAAGGCCGAGCTGGAGCGAGGCGACGTGCTTGCGCTCCCCGGGCAATGGCGGTCCACCTCGGTGTTCGAGGGATGGGTCCGGCCCGTGCGGGGCATCGCCCATCCACTCACCTCCCGAGGCGCCTACAAGTTCTATGCAGGATCCGCGGAACGGGATGCTCGGCTCCGCCTCTATGGGGTCCCGGAGCTTCGACCCGGCGGCACGGCATTCGTCAGGGTCTCGCTCTCGCGCCCTGTGGTCCTGGACTTCAAGGACAGCTTCGTCCTGCGAGAGGCAGGTAGGCAGGAGACCGTTGCCGGCGGCCAGGTCCTGGACACGGACCCCCCGCTCCGCCCCGGGCCTGATCCGGCGGCCAGGCTGAGGGCGAGAGAGGAAGCCGATCGAGGGGCGCTGGCCTGGCGCCTGGTGGCCGATCGAGGGGCCATGAAGGCTTCGGACATCCTCGTGCTGTCCGGGGCGGACGCGGATGACGCTGTCCGGCGAGGCGCCATCCGGCTCGACGTGTGGCTGGTGAGCCCTGATCTTCTGCGGGATGTCGAGGGATACCTGACGTCACATCTCGCCGGCTATCACCGGGCGCATCCCCTGCGCCCAGGACTCGAGGTCGGTGAGGCCCGGATCGTACTCGCCGAGCGTTCGGCCCGGTTCTCCGATGCCGGGCTTGCCGATGCGCTGATCGCTCACCTCGCTCGAGCCGGGGACGTCATCCGGGAAGGAACCATGCTGCGCCTGGCCAGCCACCGGGCGTCCACGGCGGGCCGGGAGGACGCCGACCGGCTGGTGGAGGCTGTCGTGAGAGCCGAACCGACACCTCCCTCGGTGAAGGAGCTGATCGCCCAGGGGTTCGGGAGAGAGCTGATCCAAGCGGCGTGCGCCGACGGCCGGCTGGTCAGGGTCTCGCCTGACGTCGTGGTATCGCCGGCGCTTCTGGCTCGCGCCGAGGAGCTCATCCGCGAGAAGGCGATCGCGTCCGGAATCACCGTCTCAGGCTTCCGCGAGGCACTCGGGACGAGCCGGAAATACGCGTTACCGCTCCTCGAATACTTCGACGCCCGTGGCCTGACCCGCCGCGAAGGGGATTATCGAGTTCTGCGTGGCTGAGTCGTTCGGAGAAGGCCACGGAGCGCGAGCGAACGGGGGTGGCGGCGTCAACAGCCCCCAGTCGCCGCCGAGGGACGAACGATTACGGGCCGATCTCCGCTATGACTTCGACCTCGACTGGAGCGCCGAGGGGAAGCCCGGAGACACCGACGGCTGTGCGCGCATGGCGGCCGGATTCGCCGAACACCTCGGCGAGGAGGTCGCTGGCCCCGTTGGCCACCTTCGGCTGGTCGGTGAACCCTGCCGCCGAGGCCACGAACACCGCGAGCTTGACGATTTTCTTCACTCGGTCGAGCGAGCCGATCTCTGCGCGCAAAGCTGAGAGGGCCTGGAGGGCGCACCGCCGGGCGGCGTCTGCTCCAGCGACTACGTCGACCTCGTTGCCGAGCACGCCGGTCCAAAGCAGCTTCCCCTCGGCAATGGGGACCTGTCCCGAAACGTAGGCGAAGCCGCCCGAGACGGAAACTTGCACGTAGGACGCCAATGGCTGGGGTGGGGGCGGAAGCTCGATGCCGAGCTCCTGTAGCCGGTCCTCGGCTCCCATGGCGGTACGGTACAACAGCAGTCGGAAAGGGGTCCGGTGGAGGGGATAGGGTCGTGCCTGTTGGGCGTTCCAGGCGATCGCTAGCCGACGCTGCGCAGACCCCCGCGCTCCCGCTCACGGATCAGGATGCGCCGTTCCAACTCGTTCAGCCCGCCCCAGATCCCGTGAGGCTCGCGGATGCGGATCGCGTACTCGAGGCACTCGATGCGGACCGGGCACCGGGCGCAGATAGCCTTGGCCTGCCGCTCCCGCATGGTCTTCTCTTCTCTGGTCTCGGGATGATTGGGAGCGAAAAAGAGGCTGGAGTCTTCTCCGCGGCATGCCGCTCGCCACTGCCATCCGTACTCCCAACTGTGCGTCGCCACCTGCTTGGCCTTTCGGCCTTTCCCTCCTTCCGCGAAGCTCCCCTCGTTATCCGGCGTGCTCCTTGACGTGGCCTCTACTACCAGTTCTTCGGCGATTGACGCACAGGAGACTGCGCCCGTTCCCGGAACGGTCCTTTGTTTACGGAATCGGCACAAAGATGAGATCAATCTGAGACAGGACCGGGCCTCGGGGGGCCAGCTTGGGCTAGTCGGGCTCTTGCTCGACCCTCAGGATCAGCCCGTCCACTCCCTTGATCCTCACCCTGGCGCCCTTCGGGATGGGTCCGTCCATCGAGCGGGCCCGCCACAGGGAGCCCTTCACGTAGACGCCCCCCTCGGGATCGAGGTCGGTTCGTACCTCACCGATCAACCCGACGAGCCCGACCTGGGCCGTGCGCACCCGCTCTCTCGATCGAAGGGCCACGGTCATCCCGAAGCCGAAGAACACTGCTCCGGCGATCGTGAACAGGGCAACCACCCAGAGCGATAGATCGACCGCCGGGGCCACTCCCCACCAGGCCAGGAGGGATCCCGCGAGGAAGGCGAGCGTCCCAATGACGGTCAAGGCGGCCACCCGCCGGATCGCCACGTCGAGACCCTGCAAGGCCGTACCGGCGACGATCAGCCCCACCCCAGACCATTGAACGGGAATGACCGTCAGGCCGTAGCCGGCCAGGGCCAGGGAGACAGCCCCGGCGATCCCGGCCACGCCGAAGCCCGGCTGGGTCAGCTCGAAGGCGATCCCCCACAGGCCGAGCACCAGGAGTACGTACACGGCCGTCGGAGTGCTGACGGCGTGGAGGAGACGGCGTACCGGGCCGATCTCGTGGAACCGAACGCCCACGGGACGGTCGGCAGTACTCCTGGTTGCCAGAACGGCAAATCCTGCTGAGGTCCGGACGCGATGACCGTCGAGCTTGCCGAGGAGGTCTCGCAGGTCGGTGGCCACGAGCGCCACGGCCCCCGAATCCTGGGCGGGTCCGGCGGGAAGTGCCGGGCCCGAGATCAGCCGCTCGACGCCGTCTGGGTGCATACCGTCGTCGAGAGCGAGTCGTTCCAGGTCGGACGCGAGGCGGGCCACCTTCTCGGGACTCTCGCGCGAGGCGGACGCGGCGAGGTCGAACGGCCGCGCTGGGCCGATGCCTGCTCCGGGCGCCATCGCAACGAGCGAGGACGAGTACACGACGAACAAGGCCCCTCCGGCGGCCCGCGCCCCTGAAGGGCCCACCCACACGACCACCGGCACCGAGGAACTCCTGATGTCAGCGCCCAGGCGCACGGCTTGGTCCCCGTAAGAGCCGAACGACGAGTCGATCTGGAGGATCAGGGACGCTCCCGAGCGTTCCGCGGCCCGCAGGGTCTCTCGGACATATCCCGCGACCGACCCGTCCACGACTCCTTGCACCTTGACCACGTCAACGATCGGCGTGGAGGGCTGAGCATCAGCGGGAGGTAGGAGGCCGAAACACAAGAGAAACCCAAGCAGGGCGAAGAGGCGAAGCCGGCGCACGGCGCCGATTCTACGAGCGCCATATCCGTCCCGAGGCCGGCAACGGCCGCGGCGCGTAGGCCGGGAGGCCCCCGCGTGACGAGCGAAGCGAGCGCGCGGGGTACGGCCGTCAACAGCCGCGGCCTTGTCCTCCTCTGCCCGGAGTTGGTTCGTATAGTCGGCGGATGCGCTGGGAGGACCTGTTCGGCCGGCAGATCCTGATCGTCTCGGGCAAGGGTGGCACGGGGAAGTCGACCATCGCGGCGGCCCTGGCCTCGGTTGGGGCGGCTGCCGGCCGCCGGACGCTGCTGGTCGAGGTGGAGGGGAGGGGCGAGATCGCCCGGACGCTCCATCTCCCCGATCCCGGGTTCCGTGAGGTACACACGCCTTTCGGATTCAGCGCCCTCTCGATCACTCCCCGAGACGCAGCGGTCGAGTATCTGCACCTCTTCTTCGGCATGGATCGAGCAACCCGGCCGCTCCTGCGCACGGGGGTACTGGATCAGATCATCGGCGGAGCTCCGGGTTTCAGGGACCTCCTCTCGTGCGGCAAGCTGTACGAGCTCGTGGATCTGAGGCGAACCGACCCGCGGGCCCGGGGTCGTCCGCAGTACGACTTCATCGTGGTCGATGCCCCGCCGACCGGACAGATCGCTCCGTTCCTGCTCTCTGCCTCGTCGTTCGCGGACCTGGCCCGCGTGGGTCGGATCAAACGGCAAGCCACCGCGATCGAGGGCGTGCTTCGCCGGAAGGCCGGCGTGGTGTTGGTGGCCGTTCCAGAGGAGATGGCCGTGGCCGAGACATTCGAAGCCATCCCCGCCATTCGGCAAGCGGGGGTTCCGGTAATGGGAGTAGTGGCCAACCGACGCCTTCCGGACATCTTCCCCAGGGGAACCCGACCAGCAGCGGCACGCCTTGGCCCGGAGGACGTGATGCACTTCTGCGCTACGGTCGGTCTTCCGGTCACAGTCGAAGCGTCCGCCGCGCTCATCGCCGGCGCCGCCACCAGAGATCGTCGCCACCGGCTCCAACAGGGGTTCCTGAAGCAGTTGGCGGAAGGAGGGCCGTTGCTGCAACTGCCGGACGTGCCAGGCCGGTCATCCCCAGAAACGGTGCGCATGCTCGCTCGGGTCATGAAGGGCGAGAGCGTGGGGGGTCCAGGGGGGGTAGCAGCTACGAGCGCGGGGGGTCCAGTGGGACAGCAGCCCCGCGAGCGAAGCGAGCGGGCCAGGCTGCTGGGCTCCCCCTGGCGACGAGGACGATCCGAAGGATCGGGCTCGCCGGGAAGAGCGAGAGCGGCTCTCGGGCTCGAAGAACGGCTGGCCGAGCGCAGGATCGTGGTGGTGTGCGGTTCGGGCGGGGTCGGGAAGACCACGGTCTCGGCCGCAGTGGCCGTCCATCTTGCCGAGCGCAGGAGCAAGGCGGCACTTCTCACCGTCGATCCCGCCAGGCGCCTGGCGACTTCCCTCCGCCTGCCGACAGTCGCCGGCGAGCGAACCTCTGTCCGGCTCGGGCGAGCCCGGATGATGGAGGCGGTTCAGCTCGACACCCAGCGAACCTTCGACGAGCTGATCCATCGCTACGCAGGCAGCCCCCAGCGGCGCGATCGGATCCTCTCCAACCGCTTCTATCAGCGCATCTCGAGCTCGCTTGCCGGAACGCACGAGTACATGGCCATGGAGAAGTTGTACGAGCTTGCCGTGGAGGAGGAGCACGACGCCATCGTGGTGGATACCCCTCCTACCAGAAGCGCCCTGTCCTTCCTGGACGCTCCGAATCGGCTGAACGACTTCCTGGGGGGACGGGTGATCAGATGGATGATGTGGCCCTCGGCGAGAGCCGGCCGCCTCAGTGTCGGGGTCGCCAGGTTCGGCGCCCAGGCCTTCGCCAGGACCGTGGGACGCCTGGTCGGCACCGAGGTGCTCGCCGACACCGCCGATTTCCTGGCCGCGTTCGAGGGGATGTACGGCGGGTTCCAGAAGCGTGCCTCCCGCGTGCTGGAAATGCTCCGCTCTCCCGACTGCGCGTTCCTGGTGGTCACCGCCCCCACTCCGGTGAGCCTTGAAGAGGCGGGCTTCTTCGTCGAGCGCCTCGGCGAGTCAGGGATGCACGCTGAGGCCGTGGTGGCCAACCGGTGGCACCCTGATACTGAGGACCTGCCTCCGCGGGCCGGGGAGGCGGCCGCAGTGCTGGCTTCCGGTGACGCGCCCGCACGGGCGACGGCGGCGCTCCTGGTCGATCGTGTTCGCCGAGAGCCCCAGCGGATGTCCGAGGCCGAGGCGATGCGGTCCTTCGCAACGTCGCACCGGGGCATCCCCATCCTGCCCATCCCAGAGCTCGCCGACGACGTCCACGACGTCCCAGGGCTGCGCCGGGTGGGCGCTCACCTGTTTGCTTCCTCGAAGGCCCGAGCACAGGGCCGCAGGCATCGACGGCACTAGAGCGAGACGCCGGCCGGTTGCAACGTGCGCTGAGACTCGATGCCCCGCAGGGAGCGCCGCAGCAACAAGCTGCGCTCCTTGCCATTCAATCCACCCCATATGCCGAACTCGGCCCGGACACTCAGGGCGCACGCCAGACAATCGAGGCGTACAGGGCATAGGGCGCAGATCGACTTGGCCTTGCGCTCGGCGCGAGCTCCGGGGTCGAAGAAGATCTCGGGGTCGTACTGACCACAGCGGGCGCGTTCTTCCCACGACATGTGCGCGCCATCCTATGAAACGCCCATCCCGGGCGCGAATAGCCCGTCAGGGCTATTTTCGGCATGACTTTCGGGGGGGCACGGACCATTGGTCGGTCCGGCCCGGTAAGCTAGTCCGCGCCTTGGAGCAGCACCTCCTTTGATCCGCAACCAGAGTTTCCGTTGGCCCAGTCCTTCGAGGGGCCTCGGGCCCGGAGATCTGACATTCCGGGTGATCCTGATCCCGTTCGTCGTCCTTGCGTCGGCGCTGCTGGTGGCGGCAGGGCTGTTCCCCGTGGTGGGAAGCGCGGGGAGGGCCGTCAAGCTCTTCGACGGCCAGTTCGTGCCGAACGAGAGCGACCAGCTGCAGATCGAGGGGTTTCCCCTGAGGTCCACCATCTACGCCTCCGACGGCTCCGTCCTGGCCGTCGTGGCCGACTACAACCGCGTGTACGTGTCGATCAAGGACGTCCCCAAGGTCACCAGGGACGCCATCGTGGCCATCGAGGACCACGGCTTCTATGAGCACGGCCCGGTCGACTTCTCGTCGATCATGCGGGCCTTCGTCGCCAACCTCCACGCCGGACAGATCGTCCAGGGCGGATCCACCATCACCCAGCAACTCGTGAAGAACACGGAGACCGGGAACGAGCGAACCTTCGCCCGGAAATGGCGCGAGGCCCAGGACGCCATCCGACTAGAGCGGACCTACAGCAAGCAGCAGATCCTGGAGC
Source organism: Actinomycetota bacterium (assembly GCA_036505215.1). Lineage (GTDB taxonomy): Bacteria > Actinomycetota > UBA4738 > UBA4738 > UBA4738 > DASXTW01. The sequence goes on along the minus strand of DASXTW010000094.1, from coordinate 1,417 downwards.
TGTACATGAACCAGGTGTATCTGGGCCATGGCGCGTATGGCGTCGGGAGCGCTGCCGAGTACTACTTCGGCAAGTCCGTGCAGAAGCTCAGCCTCGCCGAGTCCTCACTCCTGGCGGGGCTGATCAAGGCTCCCTCCGACGACGACCCGATCTCGCACCCCCAGAAGTCGCTGGCCAGGCGAAACACAGTCCTGCGGAGGATGCTCGAGCTGAACTGGATCTCGCACTCGGAGTACACGGATGCTCTGGCCGAGCCGCTCAAGCTCTCGGGGAAGAGGCGCAACGTCAACAAGTTCGGGCGCAAGGCGTACGACGCCCTGTTCGTCCAGGACCAGATCCTTCATCCCATCAGGACGTCCCGGAACGATGCGCAGTACAAAGCCATCATCAAGACCTTCGGCAAGACCTACGAGGACCGCAGGCGGCTTCTGTTTCAGGGCGGACTGAAGATCTACACCACGATCAACCCGAAGATGCAGAGCTATGCGCGGGCAGCGGTCGAGGGTTTCCTCCCCAACCCCGGCAACAGGCCCCCGTCGAATCCCAACGCCTCCCTCGCCGCCGTCGTTCCGCAGACGGGCGCCATCGTGGCAATGTACGGGGGGCAGAACTTCTCCAAACACAAGATCAACCTGGCCACGCAGATCAAACGGTCGGCGGGAAGCTCGTTCAAGGCCTTCACGCTGGCTGCGGCCATCGAGCAGGGCGTGCCGGTGGGCAAGGTGTACAACACAGGCCGGGTAAAGATCCCGTTCGACAAGTGCCCCGACCCCTCGGGGGCATGGCAACCGCAGAACGCGGAGCCCGGCGAGGGCGGCTTCATGAACATGGCTCGGGCCACGGCGGGTTCGGTGAACATCTACTTCGCGCAGCTCATCGCCGACGTGGGGGCAAGCAACGTCCAGGAGACGGCGAAGAAGATGGGCGTCATCACGTATGCCCGGGGCGGTGACGTGAGCATCCCAAGCGTGTGCTCGATCACTCTAGGGGCGGTGCAGGTGAATCCTCTCTCGATGACCTCGGGCTACTCCACGCTGGCCAACGGAGGGATTCACTGCAAGCCCTTCGCCATCCGCAGGGTCGTCGCGGCCAATGGAAAGACGGTCTTCAGGGCCAAGCCCTTCTGCCAGCGGGTCCTGGAGGCCAAAGTCGCCAACCAGGTGACGTCGCTGCTGGAGGGGGTAGTGGCGCACGGCACCGGGAGGGCCGCCAACATCGGCCGGCCGCAAGCGGGCAAGACCGGAACCGCCCAGGACTACAAGGATGCCTGGTTCATGGGGTACGTCCCCCAGCTGGTCGCGGGAGTGTGGGTCGGCTTTGCCTACCCCAAGAAGGAGGTCCCGATGATCGGCCTGGCCAAGCTTGGAGGTGGGCGGGCCTTCGGCGGAACCCTCGCTGCTCCCATCTGGCACGACTT
>DASXTW010000093.1:0-13633 GCA_036505215.1 Actinomycetota bacterium | reverse complement strand
GTCACCGCGGCGTCCAGCTGCGGTTGCGTGAGCTCGTAGACGTCTTTGATCCCGAGATCGGGCCTGGTGGCCTTGAGGTACAGAGCCGCATCCGCAATGAAGATCGGACTGTCGTAGGCCGTGATCCTTCCGGAGTACGGGGAGCTCGCGTCCCAGGTGTCCTTCCAGCTCGCGGGCGGAGTGGTCACGACCTCGGTGTTGTACATGAGGAAGTTCGGACCCCACATGTACGGCACGCCGTAGTGGCGGCCGTCCACCGTGTTGTGCGGAGGCGACTGCAGGGATGGCATCATCTCCTTGAACGACGGGATCAGGGCGACGTTGATCTCCGCCACGTCGCCGTGAGCGATGAGCCTGTTTGTGGCATCTCCAGACGCAGAAACACCGTCGTAGACGGTTCCGCCTCCCTGTCTCATCAGGTTGACCATCTCATCCGAGGTATTGCCGTACTTCACGTTGACCTTGCATCCGGTCTGCTTCTCGAAAGGATTCACCCAGTCGGCGGTGGGACTGTTCTCTCCCCGCTCCACGTAGCCGGGCCACGCGATCAGGTTCAGCTGGCCCTCTCCCGCTCCTATCGATTTCGGCAGCGCCGAACCGCCCGATGTGGCTTTTCCACCGCACGCCGCTGCGACCAGTGCCGTGACCGTGAGCACGGCCAGAAGCGTCCAACTCTTCCTCATGCCCCCTCCTCTCGCCAGCGGTCGTCCCGGGGGGACAACCGCTTCCTCCTCATGTGGTTTCCTGGATCACCCTCGAGTGCTGCCGATCCCAGGCGAGCCTGACGGGCTTCCCCCTGACCTCGAGCGCTTCCATCGACGACCGCGTCAGGTTCTGCTGCACCACCACCAGCTGCCCACCAGCGTCGAGGTCGACCACGTAGCGGGTATGGGCGCCCAGGTACACCACGTCCCTGACCTTCCCGGTGAGCGAGACCTCTCCTGGCCCGGGTTCACCGGGTGCATCGAGCATCCGGATCTTCTCCGGCCGAACAGTGATCGTGGCCGGAGAACCCGTCACCTGCCGGGCGGCCTCGCCGGAGATGGTGTTCGACACGCCCACGAAGCCGGCTACGAAACTGGTCGATGGGCGCTCGTAGACGTCGGCAGGCGTCCCGATCTGCTCGATGCGACCCGCGTTCATTACGGCCAGACGATCGCTCATCGTGAGGGCTTCCTCCTGATCGTGGGTGACGTAGACGAACGTGAGGCCGACGCGCTGTTGGATCGACTTCAGCTCGATCTGCATCTCCTGGCGGAGCTTGAGGTCGAGCGCTCCCAGCGGCTCATCGAGGAGCAACACCGAGGGATGGTTGACGAGCGCTCGGGCCAGGGCGACCCGTTGGCGCTGGCCACCCGAGAGCTGGGAAGGTTTCCGCCGCTGGAAGCCCTCCAATCTCACCATCTTCAGAGCATCGGCCACCCTCCCACGCCGTTCTCGCCCCAGGACACCTTTGACCTTGAGGCCGTACTCCACGTTCTCGCCCACCGTCATGTGCGGAAACAGCGCGTAGTCCTGGAACACGGTGTTCACATCCCGCTCGTAGGGCGGGAGACGAGTGACGTCCCGTCCATCCAGGAAGATCCGACCTTCGGTCGGCTCGTCGAACCCGGCGATCATCCGCAGGCAGGTGGTCTTGCCGGACCCGGACGGACCGAGCATCGAGAAGAACTCGCCCCCAAGGACCTCCACGTCCACCCCGTCGACAGCCACGACCTCGCCGAACCGCTTTCGCACTGACTCCAGACGCACCGCAATCTTCTGCGTTTCGGGCGCAGCGCGCGGGGCCGTGTCGGGGATGGGGTGTCCAGCCATCTGCTCCTCTGGACCGGGGTCCATCGATACGAGGACTGGAAACTAGCCCGGCCATGGCACGGTTCGCAAGAGAGCGGAAGGTCCAAACCGGTCCTTGCCGGTGCGCCTATTCGGGACGAGCGTCTATTGCAGCGGGAAGGGCGACTGCCACCACCATGGCGTATCGGAAACCTCAAGGCTGACCAGCCACTTCACCCACCAGAAGCCCCGACGGCCAGGAGCGACGATCCTCGCCGGAAAGCCGTGGCCGGCAGACAGAGGTCGTCCGTCGGCCTTGAAGGCCACCCAGAGCCTGGAGGCGTCCCGAGCTGGGAATCGTCGGCTGTATCCGGTAACAGATCGGGCCAGGATGCTCATCCCGTCGGCTGCCGCCGGTAGAAGACGATCCAGCCTCACGCCTTCCCAGTCCTGTTTCGCGTACCACCCGCCCGTGCAATCGATGGTGGCCCGCACCGGCTCCGACAGAGCCTTCACCTCCTCCAGCGAGCGCGCTTCGAATTCCCCATCGGCAGTTCGCAGCGACAGGCCCCAGGTCGTTTCGTCGAGTCCAGGCACCCAGTCGAACAGCCATTGCGTGACCGGCATCTCGTCCGGCCGGAACGACCCCGCCTCATACGACCCGGTGAGACGCCGAGCCCGGCCTGGAAGCCCCGCCACCCGGACCACGCCGGCAACACCGCCGTACGCGGCCAGGGAACCACCCAGCAGAACCCCTGCCCGGAGGAGCGCTCGACGAGACAGGTCGGTGCGACGAGGCCGCACCCTTCGGGCCGCCACGTGCCAGATGCCGAACGGGAGGGATGCGAGGGCGGCGCCGACGTGAACCTGCATGGCCGTGATGCCCCCAGCCAACGTGCGGAACAGTCCCGTCCCGTGCCCGATCCCCGCCGCCAGAGTGACGGCGACCAGGAACGTGAAGACCAGCGACCCCCACGAGCCGGGGCGCCGGCGCCGGAGGCCCCGCCGTACAACCACCGACTTCCACGGAGCTAGGACGAGGATCGCGAAGCCGATCGCGCCATGGGCCACCACCGCCCACCGGACCCACCCGGTTCCCAACGAGAACGCGAGCGCACCCGTGCCCAGAGCCACGGCGACCAACACGAGGAGGGCGAGATTCGTCCGGCGCCCAGCCATAGTGTCATTGTCCAACGGCTCGACGCGCTGCGAGATCGTGGTTGCCGAGGCCTGTACTGGCAGGGCATACTCGCCCCCGCTGACCAAGCCTGCCGAAGTTGGCTCGGCGGGCCGATCGGTCGACCGGTCCACGGAGGAGGAATCGAGCCGACCATGGGCGTGCCGTTATGGCCTTCACTCCCCCTCGCCGCGTCAGGCGTATCTGGGCCTATCTCCGGTCGGAGAGACGCACGCTCCGGCAGGGCTTCGTCGCCCTTCTCCTCGGCGCGCTGACCTCGTTCGTCGCAGGCATCACTCTCGCCAACATCACGGACACGCTCAGAGAGTTGCCTGGACTGCTGATCCTGATCCCGGCGATCTTGGGGATGCGCGGAACCGTCTTCGGAGCGATCGGTGCAAGGCTCGGAACCAGTACGCACGCTGGTTTGTTCGAGGTGTCCAGGGAGCGTTCAGGGATCCTGTATCAGAACATCTTCGTTGGGGTTACCTCCACGTTGTATTCCTCGCTGTACCTGGCCGCCCTGGCCAAGCTCTCCGCGACGGCATTCGGGCTCCGATCCATCTCGTTCTTCAAGTTCGTCACCATCTCCGTCGTGGGTGGCGTGGCCGACTCGGCCATCATCCTGGTGCTCACCATCGTCCTGTCCGTTGTGTCGTATCGGCGTGGCTACGACCTCGACGCGGTGTCGACGCCGGTCGTCACTGCGGCCGCCGACATGACCACCGTTCCGCTCATCTATGCGGCCACGTTCCTCACCCGGATCGGGTGGCTGAACACCACCCTGGCCGTTCTGAGCATCATCCTCGGGCTCTACGCCATCGCCAGGGGGGCCCTGACCGACCTGCCGATCGCCCGGCGGGTATTCATCGAGATGGCCGCCGTCATCGTGCTTACCCCGATCCTGGACATCCTGGCGGGGACGGTCGTGGAGGCCCGGCTCGAGCGGTTCACCGCCCTCCCCGGGTTGCTCCTGCTGGTACCGCCCTTCGTGGCGACGGCCGGCTCTCTGGGGGGGATCCTCTCCTCGCGTCTCTCCTCGAAGCTCCAGCTCGGCCTGATCACCCCCCGCGGCCTTCCCGAGGGATTGGCCTACCTGGACGCCTCATTGACCGTGTCCTTCGGCATCGTGGTGTTCACGTTCATGGGGGCACTCGGGTTGGGCTACAGTGCGCTGGCGGGCAAGGCCTACCCAGGAGCCCTCACCATGGTGTTCGGAACGCTGCTGGCCGGCCTGATGGCCACGGCGATCGCCATCCCCGTGGCCTACTACGTTGCCGTGGTCACCACTCGGTTCGGCCTCGATCCGGACAACCACTCCGTCCCCATCATCACCAGCGTCATGGACCTGACGGGGACGATCGTGTTCCTCGCCGCTCTGGCAATATTTGGGGTGACACTCCATGTCTGACGAGGATCAACCGAGGAACGTCAAGGAACTGCTTTCCGAGGCGAAGGACGTCTCGGAGCTGATGGTCGACCTGGCCTACGCGGCCGTCTTCTTCAACGACGAGAATCTCGCCGAAGAGGTCGAGGTCCTGGAACAGCGGATGGACGGGTACCTTCGCCGCCTGCGCGAGGTGGCCATGCTTGCCGCGCGCTCCCCGGAGGACGCCGAAGGGATGGCCGGCGTGCTGCACCTCGCTGCGGCCATGGAGAAGATCGGGGACGCCGCCTCCGACATCGCCAGGGTCATCCAGGCCAAGCTCGGCATCCCGGCCGCCCTGCGCCCCGACCTCCGCCACGCGGATGAGATCGTGGGGAGGGTCCGGGTACGGGAAGGAGCGCCCTGCGTGGGGCGTTCGCTGAAGGACCTGTTGCTACCCAGCGAGACCGGGATGTGGCTGCTGGCCGTCCGCCGGGGTAGCGAATGGGAATTCGACCCTCAGGCCGAGACCGTCCTGAACGAGGGCGACGTCCTGCTGTTCCAGGGGCCGGAGGAGGGGGTGAACCTGATCCGGGCGGTGGCGGGAGCACCACCCCTGCCCGAGGGGCCGGAAACCGAGGGCGCCATGCCCCTGACCGAGCTGGACCGGGCCGTCGACATCCTGGTCGAGATGAAGAACTCGGCGGAAGTGGCCGTGGGGCTTGCCTACTCCTCACTTCTGCTCAAGGACCCCGCCCTGGCCGCCGAGGTGGCAACGCTGGAGACGCGGTCCGACTTCCTCCACGACGAGCTGGAGTCCTGGGTGCTGAAGGCGGCCCCGGAGGCCCGGAACACCGACGAGCTCCGTGGGCTCCTGCGCCTGGCCTACGCGAGCGAGACGATATTCGACGCCGCCCGCGACATGACCTGGCTGATCGAAAAAGGTGAGGAGCTCCACCCGGTCATCCAGATGGCCCTGGAGGAGACCGAGGAGGTGGCAGCCGAGACCATGATCGAGCCCGGCTCCCGGGCTCAAGGACGCTCCCTCAAACAGCTGCAGCTGGAGACGGAAACCGGGATGTTCGTGCTGGCGGTGCAGCGAGGGAGGCGGTGGATCTACCGTCCCCGGCCGCGATTCGAGCTGGAAGCCGGCGATCGGGTCATCTCCCTGGGCCCAGAGGAAGGTGTGACGGAGATCGAAGCGCTGGCTCGAGCTCCCGCCCCCGCGGTGGACGCGAGCCAGTAGCGCCTTTCTACAGAGCGGCGTGCCCGGCGGGCTCCCGCACCCCAACCGGAAGCGAGAAGCGCATCTGCTCGTCCACCGTATGGAGCTGCTCCACGCTGGTCGCGCCATTGGCTCTGAGCCAGTCGACCACTCGCTCCACCAGCCACTCGGGTGCGGACGCTCCGGAGGTCACTCCGACGGTTTCCCGGCCCTCCAGCCATGCCGGGTCGATCTCGGTCTCGTCGTCGACGAGATGGGCGGGAGTGCCAACGGCGGCCGACACCTCGACCAACCGCTTCGAGTTGGAGGAGTTGTCCGACCCGATCACCAGGATCACGTCGCACTCCTTGGCCAGCTCCTTGATGGCCTCCTGGCGGTTCTGGGTCGCATAGCAGATGTCGTCCCGTGGCGGGCCTTCGATGTTCGGGAACCGCTCCTTGAGGACCTCGATGACCTCGTTGGTCTCGTCTACGGAAAGCGTCGTCTGCGACAGGTAGGCCACGCGGTTCGGATCGGCCACCTGGACAGTTCGGGCCTCCTCAGGTGACCCCACCAGGACGATGTTGTCCGGCGCTTCCCCGCTGGTGCCGACGACCTCCTCGTGCCCCTGGTGGCCGATCAACAGGATTGTGTAGTCGTCGCGGGCGAAGCGGCGGGCCTCCAAGTGGACCTTCGTGACCAGCGGGCACGTGGCGTCGATCACGGAGAGACCCCTTGCCATCGAGTTCGCATACACGCCGGGCGCCACCCCGTGGGCCGAGAGGATCACCACGGCTCCCTCGGGGACCTCCGTCTCCTCCTCGACGAAGATCGCTCCCTTGTCTTCGAGGTCCCGAACGACGTGGATGTTGTGAACGATCTGCTTGCGGACGTAGACCGGGGGCCCGTAGATGCGGAGGGCCCGCTCGACGGTGTCCACGGCGCGCTCCACGCCCGCACAGTATCCGCGGGGCCAGGCCAGAAGGATGCGTTTCACCACGAATTTCATGGTACCCGAGCGAAACTGACCCCAGCCGCCGGGCCACTGGATCCGCACGAACTCTCCACTCTCCGCCCTTCGGGGTGGGAAACCCCCTAATCCGATTTGGGGTGACACCACTCCCCGTGGTCAGGTATGGTCGGCCGGTTCGCCCGCGTTTTCCTTCCGGATCTCCCAATCCCTCCACGCCCTGAGGGGCGGCTTGTTCGCATCCGGGAGCAGAACGCCAAAGGGGGTCCAGGGGGTAGCAGCAACGAGCGAAAGCGAGGCAGCTGCGGACCCCCTGGCTCGTCCGACGATCCGCCACAGGCGGAGCGTCGACGAGGAGAGAGAAGAGAAGGGGGTGACGGGAACACCGCCGGCCTACCGCGCCCAAGGCCAGGGGCAGATAACCCTGGTCCAGCGTCGAGGGGTGAGAACCGTATGCATTCCACAAGGAAATTCCTGATCACGATGCTCATCTTCGCTTCGTGTATTTCTCTAGCGATTTCGGCCACCGCCTCGGGCACAACGAGCGGGGCGCCGTCCCCAGGCTCCGGGCTCGATGCGCCGGCAGCGTTCGAAGGGCCGACCACCATCGAGGATCACCCGGGCCTCCAGCGCCCGCGCATCCGCTTCTTCCCCCTCCGCCCCCACCCCGTCACGGACGAGGACGCGCCGGCCATCGGCTGGGGGACGGGCCCGGCGCACCGACTGCACGTTCCCCCGATCGGTCGGCCCTATCGCAAACACCGGTCGCAGCCGGCAAGACGCTGGCGAGCGAACTGGGACGCCATCGCCATGTGCGAGTCCAGCGGGCGGTGGACCTACAACGGGACCTCGGGGTTCGACGGCGGTCTCCAATTCCTGCCCTCGACGTGGACGTCGGTGATGAGGGCGAGTGGGCACAGGTTCGGAAGCTATGCCTACCAGGCCACCCGGGTGCAGCAGATCATGGCCGCCGAGTACCTCATCGGTCCCATGGGAGCCAACCCGTGGAGACAATGGCCCTACTGCTGGCGGTTCCATTGATTCCGTGGGAATGGAGCTAGGCTCGAACGGGACCTCCCGGACGGGGTAGTCCCAGGATCGCCGCCCGGACCTCCTCGAGCGAGGCAGCCTCCTCGTCGGCCTGCGGCAAGGGGCCGATGCTGACGACGCGAATCCCTGGCTTCGCCTCCTTCGCCTTGGCCACCGCCTGAGGGCCCAGCGCCGCGTCGATCACCACCACGTCGGGCCGAAGGTCGGCCACCTGGGCTGCCAGCTCCTCGAGTGAGGTCGCACCGCCCGCAAGCTCCCATTCCACGGCCACCGAAGCCCTCTTCAGCTCGCCCAGCCGAGCCCGATCGCTGGCGGCGCACAGGACGGTGAGGGCACGGCACATCTAGCGGGGCACCTCCACGGCAGGCTTCGGGGACTGGGTCCTCATGGGCCCGGTGGCCCTGGCCAATCGCGGCAGGAACCACTCGCGGATGGCGAAGTTGATCACCCCGGCGACGGGGATGGCGGCAAGGATGCCCCAGAACCCGAGCAGATCGGCCCCCAACAGCACCGCGAGCAGGATCACCACCGGGTGCAGATCGGTGGTCTCCTTCAGCACGATCGGCGAGAGAACGAACCCGTCGACCAGATGAGCGACCACGACGACGGCCAGGACGACGAAGAGGAACGACGGCGGCTTGGTCAGCAGCGAGACGAAGGCCACAGGGATCCCGCCGATCCACGAGCCCAACATGGGGATCAGGTTTGCCACGGCCACGATGACCCCCAGGATCAGCCAGAACGGCATGTGGACGGCCCACATGCCCAGGGTCGCGAGGACGCCCACCGCGCCCGAGACGATCAGCCGGGCCCGCACATAGCCCGAGACGATCCGCCGAACCTCCGTCAGAGGCGGGCCCAACCGCTCGCGGCTGCCCGGAGGGATCAGGGCCACCATCCCCCGGGCCGTCTCCGGCAGCGAAAGCAGGAGCAGGAACCCGAGGAGCCCCCCGACCAAGAGAACAAGGCCGGCGTGAGCCAGTTTGAGGCCGGCCGATGTGGCGGTCTCCAGGGCCTTCGGCGCGCTCCCCGCATGGTCCCGGAGCCAATTCAGGCTGGCCTCGCCAACCTGGTGAAGCACGGGATTCGTCGATCGAGCCAGACGTTCGAACAGGCCGCCTCGACGAAGCAACTCCGTCGAGGAGCCGGTGAGGTGCTGGAACTGGTGGATCAGGATCGGGACCATGAAGGACAGCGCAAGGGCAGTCGCGGCGAGCGCTCCGACGAACACGATGGTGGCAGCAAGGCGCCTGGGAACACCCAGACGCGACAACCGCCGGACTGCCGGGTTCAGGACGACGACGACGATGGCCGCGACGACCAGATAGGGAAAGACGCCGGCGATCCGAGACAGGCCTCGAGCCAGCGCCCACAGCAACAGGAGGCCGCCGATGGTCGCCCACGCCACGACCCCCCACCCCACCAGGAGGCGGGCCCGACCTCCCGGCGGCATGAGCCGTTCGAGCTGATCGCGCACGCTGTGGCCGGTGTCGTCCACGTGGCATGGAGCGTACCGCGTGCCCATGTCTGTAAGCTCGCGTCTCGTGGCTGAACGAGGCGTGGCCGGGCTCGGGGAGACGCCGTCCACCGGATCGAATCGTGGTATCGCTGTGGTGACGGGGGCATCGGCGGGGATCGGCGGGGCAACAGCTCGGGCCCTGGCTAGGGCCGGCTTCTCCGTGGTGATCGGGGCGCGAAGGGTGGACCGGCTGGAGGAGCTGGCGAACGAGATCGGTGGGCTGGCGCTCTGGCTGGATGTCACCGACCCCGAGTCGGTCCGGGCCTTCGCCGAGCAGGTTCCCGAGTGCCGGGTACTGGTGAACAACGCCGGTGGGGCCAAGGGTCGCGAGGTGGTGGCCGAGGCAGACGAAGACGCCTGGCGTTGGATGATCGACGTCAACTACCTGGGCACAGCCCGGGTCACCAAGGCATTCCTCCCCGCCCTGGAGCGCTCGGGCGACGGTCATCTGGTGATCGTCGGCAGCGTGGCTGGGTTCGAGACCTATCCGGGCGGAGCGGGCTACACGGCCGCCAAGCACGCCGAGCGGGCGCTGACCAGGACGCTCCGATTGGAGCTGCTCGGCAAGCCCATCCGGGTCACCGAGATCAGCCCGGGCCTGGTTGGCGGGACCGAGTTCAGCGTGGTTCGGTTCGGCGGGGACATGGAACGGGTCCGCAAGATGTATGAGGGACTCATCCCGCTCCGCCCCGCGGACGTCGCCGACTGCATCCTGTGGGCAGTGACTCGACCTTCTCATATGAACATCGACGAGGTCGTGGTCCGGCCGCGTGACCAGGCCACGGCCACCGAGTTCCACCGTCGGACCTGACCTCGCCCGTGACGCTTCCCGAGCCCATCCTCTCCTTCTGGATAGCATCTCTGGAACTCCACGCCGGGTTTCGCCCAACCCCTTGGGGGGCGATCGTGACCGACGCCCGCTATCCCGGCGTGTACGAGGCGAACCACGCAAGCGTCCTTCGACTCGCTCCCCAGCTCACTGTCGAGGACATTCGCGTGGAGCTCCTGCCCGCGCTGGAAGAAGCCGGCGCCACCAACGAGCACATCGAGATCATGGATGAGGACGACGAAAGCCCAGCGTTGCAGGAGTTGCTGGCGTCACCAGGCGAGCACGACCCGGACGTGGTCATGGTCTACGAAGGCGGGGATTCACTCCGGGCTTGGAGTGCTTCGCGGGAGGTTCCGGAAGCGATCAGGGTGGAAGAAGTCCTGCAGCCCGACATGCCGTTCTGGAGCCTCTACCGATCGGTGCCGAACGAGTACGGGGAAGAGCTTCCCGACGAGGTCCTCGACCAGATGCTGGCTCGGGTCCAGGAACTGTTCGTCCCGGCCGGTGAGCGGTTCTTCGTGGCGACCATCGAGGGGACCATCGCGGGCATGGTGACCATGTTCACGCTCGAAGGCGTGGCGTACATCGACAACGTGGTGACGTTGCCTCGATTCAGGGGCCGGGGTGTCGCCACCGCAGCGGTCACCCGTGCAGTGTTGGCAAGCCAGGAAGCCGGCGCCGAGCTGCTCTTCCTGCTGGCGGAGGAAGGCGGAACGGCACAGCGCCTGTACGAGCGGCTTGGATTCGTCGTGCGGAGGCGTTGTTACGGCTTCACTCGACCACTTCATGGAGCGATCTCGGGTGGATGACCTGCCCGCGAAGTCGCGTTGTCCCTCCGAGCCGATCCCAGGTAGGGTTCCCTCGTTCGAAACCACGTTGGGTGGTTGAGCTGCCGCCCTGGTGGTTCGGACCAGTTGCGGCTGCGTGAGCAAGCCTGAGGCCTTCCCCCCATCACGGAGGGCTCGTCGATGACCTGGGCAGGGGATCGTGACCTGGCGCGCGGAGCCGAGGAGCTCGCGGCGAAGCTGCCCCCGGTCCTCGCTCCGCTCGCGCAGATGGCCTTCAACTACCGTTGGTCGTGGGCGCCCGGCGGGCCCGAGCTGTTCCGGGACGTCGATCCGTATCGCTGGGGGTTGCAACGCGAGAACCCAGTCCGGCTGCTCTTACAGGCCCCCGCCGAGTCGCTTGCCCGGGCGGCGAACAACGCCGATCTTCTGCACCGCGCCGATCGGGTCCATCGGGCGATCCAGGAAGAGCTGGCCGGCCCTGTCTCCGTGGGCTCGACCGATCGCCCCATCGCCTTCCTGTGCGCTGAGTACGGGGTGCACCGCTCCCTCCCGACGTACGGAGGCGGCTTGGGGATCCTCGCCGGCGACATCTTGAAAGAGGCCTCAGACATGGCCCTTCCGTTGGTGGCGGTGGGGATCCTGTACCGGCAGGGGAACTTCCATCAGCGGATCGACCTGGCCGGGAGGCAGCACGAGTACTGGATCGAGACCGATCCCGACCGTCTACCAGCGATGCTCGTCACCGGATTCGATGGACTCCCCCTCACCATCGAGGTGCCGCTTCGGGGCAGAGGCGTCGTGTTGCAGATCTGGCGGGTGGATGTGGGCCGGGTGCCTCTGTACCTGCTTGACGCGGCCCGGGCTGAGAACTCCCGGGTGGACAGGTGGATCACCTCCCGCCTGTACGTGGGCGACCGGACGATCAGGCTGGCCCAGTACGCCCTTCTGGGGATAGGGGGAATCCGGGCGCTTCGCGCGCTGGGGATCGACCCCGCGGTGATCCACCTGAACGAAGGACACGCGACGCTGGCCCCGCTGGAACTCGCGCGGGAGGAGGTGGCCGCCGGTCGTGCCTTCAAGGAGGCCCTCGCCGACGCAAAGAACCGGACCGTGTTCACCACCCACACCCCTGTCCCGGCAGGGAACGAGACCTATTCGGCCGAGCAGATCCGGGAAATCCTGGGCGAGCTCTCGTCATCCCTCGAGACAGACGAAGGCACAGTGCTCGGCCTGGGGCGCTCGCGCCCCGAGGATCCCGAGGAGCCTCTCGGACTGACCGTGCTGGGCATCCGTGCCTCCCGCGCCTCCAACGCGGTCAGCCAGGTTCACGGGCAGGTCAGCCGGCTGATGTGGCACCACCTGTTCCCCGGGCGCTCCATCGAGGACGTCCCCATCCGGCACGTGACCAACGGCGTCCATCTCCCCACGTGGATGGCTCCGGCCATGCGCTGGCTCCTCGATCTGTACCTGGGGGAGGGCTGGCACCGCCGCGCCGCCGACCCGGCGACCTGGGATGCCATGGAAGACATCCCCGACGAAGAACTCTGGTCGGTCCGGGGCCAGCTTCGGGCCGGCCTGGTCGACTACGTGCGGGACCGGGCGGTAGGAGATCGCCTGGCAAGGGCGGAGTCCATCGAATACGCGGAGGCGGGGGGACGGGCCTTCGATCCGGACACGTTGACCCTCGGGTTCGCCCGGCGAGTCGCCGCGTACAAGCGGCTGGGCCTGCTCATCCACGAGTCCGAGCGGGCCCGGCAGCTGCTGCACCCCCCCCAGCCGGTCCAGGTGGTGCTGGCCGGCAAGGCCCACCCCTCTGACGAGGAGGCGAAGCAGCTTCTGAAGCGCGTGTTCAGCGAGAAGTGGGGGCTGGACGGGGCGGAGCGGGTGGCCTTCCTCGAGGACTACGACATGGGGATGGCGGCGCAGCTCGTAGCGGGGTGCGACGTCTGGATCAACGTCCCCCGCCCCCCGCTCGAGGCCAGCGGGACCAGCGGGATGAAGGCCAGCCTGAACGGCGCGTTGAACCTGTCGGTGCTCGACGGCTGGTGGAGCGAGGCGTACGACGGCACGAACGGGTGGGCCATCGAGGGCGACGGCTCCCTGGACCCGGAGGAGCAGGACGCCCGCGACGGACGAGCCCTCTACGACCTCCTGGAGACAGAGGTGGTCTCATCGTTCTACGAGCGCGATCGCTCGGGGGTGCCGACCGGGTGGGTCCGACGGGTCAAGGACTCGCTCAGGACGATCGGCCCGAGGTTCTGCGCCACACGAATGATGCGCGAGTACCTGGAGACCACCTACCGGATCTCGTAGCGCCCCGGGAAGGACCCGTCCTCAGCCAACTTCCATCGGATCCCTTCGTGCCTGGGAGACTTGGAGGCGATGAGCGGGGAATCCGAACAGCTCCGTTCTCTCGTCGAGCAGGCCCTGGCGGAGGACGCACCTGAGGGCGACCTGACCGCACAGCTCACCGTGCCGGAAGGGGCCGTGTGCCGGGCCGAGCTGGGGGCCAAGGCCTCCGGCGTCCTGGCCGGGACTTCAGTGGCCCAGGCGACGTTCGGCGTCGTGGCGGAGCAGGATGGCCTGGGCGCCATCACGGTCGAATGGAAGTTCGCGGACGGGGACGAGGTCCGCGCTGGCGACGTGCTGGCCATGATCAACGGACCTGCCAGGTCTATCCTCCGGGCCGAGCGGGTGGCCATCAATTTCCTCTCGCATCTGTCCGGCGTGGCCACGTTGACCCGGGCGTTCGTGGAGGCGGCCAAGCCCGCGCAGATCCTGTGCACGCGCAAGACCACACCGGGCTTGCGGGCGCTGGAACGCGAGGCTGTGGCCGCCGGCGGAGGGACTCTCCACCGGGCCTCGCTCTCGGACGCAGTCCTGATCAAGGACAACCATCTGCGCATCGCCGGCGGGGTGGGCCCCGCCGTCCAGAAGGCCAAGCAGGGCCGGGTCCC
>DASXTW010000092.1:0-1931 GCA_036505215.1 Actinomycetota bacterium | reverse complement strand
CGGTCCTTGAACCGGCAGGCCAAGGGCCCGACGGCCTGAGCGTCCACACTCCGTGTGTGGTGAAGCTCCGTGATGGGTCGTTTGGGATGTGGTACGCCGGCATCCCGATGGGAGACCAGAAGCTTGGGTACCGTATCTGCTCCGCGCGGTTCCCCGGCCCCTGGTCCACGTGATGCTCCCGCCTGGCTCGCCTAGTCCGTCTCGGCCAAGATCTCGGCGCACCGAGCGACACCTTCGTCACAGATGAAGACCTGGTTCAGCCCCTCGCCTGGGCCACCGACCATGCGCCAGCTGGAGCCGCTGGGCCTCCGACAAAACGAGCAGCGCACCGTCCGATTGACCGAAACATGCGGCGTGGGTCTGGGGTCACCGGCGGTCAAGCGCCGGCTTCGCCGGGGCCGGCCGCTGTTCCGGCGACTCCTGACCTCGCCTACTTCTTGGTCCAGTTTGCCGACGATGAGGAACCCGAGCCGGCGGCCTTGGCTTTCTTCGCCTCCCGCTTCTCCTTCAGCGACTTGCTCGCCGCGGTCTTCGAGCTCTTCGACCCGCCCTTGTCCTTGTTGGCCATGGTTACCTCTTTCAGAAGGAGCGGCCGGGTACTGACCGTATCACCCTGGACCCCTCGACCGATCTCCTCGAAGCCGAGGAGCGAGCCCGAGCGAGATGCAGTCGTGGGGCAGATGGAGGCCGGCCGGGCAAACGAATGTCAAGAGGCTCTTGCATACGGCGAACGTCACGGACATCACCGGGCGGGGCGACGGCCCCGCCCACGACTCGATCCCGCCCTCGAAAAAAGGGGAGGGCGGTCCTTCGGGGCCGCCCCCTCAGAGGTCCACCGTGCAACCACGCTGACCTCATCGACCGGCCTTGCGGCCGGCCACACCATTGTCATACCGCCCCATCGGGGCTCTCAAGGTCCGGGCGCTGGCGGCAGCTCTTTGGTGCTAATAAGCCCCTAAGTGGGCTCTGACCGCTGGTGGCTGAACCGGCTCGCGCCGCTCCCGTACCTAAACCCGAACATACACCCGCCTGCGCGAAAACGCAAGGAAACCCTTGCGCCATTCACCCCCGACCGCTCCGGCCCTCACGGTTCGCTCGGATCCGCCGCAGGCGATCCGCAACGGCCTGGCGGGATACGCGCAACTCTCGCGCTACGGCGGCCTGGCCTGCCTCCTCGACTAGTTCGGCCCACTCGCGGCGGGTGGCTTGGAGCTCGGCTTCGAGCCGCGCCATGCGGCCCTCGAGCGAGTGCAGGTGCCGCTTCTCTGGCGTCGTCAGGTCCCTTCGAGGTCGAGGCACGCCCTCAGCGTAGCTCGGGCGTTCTACCAAGGGCAACCTTGACGGAACGTCCCGCGAGGGTGCCACGATGGACCTTGTCCGACGAGGGGAGGAGGCCAGCGGGATACGAACAGGAGGCACGCGAGCACGGCGAAGACTCATCGCCACCATCTACCACCACGTTCAGCCCGAGCTGACGACCAGGGCGGTGGAGAGGCAGCGGGGCCAGATCGACGGCGGACACTGCTGCGACGCCCTCAGCCGCCCCAAGGAGGTCGCGAACCGCCTCAAGGCGCAATGGGGTCGGCAGGCGCACACTAGGCGGGGGACTTCGAGGCTGAAGGGCAGTGAAGTGGCACGTCGTGACGAGTTCACGGATAGTGTCGACGCACGGAGGTTGAGCAAACCAGCTCGGCGGGGGTACGGGCATGGCGAAGGCTATTCGTTTCTATGACGTGGAGACCGGCGGAGCCATCCAGATTCAACTTCAGCAGAGCGAGAAGGGATTCCGGGTCTTGCGGCAGTTTGGCTATCGTGATCCCAGTTACAGGGACCCGTTCGTCGTCCCGGCCGACACGAGAACCTTTGAGACGGATCTCGCTTCGATTCCCTGGTTCTTCGCCTGGCTGGTGCCCGGACTGGGGACGCACCTT
>DASXTW010000091.1:0-16770 GCA_036505215.1 Actinomycetota bacterium | reverse complement strand
GGGTCTTCGGAATGAACGCCGACCAGGACCCGGCCGGCTCGCACCGATTCGTACGTGAGCTCGTACGCCTCGTTCATGTCAACGGCCGAGTACCCACCGATGACGCCGCCCACGCTCCCACCGGCCACCGCCCCGCCTATGGTCGCCGCCCAGACTCCCGCTCCCACCACCGGACCGACGCCTGGGATGGCGAAGGCGACCAGCCCTGCGAGAAACCCGGCCAGTCCGCCGGTTGCCCCGCCCGCTACCGCGCCGACGGTGGCTCGCGTACCCACGCGACCGGCCACGCCCGCGTCCCGCTGACGAGTGTCCATGTGCTCGGCCGCCTCCTCCGCTGCCGGGCCGAGGAGGGAGATCTCAGCGGCCTCGATCGCTCCGCGCTCGAGCGCATCGATCGCCGTGCGGGCCTCGCTCATCCCCGCAAAGACCGCCATGACGTTGTACGGAGCGAAGGCCGGCCGCTCCTCGCTTCTTCGGATCTCCTCAGACGACATTGCAACTCCTTCCGGCCCGAGGCCTGAGGCTTCGCCGCTCGAGACCCCGGACCCCTCCTACACCATGCCTCTCGTGGCGAAACGACAGGCGTTTTCCCGGCAACCGACGGGGAAGCATCTGTAGAGATTAGGAAGGAGGCCACTCATGCCGCAACGAGCGTGGAGCACCAAGCGAGAGCGTCAGTACGAACACATCAAGAAGGGCTTGAGAGAAGAGGGAAGGAGCGCCTCCGAGGCCGAGGAGATTGCCGCCCGCACCGTCAACAAGGAACGGGCCAGGTCCGGCGAGGCAAGGGAAAGCTCCAAGCTTTCACGCAAGGACATCTCCTCGGGGCGGCGAGGCGGCCTGCGGTCCCACCGGGGGCCAGGGGGCCGGACCAGGGACCAGCTCTACGAGGAGGCGAAGGATCTCGGGATCAGGGGACGGTCCAAGATGAACAAGTCCCAGCTCCTGGCGGCCGTCAACCGCAAGCGGGGGCGCAGTTCCTAGAGGTCTTCACTCGTCGACTCGCTTCCTTCCCCCAGGGCTATGGCTGCACTGATGTGCGACAGGTGGGTCAGGCCCTGAGGGAAGTTGCCGAGCATCTCACCGGCGCTGGTATCGAACTCCTCTGAGTACAGACCGAGCTCGTTCCCGGTTGAGACGACGCGGTCGAACACCTCAACTGCCTCCTCGCGCCGGCCCTGACGGGCCAGGCATTCGGCGAGCCAGAAGGACGCGGGGAGAAACACCCCCTCTCTTCCCTTCAGCCCATCGGCAGCCCGATATCGTCGGAGGAGCCCGTCTTCCATGAGCTTGTCTCGGATGACGTCGACCGTTCGGACCATCCTGTCGTCCTCGTAGTCGACGAAGTCCGCCGCGGGCAGGAGCATGAGGGCAGCGTCGACATCTCTGCTTCCAAACGACCGGACGAAGATCCCTCGCTTCCGGTCGTAACCCTCGGACTCGATGGCCCGGCGGACCTGGTTGCGGGCCGTTCGCCACCTGCGCTCGGGGGCCCGCCTGGAGCACTCCCGAGCCAACCTCAGGCCGCGCTCCAGCGCCGACCAGCACATGGCCTTGGAATGCACGAAGTGCATGGGGGCGCCCCGTACCTCCCAGATTCCCCGGTCGGCCTCCCGCCATCGCATTGCCGCGCAGTCCACGAGCTCGACGAGGAAGCGCCAGTAATCATCATCCGGCGACCGGCCGCGCAGATGCCATCGCCAAGCCAGGTCGAGCAGGGCGCCGTACGCGTCGAGCTGGACCTGGCGGGCAGCCGCATTGCCGACACGGACGGGCCGGGCCCCTCTGTAGCCCGCGGCATCGTCCAGGGTGAGCTCGACGAGCCTGCGCTCACCTCCGACCCCGTACAGGATCTGGAGATCTTCGGTGCTTCCCGCTGCGCTCCGTTCGATGAATCGCCGGAAGCCATCAGCCTCCGCCTCGCGTCCGAGCTCCGCGAGGGTTCGGACCGCGAAGGAGGAGTCCCGGATCCAGCTATATCGATAATCCCAGTTCCGCGAGCCGCCTGGGACCTCGGGCAGTGACGTGGTGGGGGCCGCAACGATGGCGCCGGTCGGCGCATTCGTCAGGCACTTCAGAATGATGGCCGAGCGCGTCACCGCGACGGCATGCGGACCCTCGATCTGAACTCGGGAGACCCATCGGTGCCACCACTCGATCGTCTGCTGGAGTCGGCGGTCGATCTCTTCCGGGGAGGGCCCGGACACTTCCTCGGAATCCAGCAGCTCGGGGCGCACGTGCTGGATGGAGATCCGGCTCCGCTGGCCCGCCCGGATGGAGATCGGCGCGGTGAGATTGTGCCCGTCGGTGGGTGTGAGGTCCGGGTCGCCCGCCATCACCAGCGCATCGTCGCCCCCGATGGCGCTGTACAAGCGGACCCCGTGCTGGCGGATCCACGGCCTGACTTCTCCATAGTCGAACCGAGGCGAGATGACCAGATCCAGGTTCATCCGGCCCCGGACGCCTTCCACCACCCTGATGAGCTGCTTGTAGGGCTCCCGGGACCCCCCACGGCGCATCGTGAAGCAGTCGAAGAGGCGCGCCTCACCGCCCTGGTCCCGGAACGTGGTGACGAGGACCAAGGTGTCTTGCAGGTAGGAGCGGAAGCTCGAGGTGTCGGCGGATCTCGGGGCGATCGCGCAGTAGCCGCCGCGGTCCCAGTCGAGGAGTCGCCCGAAGACGCTTCCGCTGTCGAACCGGGGCATACAGCACCAGTCGATCGATCCGGATCGGGAGACGAGCGCCGTCGTGTGACAGTCGCCGATCAGCGCATAGTCCGCGATCGGCGGGTAGCTTCCGGTGGCGACCCGCTTCCTCGGCATCGCTGGCGAGACTACGCCCGATTGCGCCCCCGTCGGGCCGCAGCGAGGGCCGCGGTTCCCGCCGCCCCGGCCAGGGCGACCAGAGCCCGGTGCGTGGTGGCCCACAGATGGAGGCTTCGACGATGAGCCGTTCGATCGAAGTCTCCGTGTGCACCCGGATCACCTGGGACGGGCTCCCACAGGTTCGACGGTCGATCCGGATCGGCGGGCTGATCGGTCTGCTGGGAGTCGAAGCCGGTTTTCCCGAGATACCTGTCGAGCAGCCCGGGCGCGGCCTTGTCCGCCCCTATGGTGGCTACCGTGGTGCCGCCCACCCACACCTCGCGGCGCGGGTGCTCCGAGGCCCACACGATCGCCTCGGCCGCAACTTCAGGCTGGTAGATAGGAGGCACCGGCTGCGCCTTGCGCGGCAACCGGGAGAGCACCACCTCGAACTGAGGAGTGTTCAGCGCGGGAAGCTGGACCATGGTCAGCCGGACGTTGCTCCGATCGTGCAGCAGTTCGCACCGAAGCGAATCCGTGAACCCCCTGATGGCATGCTTGGCGCCGCAATACGCGGACTGCAGCGGGATGCTCCGGTAGGCCAGGGCGGAGCCAACCTGGACGATGGTCCCCCGATCGCGCCGGCGCATCCGCCGCAAGGCTGCCATCGTCCCGTGGACCACCCCGAGGTAGGTCACCTCCGTGACCCGGCGGAACTCGTCCGCCGAGATCTCCTCGAACGGAGCGAACACCGAGGTCATCGCGTTGTTCACCCAGACTCCGATGGGTCCGAGCTCTTCCTCCGCACGGTCGGCGGCGGCCTCGACCTCGTCCGAGTCAGCCACGTCCGCAGGAAGGATTACTGCCCGTCCGCCCGCGGACTCGATGTCCTTCGCCGCCCCTTCCAGGCCCTCCCGTCCCCTCGCGATGAGCCCGAGGGTAGCCCCCCGCTTGGCGAACGCTCGGACGGTGGCCCGCCCCACGCCGGAGGAGGCCCCGGTCACCACCACCACTTCACCTCTGGACATGGGTCCATCCTTTCGTTCGTTCATCGGTGTCGAAACTTCTCCCGCATCCGATTTTTGGATTCGATGGGGTGCGTCATCCCTGTTGGGAGGGCTTCCCCCCTGCCAGAGGACGCAAACGGGAGGGCGATTAGTCGAGGACGATGCGCGTCCCGGTTTCGCCGAGGAGGGCTCGCTCGACGTTCTCCGGACTGGTGATCAGGGCCTCGTGGCCGCCCCGCTCCAGGTACCACACGCAGGCCTGGATCTTCGGAGCCATGCTC
This sequence comes from Actinomycetota bacterium, assembly GCA_036505215.1. Lineage (GTDB taxonomy): Bacteria > Actinomycetota > UBA4738 > UBA4738 > UBA4738 > DASXTW01. The sequence continues at coordinate 12,678 of DASXTW010000091.1, read as the reverse complement.
CCCGCAGCGAAGTGCGAGCCTTCCGACAACCACTCTTTGGCCTGGGACAGGGTGATGCGATCCACCCATTCCTGCTCGGGCTTGCCCCAATTGATGGCGACCTTCTCCACCGCGGTTGAGATGATGAACAGCTCTGAGCCGATCTCGTTGGCCAGGAGCGAGGACGCGTAGTCCTTGTCGATCACCGCCGCCACGCCCGCGAGGTTCCCCTGCTCGTCCGTCACCACAGGGATCCCGCCACCGCCGGTCGAGATGACCACGAACCCGGTGTCGATAAGCGAGCGGATCGCCTCGATCTCGACGATCCGCCGGGGGATCGGCGACGCCACCACCCGCCGCCATCCCCGCCCGGCGTCCTCCATGACGGCCCACCCTTCCTCGTCGCTGCGGCGAGTGGCCAGGTCCTCGTCCATGTAGGAGCCGATCGGCTTCGTCGGCTTCTGAAACGCGGGGTCGTCGGCCGACACCTCGACCTGGGTCACCACCGTCACGGCATCCTTGTCCATCCCCAGGCGGGCGAAGTCGTTGAACAGGTTCTGCTGGAGTGCGTAGCCGATCGCGCCCTGCGTGTCGGCGCCGGCCACGTCGAGCGGGATCTCGTGCAGCTCGCGGGCGGCGAGCTCGGATCGCCGGAGTATGAACCCCACCTGAGGGCCGTTGCCGTGGGTGATGGCGACGTCCCAGCCATCCTGGATCATCGCGGCGATGTGCCAGCAGGTCTCGCCCGCCGCGATGTACTGGTCGCGAACCGTCTGGTGGTATCGGTCCTTGATCAGGGAGTTTCCCCCGATGGCGACAACGGCCTTGCGTTTCGGCATGGGGAATCAGCTCATGGTGAGCGCCATCACGGCCTTCTGGCCGTGCAGGCGGTTCTCGGCCTGGTCGTACACCGCCGACTGCGGACCGTCGATGACGGCGTCGGCGACCTCGATGTTCCGGTCGGCCGGGAGGGGATGCATGTAGATCGCCTCATCCCCGGCCAGCGCCATGCGCCGCTCGTCGGTGATCCAGTCCTTGTACTGGTCGATGATCTTCGTCCCCTCGGTTTCATCGGTGGTGGTGAGCAACGCTCCCCAGGACTTCGCGTAGACCACGCCCGCGCCCTTCATCCCCTCGTCGAAATCGCTCACGATCTCGAACCCGACATGAGCACGGGAGGCGTTCTCCTTGGCCTGCTCGACGATCTCGGGCATGAGCTCGAACTCCGGGGGATGGGTCAGCCTCACGTTCATCCCGAACCTCGGCAGGAGGAGGATCAGCGACTGGGGAACGCTGATCGGCTTCTGATAGGAGGCGGCGTACGCCCAGCTGACGTTGACCGTCTTTCCCCGCGGGTCCCCGAATCGCTCGATGATCGTCATGAGATCGGCCAGCGCCTGGTGCGGGTGGTACACGTCGCATTGCATGTTGAGGACCGGCACCCTGCTGGCCTCGGCCACCTCGCGCATGTATTTGTTGCCCGATTGCCAGTCGACCTGCCGGATGGCGATCCCGTCGTTGTAGCGCCCCAGGATCTCCCCGATCTCCTTGGCCGTATCGCCGTGGGCGATCTGGGTGGTTCGGCTCTCGATGAACTGTGCGTGCCCGCCCAGCTGGGCCATGCCGGCCTCGAACGACGCCCGGGTCCTGGTCGAGGAGAAGAAGAACAGCATCGCCAGGACCTTGTCGCGGAGGAGCGGGTGAGGGATCCCCAGAGCCCGCTCCCGCTTGAGCGTGAACGCGACGTCCAGGAGGGTGTCGATCTCGTCCTTCGTCCACTCCTGCAGCGTGATGAGGTCCCTGCCCCTGAGGTGCGTCTGCATCTCGCCTGCCTACTCGGCCGCGTCCAGCACCAGGGCGAGGAGGGCCATCCGCATGACCACGCCGTTGAATGCTTCCACCCAGTACCGCTGGTGGCGCGTTCCATCGACGTCGGGCGGGAGCTCGTCCATGCGAGGGAGCGAGTGCAGGACGATCGCATCGCTCTTCGCCTTGTCCCGGAGCAACTCGCGGGTCACCTTGTAGGCGGCCGGGGTACGGCCCACGTCGCCGGCCCGCTCCTCCCGCGACTTGGTGTAGTCGGCCTGGACCACAGGCTCCATGTAGACGACATCGGCCTCGGCGAGCACCTTCTCCACGCTCTCTTCTTCCCGGTAGTTCACGCTCATCTCTTCGATCTCGGTCTTGAACTCGGGGAGGAGCGACATCTCATCCGGCGAGACCACGAGCATCTGCAGGTCGAACTGGGAGGCCGCGTACAGGATGGAGTGCATCGTGCGCATCCTCATGTCACCGACACAGAGGATGGTCAGGCCGTCGAGCGTACCCTTCTCGTTCCAGATCGTGTAGAGATCCGTGAGGACCTGGGTGGGGTGCTCGCCCCACCCGTCACCGCAGTTGATGATGGGCACGCTCGCCCACCTCGCCGCCTCCGCGGGGGCGCCCTGCTCGAAGTGCCGCATGGCGATGACGTCGCCGTAGTACTCCAGCATGTGCACGGTGTCTTTGATCGACTCCTGGTAGAAGTCCCCCGCCCGCGTGTTCTTCACGTCGCTGAAACCCAGGACGTGCCCGCCCAGCCGGTGCATGGCCGCTTCGGTGGCCAGGCGGGTTCTGGTGCTCGGCTGATAGAAGGCCGTCAGTAACGTCTTGTCCTTCAGCAGGTCGCCGTTTCGACGATCGCGCGCGTAGGGCTTCAGCCTCTCGGCAACCTCGAACACGTGGAAGAACTCGTCGCGCTCGAACCCTTTGAGCGACAGGATGTCCCGGCCCGCAAAGCTCCTCATCTCTCGCCTCCTCCTGTTACCTCTGCCTTCGAACCCCGGTAAAGAGCACCGCGATCCTTTCCTGAGCGCCCACACTCCCACTTCGGCCGAGCTGCATCAGTCCCGCAAGCCCCGCCGAGCCGGTGTGGTCCACGTCGATCCCGGTCGCCGACCGACCCAGGTCGTTGGCCTCGAGCAGCGTCTCCTCCCCCACCGTGATGGGAGAACCGCCCGTCTCGAGCATCCCTTTGACGACCGCGAGCCAGTCGTACGTCTCGTCGTCCAAGATGCCGTGGGCGATGCTCTTCGGTTGATGCTCCCAGGGCCACATGAATTCGCTTCGATGGGACGCGGCGTATCGCAGCTCGTCCTGAACGGCCGCAGACGTGAAGTTCTGGGCGACGAGGTCTGCACGCTGCTGTTCGGTCGCGGCCTGCCCGCCGAGCGCGCCGGCGATTCGCTCGACCACCCGATCGTACGCGCGCTTCAGTGGGTAGCCGCCCTGGGTCTGCACCGTGTGCACTCGCGGTAGGCGCTCGATCGCTCCGAGCCCGGCCGCCTCTCGCAGTCCCTGGATCACCGCGCTGGCCAGAGCACCCCCTCCCACCTGAACGAACAGGCGATCGAGCGTTGCGCGCTCCTGGGCCAGCTGGGAGGCCAGCTCGTACCCGAGCGTGGCGCCGCCCTCGATGACCAGGCCGTTCTCGTTGCCCTGGCAGGTGAAGGGGAGGGCTCCTCGGGCGATGGCTCTCTGCACGGCGAGATAGGCCGGATCCCCCGAGATTCCCTCCGCCCGGGAAACCTTGCTCACGATGGCGCCGAGCTCCTCGAGCCGGGCGATCACGCCGGGATCACCCCACGTGGGGACGAACACCTGCAAAGGCCTGCCTCCGGCCCTGGCCACGACGGCGGCCGCCAGGGCGGCGTTTCCGCAACTGGCGATGGCCAGGTCTCGAACCTCACCGCCGGGAGACAAGCCAAGCCGATCCACGACCGCCAGGTGGATGAGCAACCCCATCATGTGCCTGGCCTTGTGGGAGCCGGACACGTTCCCGGTCTCGTCCTTGACCCAAATATCGCCACCCATCGCGAACCCCAGTTGGGCCGACAACTCCTCGGCGCGCACCAGGGGAGTCGCCTCGAAGCCACGCCCGTCCACACCAGCCACCTCTTTGTCCAGCGTGCGAACGAGGTCGACGTAGTCCTCGTCGACCATCCCGCGCCGGGAGGCCACGTGCCACGAATGGAAGAAACGCCGATAGCGGACGAAAGGGTTGGGGTCGTCGTCGGTCAGCTCCGCCCAGGAGTGTCCACGGCCGTCGAGGACTCGGGCCAGCACGTGATCGACGTCGTCTCCGCGCCGGGCGTTGGGGCACAGGAACGGATAGGGATCGTCGTCGGCCAGGTGGGCCCCGCACCCGGCGCAGACCATCGAGCTGGTCGGTCCGATCACAGCGCCTCGAGCACGCCGGTGCGGGCGTTGAACTCCTCGATCATGCCGTCCCACACGGGAACGATTTGACGCAGGTCCTTCCAGAACTGCTCCTCCTTGCGGACGATGAACTCTTCGAGCTCCACCCCCTGCTGCTCGACCCACGTGAAGTAGCCCAGGTTGAAGATGCGCTCGCGATCGGTGAGCGAGAGCTCCAGAAGGTGATCTGTGGTGGCGCCGAGGATGTTCCGCCCGAAGGCTTCACCAGCCGAGACCGCGTCGAACCCGTCGGGGTAGTGCAATGCCGAGAGCCGCGCGATCTCCGACCCATACATCGCGGCGCCGTCGGTGGCCACGGTGACGATCACGTCCTGGGAATCGAGCCCGAAGTACTTGGCGCTCTTGATCGCGGCCAGCACGTTGCAGATGCTCGAGAGCCCGAGGTCGGCCAGCTTCGCCACGATGGCGGAGGGCACCTGCCGCCGATTGATCAGATAGTCGCGCCCCGCCTCCGTGTTGAAGAGGATCAGCAATTGGTCGGTGGATACGTCCGAGATCGCCGTGGCCACGTCCGTGTTCATCACGTTGTGGATCAACGGGATGTGCTTGTCGCCGATCCCCTGGATGTTGTGCTCGCCGAAGCCATTGGAGAGCATCGTGGGACATTCCAGTGCCTCCACGGCCACGACCGCCGCTCCGTAGTGCTCCTTCAGGAAATCGCCGGCGCCGAGCGTCCCTGCGGAACCGGACGCGGAGGTGAACGCTCTCAACCGCAAGCCAGGTTCGGCCACCCGAAGCGACTCGAACACCCGCCCCAGAGCAGCGCCGGTGCAGAAGTAGTGGACCAGGTGATTCCCGAATTCGGAGAACTGATTGAAGATGACGTTCTCAGGATCGCGGGAAAGCTCGGCGCATTTGTCGTAGATCTCCTTGACGTTCGATTCGGTACCGGGGGTCCGGATGATGTCCTCAGGGTCCGCCACCCATCGCTCGAGCCACTCGAACCGCTCCCTGCTCATCCCCTCGGGCAGGACGGCCACCCCGCGGCAGCCCATGATCCGCGAGATCGCCACCCCGCCGCGGCAATAGTTGCCGGTTGAGGGCCAGATGGCCTTGTGCGCCGTGGGGTCGAACTGCCCGGTGATCACCCGGGGAGCCAGGCACCCGTAGGCGGCCAGCACCTTGTGGGCGCCGATCATGGGAAACCGGTCGCCGAGGGCCACCACGATCCGCGCGTCGACCCCCGTCAGCTCGCCGGGGAGGTCGAGATAGGCGGGCACGTCCACCTGCTCGGTCCGGTTGGGCCCGTTGTACCAGTGGACGCGGAACAGGTTCAGCGGGTGAGGCTGGTCCGCGCCGACGGCGCGCAGCGCGGCTCGCACCCGGTCGGGAACCTTCGCCGGATCCGAAAGCTCGGCGAACGTGGGCAGCGCCACGTTCGCCTCCTTGAATCGACCGAGCGCGCGTTCGTACACGGACCGGTCGACCAGCTCCTGCTCCAGACCCAGTCGCTTCACCGCCGTCGCTTCTCCCATGCTGGCGCGAGGATGCCATTCAGAATTCCGCATCTGGCATTCAAAGGTAGGCCCCCACGCCCTTCCGCACGGCATCCTATCGTGCCCGCCGGCTCCGTCCTACCCGCGAGCGTTTCCCGTCCGTCACCAGGTAGCACTCGGGAATGAGGTCGCCAGACAAGATCGAACCTTCCGAGGCGACGGGATTCGAAAGCTCTTCATCAACATCGGTACGGTGGCGATCGTCCTACTCTGTATCGACGGCCGCTCGCAGTACGATGCCCACGTGAGGAGCATGCTCGGCCTGCTCGCGCGGATCGATGTCGGCCTGGATCTGAAGGTGCTGGGGAGGATCGCCCTGGCCTCCCTGCTCGGTTACGTCATCGGATACGAGCGAGAGCTCAGAGGCTCGCCCGCCGGAGACCGAACCTTCGCCCTCGTGGCGTTGGGGGCGGCCGGCGTCACGGCCCTTGGTGTGGTGGACTTTCCAGCCTCCGCGGAGAAGGTGATCGCCGGGGTGGTTACCGGTATCGGTTTCCTGGGCGCCGGACTGATTCTGCGCGGTGAGATGGGCGTGGTCCGCGGCCTCACCACGGCGGCGGCGCTCTGGGCGGCAGCTGCGGTGGCGATCCTGATTGGCGCCGGAGACATCCTGGTTGGGCTGGGTGCCGCAGTCCTGGTGCTCCTTATCCTGGAGATGCAGTACATCCCGCCCCTGCGAGGACTGGCCGCCGAGACCCGTCGACAGCGCAGGGCGCGGGAGGAAGCTTCCGGACCGCACGAGTCTTCTTGATCCTGATCCTCGTCCGGCCCACGCCGGACCTCTTCACCTTGTTGCACCACTTCAACGTTTTGTTGTTCAATTGCAGCGTGGCACAGCGCCCGAGCACACCAGAACTCAGGGAGGTTCCCCAGGTGGAAGCCGCCCGGTCCTTCTGCCGGGGGCTGGCCCGGAGCATTGGCCCGCACTATCGAGTGGCTCTCTATCGACGCCGCCCACCGGAGCTCATCGAGGCGTGGGGCGGCCCTCGCCGAGCGCGAGGTCACGACCCCGTCCTGGCCCTTCTGTCCCGGTCCCCACAGGCGGTGATCAACGAGCCGGCGGAAAAGGGCACGCGGGTGAGCATCCTGTCGCTCCCTTCCTCCAACGGAGAGCCGGACTTCGCGGTTGCTCTCGAGGTGGACACGGCCGGTCTGTCGCGTGCGGCCCGGCTGCTGGCCTCCATGGCGGACCCGGATGGAGGAAGCATCCCTCCGGGGCCCGAGCCTCACGTGGGCGAGGCCCTCAACCGCATGATCGCTTCCGCTGCCGCCCACGTGGGCGTTCCGGTGTCCGAGATGTCGCGCTCACAGAAGCAGCAAGTAGTCAGGTACCTTGACGATCGGGGTGCGTTCCTCATCAAGAAGGCGGTCGAGCAGGTGGCCGGCGAACTTGGAGTAAGCCGATTCACCATCTACAACTACCTGGAAGAAGAACCCCACGGGAGGCGGTGAGGAAGGCATGCCACTGATGGACGTCACACTGAACGGCAGGGCCGTCTCGGTGGAAGTGCGGGAGGGAGCGAGCCTGCTGGAACTCCTCCGCGAGGGCTGCGGTGTGACCTCGGTCAAGGATGGGTGCGCGCCGGAGGGCTCATGCGGCGCCTGCACCGTTGTGGTCGACGGGAAGGCCGTGGTCTCGTGCGCCCAGCCCGCAAGCCGGGTGGCCGGGAAGAGCATCATCACCCAAGAAGGCCTTTCCTCGGATGAGCGCGAGCTTTGGGCCGACTGTTTCGTCGCCTCCGGCGCGTCCCAGTGCGGGTTCTGCTCGCCCGGGATCGTGATGAAAGCCGAGTCCCTGCTCTCGAAGAACGCCGACCCCAGCCGGGACGAGATCGCCCGGGCCCTGGCAGGGAACCTGTGCCGGTGCACGGGCTACGTGAAGATCGTGGACGCCGTCCAGTACGCCGCAGGAGCCAAGCGAGGCGAGCCCGTCCCGGAGCCGGACTTGAGCGGCCGGGTGGGGTCTCGCACCGCCAGGTACCAGGGACGGGAGCTCGCTCTGGGCGACAAGCCCTACATCAACGACATGAAGCCTCCCGGCATGCTCCACGGCGCGATCAGGTTCTCCGACCACCCGCGGGCCAAGGTCGTTCGGATCGACTCGACCAAGGCCGAGTCCCACCCGGGGGTGGTCGCCGTTGTCACCTGGAGGGACGTTCCCGGCGAGCGGACCCAGGGCCTGATCACCAGGGACTGGCGCCAGTTCGTGGCCGAAGGCGAAGTCACCAGCTACGTCGGTGACGTCCTGGCGGCGGTCGCCGCAGAGACCAGGGTCGCCGCCCGCGAGGCCGCGGAGCTGATCGAGGTGGAATACGAGGTCCTGGAGCCCGTCACCGATCCCTTCGAAGCCCTGAACCCTGAGGCGCCGCAACTTCAACCCAACGGGAACGTCCTGTCGGTGTCGAAGTACGGCCGGGGCGACGTGGACGAAGCACTGGCGTCGGCGGCCCACGTCGCCACCGAGACCTTCAGCACCCAGTTCGTCGAGCATGCCTTCCTGGAACCGGAGTCCTCACTGGCCGTCCCCGAGCCGGAAGAGGGCATCCTGGTCCACTTCTTTTCCCAGGGGCAGGGCGTGTGGGAGGACCGCAAGCAGGTCGCCTCGTTCCTGGGGATGCCCCAGGAAAAGGTCAGGGCCACCCAGGTTTCCAACGGCGGCGCGTTCGGGGCCAAGGAGGACCTCAACGTGCAGTGCCACAGCGCGCTGCTCGCGGTGAAGACCGGACGCCCCGTCCTCACCACCCTTTCTCGAAGGGAGAGCATGCGGTTCCACTCCAAGCGCCACCCGATCACCATGGAGTACACGGTCGGCTGCGACGAGGATGGGCGCCTGGTCGCCGTGCGCACACGCATGGTCGGCGACACCGGCGCGTACGCGAGCGTCGGCGACAAGGTCCTGGAACGCGCGGCGGGGCACGCCTGCAGCGTCTACTCGGTGCCGAACGTCGACGTGGAGGCCAGGGCCGTGTACACGAACAACCCTCCCGCCGGGGCCATGCGAGGCTTCGGGGCCAACCAGGCCAACTTCGCCATCGAGGGGATGATGGACACCCTGGCCGACGAGGTGGGCATCGACGGCTGGGAGATCCGCTGGCGCAACGCGGTGGACACAGGTGACCGGTTCGGGACGGGCCAGATCCTGGGTCCCGGTGTGGGGGTGAAGAAGACGCTCCTCGCGGTGAAGGACGCCTATTACGAGGCGAAGAAGGCCGGGCGGGCGGTGGGCGTCGCTTCAGGTGCGAAGAACACAGGCGTGGGGAATGGGCTGCCTGAGTTCGGTAAGGCCATCCTTCGCCCGGAGGCGGACGGCTCGGTCACGCTGTTCCACTCCTGGACCGAGATGGGGCAGGGCTGCCACACGGCCCTTCAGCAGATCGCCTGCGAGGAGCTGGGCCTCGGGGTGGACCGGGTCACGGTGGTCGTCGACACCATGCGCGAGCTCGATACGGGTCAGACCACGGCCTCTCGCTCTACGGTGCTCGGCGGGCGGGCCATCATCGAGGCGGCAGGAAAGCTCAAGGCCGCTCTGAACGGGGGGCGCCTTCAGGATCTGGCCGGGCAGGAGTTCTACGGCGAGATCAAGATCGACTGGACCCACAAGCCCGGCCATGGGCCCGACGGTGCGGCCACGCACTTCGCGTACGGGTGGGCCACCCAGGTGGTGATCCTCGACCAGGATGGCCGGCTGGAGAAGGTCGTTGCTGCCCACGACGTGGGCAAGGTGATCAACCCCACCTTGCTCGAGGGGCAGATCGAAGGGGCGGTGCACATGGGCCTGGGCCACGCGCTCTCCGAGGAGTTCGTGGTCGAGGGCGGCATACCCGTCACCGAGACCCTGAAGTCGCTGAACATCATCCCGCCCCACGGGATGCCGGAAGTCGAGTGCATCTTCGTGGAGGAGCACCAGCCGGAGGGGCCGTACGGGGCCAAGGGAGTCGGCGAGATCGCGCTGGTGCCGACAGCCTCCGCCGTGGCCGGTGCGCTGCACGCGTTCGACGGGATCCGCCGAACCCGGTTGCCGATGAAGGACTCACCGGCAGCCCGCGCCGCCGTGCCGAAGCTGGCGGCCGCCGGCCGGTCGAGGGAATAGACGACCATACCGGCCTTGGGGGACGCTCGTGAGCGGGGTCCGGTGACCGAGGTTCTCCAGCTCACCGGTGGAACTGTGGTCACATCCCTCTCACCGCCTCGCGTGATCGAGGCCGATGTGATGGTCCGGGAAGATCGCATCTTCGACCTTTCTGACCGTCATGCTGAGAGAGCCACTCGCATTGATTGCTCCGGCTGCCTGATCGTTCCTGGGAACGTCTGCGCCCATCACCACCTCTACTCATCCCTGGCTCGGGGCATGCCGTACAGCTTGGAAGCCCCGCTGAATTTCCTGCAGATCCTCCAGCGCGTCTGGTGGCGCCTCGACCGCGCCCTGGATTCGCAGAGCATCTGGTGGTCGGCGTGGGTCGGAGGGCTGGATTCCCTGCTAGCGGGCACCACCACGATCGTCGACCATCACGCCTCGCCGAACGCGATCGATGGTTCGCTGGACCAGGTTGCCGCAGCGCTGGAAGGCTTGGGCGTGCGATCGGTCCTCTGCTACGAGGTGAGCGACCGCGACGGGGCGGAGCGGGCGAAGGCAGGAATCGAGGAAAACCACAGGTTTCTCAAGGAGTCGCCTCTCGAGCTGACCCGCGGGATGGTGGGGGCGCACGCTTCGTTCACTCTCAACGAGGAGACGCTGGCTGCCTGCGTGGACCTGGCCCGCTCCCAGGAGGTCGGGATCCACATCCACGTGGCCGAGGACGCCGTCGACGAGCGCGACGCGGAGGCTCGATTCGGTCGGAGGGTGGTCACCCGGCTGGCCGAGGCTGGAGCACTGGACGATGGAGCGCTCCTTGCTCACTGCATCCATCTGGATGACGCCGAGCTCGAGGCCCTTCGTGATTCCGAGGGCACGGCCGTCCACAACCCCCGATCCAACATGAACAACCGGGTGGGGCATGCGCGGGTTGCGTCGTTCGACCGGCTCGCCCTGGGGACCGACGGCGTCGGGAGCGACATGTTCGCCGAATCGAAAGCTGCGTACTGGAGGGCCCGCGAATCCGAGCCGTCCATCGGACCGGAGTGGGTTCTGAACAGATTGGCCGAATCCGCCCGCTTCGCCGGAGCAGTGTTCGATGAGCCGCTTCTCGGAAACATCGAGCCGGGCGCGCCGGCCGACCTCGTCGTGCTGGAGTACGACCCGCCCACCCCTCTGACCGAGGAGAACCTCGCGGGGCACTGGGTGTTCGGCCTCTCCTCCCGGCAGGTCCGCGACGTCCTCGTGGGTGGAAGACCGGTGGTCCGGAACCGGGAACCGACTCGGGCAGAGCGCGAGCGAATGACCAAGCAGAGCCGGGAGTTCGCGCAGCGGCTGTGGGCCCGGATGGAGGACATAGGGGCCCATCCCTTCGAGCCGGCAGGCGGAGGGTAAACCGTGATCACCAGCGAAGGCCGGGTGGCCCTGTACCTGCAGGACAAACACCCTATCCGTGACGGCATGGAGTTCGCTCGGCATGCCGAGCGGCAGGGATTCGAGGCAGTGTGGCAGGCGGAGAGCCGGCTGGTTCGGGAGGCCACGGTCCCGATGGCGGCGTTCGCCGCCGTCACCGAACGGATCAAGGTCGGCTCGGGTGTGGTCAACAACTGGACCAGGAACGTCGGCCTTCTCGCGGCGACGTTCGTGACCCTGGACGATCTCGCCCCGGGCAGGATCATCCTGGGCATCGGGGCGTGGTGGGACCCTCTTGCCTCGAAGGTCGGCATCCAACGCCGGAACCCACTGAAAGCCATGCGGGAGACGGTCGAGGTCACCCGGCGCCTCCTGGCGATGGAGCGCGTGACGTTCCAGGGGGAGTTCGTCCACGTCACCGACATCCAGATCGACGTGGTGCACGGGCGCCCCGAGCCCAGGGACGTACCGATCTACATCGGAGCCACGGGCATGAAGATGATGGAGCTGGCCGGGGAGATCGCCGACGGCGTCGTTCTCAACTATCTGGTGAGCCCGTCGTACAACCATCGGGCCATGGGGGCGCTGGCCACAGGGGCGGCCCGGGCCGGCCGGGGTGTCGAGGACATCGACCGGCCCCAGCTCGTGGTGTGCTCGCTGGACGAGGACCGGGACCTTGCCCTTGATCGAGCTCGCGAGCTGGTCACCCAGTACCTGGGGCAGCAGCCTCACATCATGAAGGCAAGCGGCGTCGATCAATCGCTGCTGGAGGAGATCGGCAAAGTGCTCACCTGGCCGGCCGGACCCGAGGAGATCAAGAGGGCCATGAAACTGGTGCCCGACGACGTCGTCCAGCTGATCACGGCATCGGGCACGCCTGATGAATGCCGGGCGAAGGTCAGCGAGTACGTTGACGCCGGCTGTACCTGCCCGATCCTGTATCCGCTGGGCGACGACGTGGGCGCGATGATCGAGGCATTCTCGTGGGGAAAGTTCTGACGGAGCGGCGCGAGCGGTGAATCTCGCCGCCGCAACTGCGCTGCGCAGGGTGAGGACGAGCGGCGCCACGCGAGCTGGCTCGAGCTCTTCTTCGATCTCGTCTTCGTCGTCGCGATCACGGAGCTCAGCCACTACCTCGTTCTCCATCACTCGGCCGGCGGCTTCCTCCGTTTCGCGGCGCTCTTCCTCCCGGTGTACGTCGCGTGGCAGGGCTACATGGCGTACGCCACCCGGTTCGACACGGACGATCTCGCGTTCCGCGCGGCGTACTTCGCGGCGATGCTCGCGATCGCGGCGATGGCGGTCCTGATCGACGACGTCGCCTCCGGTGAGCACACGGCCGCTTTCGCGATCGCGTATGTCGTCCTGCGGTCGATCATGCTTGCCCTCTACGCTCGTGCCTGGCGTTCGGTCCCCGAAGCTCGGCCGCTGATCAGGTTCTACGGCGTGGGTTATTCGATC
>DASXTW010000090.1:0-4743 GCA_036505215.1 Actinomycetota bacterium | reverse complement strand
GGCAGTCAATGGTGGTTCGGTCGCTGCGAAGCGTCAATGCCGGGTAGATTGCACCGACGACCGTCGAGGAGGTGGGGGTGCCATGGTTGCAGTTTCCCTGTATACGTTCCTGAAGCTCCTCCACGTCCTGCTGGCCATCATCGCGGTGGGATTCAACGCCTCGTACGGCATCTGGCTGGCCCGTGCGGCCCGCGCCCCTGAGCACGAGCTGCACGTGCTTCGCGGGATCAAGTTCTTGGACGATCGGATCGCCAATCCCGCTTACGCTCTGCTCCTGGTAACGGGGATCTCCATGGTGCTGGTCGGCGATCTGTCGCTCGCCACGTTCTGGCTCGCCACATCCCTCGCCCTGTACGGCGTCCTCGTCGTAGTGGCGCTGGTCCTCTATACACCCACCCTCAGGCGGCAGATCGCCGTCCTGGAGGGCCAGGGAGCGGCATCGGCTGAGTACCGCCGCCTCGCGCAGCGCGGGATGGCGGTGGGCGCAGTGCTGGGGGTCATCGTGATCGCCATCGTCTTCCTCATGGTGACCAAGCCGGCACCCTGACGGTCGGGACCAGGCTCACGGGGTCGGGGCGCCGGGTGCTTCCTCCAGGCGGTCTACCAAGTGGACGAGGCGAGGCAGCCCTGTGAGCTCCAGGACTGCCCGGATGGGGGCGTTCCTCGGCACCACCAGCCGCAGCTCCCGTCGCCGAGCCCGCAACCTGTCAGACAGCTGCACCAGGAGCTTCACCCCGGCGCTGTCCAGGTAGGCCGTGTGCGTGAGGTCCACCACGATCCGTGGCGTGCCATTTGGGACGGCTGCCTCGATGGCCGCGGAGAGCTGGTGAGCGTTCGATATGTCGACCTCGCCCCGGATACGCAGGAGGAGCCAGGAGCCTCGCTGCTCCGCTTCGAGCGACGCGAGCCCGCTCATCGCGTTGCTTCCGGCCGAAGCCGGCGCCGCATGCGCACCACCGTGCCGCCGGACCGGCGGTTCACCTCGACCGTGTCCATCAGCCCTCGCATCAGCTTCAGGCCGTGTCCACCGTCGGTCGGAGGCGACTCTCTCCACGTTCCCGAGTCGCCCACCCTGATATCGACCTGGCGGTCCGTGTGGGCGATGTCGATCTGGAGAAACCCAGTCCTGGCTCCGTGAGGGTGCTGGATGGCGTTGGCGCACGCCTCCCCGCAGGCCACCAGGATCTCGTAGATCTCCTGTGGAGTGGCGTCGACCTCGCGCAACCACCGGCGAATCGTGTGCCGCAGCGCGGCCAGCACGCCCGGCTCGGCGGGCACACGAAGGTGCAGCGGTTGGCCGGCGAACTGTATCGGCTTGAGGGCGAGCAAGGCGACGTCGTCCGAGACATCACTCTCCAACATGGAGGCGAGGACGCGATCGCACATCGTCTCCGGGTCGGCTTCCGCAGTTCCGGCTTCCTCTTTCAACCGGCCCAGGCCATGCCGCAGGGAGACGCCGCGTCGCTCCACCAGCCCGTCGGTGAACAGGAGCAGGATGGAGCCGGGAGAGATCTTGGCCGTCGCTTCGACGTCGTACTCCGGGTGGGGGGCTGCGCCCAGGGGAGGAGCGAGGCCTTCCTCGAGGTAGATCGCCGGTCCCTGCGCGGGGACGAGGAGTGGCGGGAGATGTCCGGCGTTCGAGAACGTGATCGAACCCGAGTCCAGATCGAACACGAGGTACAGCAGCGTCGCCATCTCCGATGGGACGAGCCGCTGTACGAGTTCGCGAATGCGTCGTACCACCTGAAGGGGTGAGCCCTCCTCGAGCGCGTAGGCGCGAAGGGCCATCCTCAGCTGCCCCATGGTGGCGGCCGCCCGCAGCCCGTGCCCTGCGACGTCGCCGATGGCCACTCCCACGTGGCCGTCGGGGAGCGGTACAACGTCGTACCAGTCGCCCCCAACCTCCATGCCGGTGGTCGCAGGGACATATCGCGCGGCCAGAGCGACGCCGGGGATTTCGGGGAGTTCGTCGGGGAAGAGGCTTCGCTGAAGGGTCTCGGCGATCCGGTGCTCCCGCTCCGCCCGCTTGTCCTCGGTGATGTCCTGGACCGTGCTCACCAATCGGTACGGCTCCCCCCGGGAGTCGACGATCAGCCTCGCCCGTCCCACCAGCACGCGCTCCTCGCCGTCGGATCGAACGATCCGGTACTCGTTGGGGGGAAGCGCGTGCTCCGCGCCCTTCCGAAGCGCCGCCGCCAGGTTCCGCCTTATGCCATCGAGATCCTCCGGAACCACTCGCTCCACGGCTTTCTCGAACGTCACCGGGAACTCCTGGGCCCGATAGCCGTGGATGCGATACATCTCGTCGGACCACGTGACTTGATTCTCGGGGATCAGCCACTCCCAGCTCCCCACCCGAGCCATCTGTTGGGCCTCGGCGAGCTGCCGCTCCCGTTGTCGCAGCCTTCCCTCCGCGTCCTTTCGCTCCGTGATCTCCCGGGTAAGCCGTTTGTTGGCCGCAGAGAGCTCAGCGGTCCGCCGTTCGACCCGCCCCTCGAGCTCGGAGGCGGCCTGCTCCAGCGCCTCCCGGTCCCGCATCCGCTCCGACACCAGCGCCGCCAGGAAGAACGACGTGAAGGCAACCGTCGCATTGAACGCCTGGAGCATTCCCATCCTGGCAAGCAGCGAGCCGTGCGCGAACGGCCCCCAGCCATGGTCGGCCGCCCACGTGGCGATGCCGGCCACCAGCAGGGCTGCCGGGGCCGATCCGCGCAACTGGAAACGCCACGCGGCCCACCCGAGCACAGGGATGACCAGGAACAGGGGTCTGATCTCGGTGCTTACCCCCAGGACCGAAACGGTCGTGAGCAGCATGAACAATGCAGCCAGCTCTATCCGCCGGCCCCACGAGGTCTTGGAGCGCTGCCGGAGGAGCAAGAGGCTCAGCAGGAACGGAGCCACGACGAGGATCCCCATCGCGTCTCCCGTCCACCACACCGCCCAGGCGGTCCGGAAGTCTCGAGAAGGAATGGCTCCGGAGAGCACGAGGGTCCCTGCCCCCACCGACGCGCTGACGAGGGTACTTGCCAGGGCGGCCACGACGATGGCGATCGCGTCCAGGACGCGGTCCATCTCTCTTCGGAAGCCCACCGTGCGGAGCAGCTCGGCGGCAAGGAACGGAGCGAGGGTGTTGCCGGCTGCGGTCGCCCCCGCTGTCAGCGGGTTGGTGCTGATCGGCAGGTTCACCAGGAACGCCGCCAATGCGATCCCCGGCCAGATCCTCCTACTCAGGACGAGAAAGGCCACGAGAGCGATGCCAGTGGGCGGCCACAAGGGGGTGACGTTCTCCTCGACCAGGGCGAGCCGCAAGCTGTAGCGGGCAGCCAGGTAGTAGGCCGCCGCGACAAGGACGAGCTTCGTTCCCTCGGAGAGGAGGTCCGCTCCAGGGAGAGAGCGCCGGCCGCGCTTGGCCTCCAGGCCTGCCAGCGCTCCATCTCCACGGCCCATGTTCGCCCCCCCGACGCGCCAAGATCGACGTGTCGAAGAAAGCGTAGCGGCTCTCCCCGTGTGCGGGCGAGGATGCCTGGGGTGCCGATCCTCAGGAAGGCCGCTCTGGCCTTCGGGCTACGCGCCCGGGATCCGAAGCAGCAGGAGCTGCCCTCCCTCCCTCTTGTACAGCCAGTCCGGTCCTTCCGGCGGCACGAGATCCGGCCCAAGGGCAGTCTCCACGAAGAGCGTGTGGGCCTGCACGTTGATCAGGAACGCGCCCTCGCCGAACGCGGCCGAGGCATCCACGATTCCGCTCGACTCCCAGGAGCCCTGCGGCGCGTCCTGGCCCGGGTCCGCCGACTGGTCCACCCTTGCCACCACGGTGAACGAGCCGGTCGCCAGGTCGTATCGCCACACCCGCGCGGTGGTCCCGGCAGGATCGTTCGCCGGGTACTGGTTGTGGGAGCCCGGATCCTCCAGCACCATCAGGCTGTTCGCCGTGGTTTCGACGTTGTCGGGCTGGTGGAGGATGGCCGGGTTGTTGTACCCGCCCACGTCGGCGTCGACCAGGATCGAGAGGCTGTCCACGACCGTGGGGTCAGCGGGGTCCAATACCATCTTGAAGACGCGCCCGTTGGGCCATGGCCCCATCGTGCCCGCCGGCCCTCGCTTCAGGCGGCCCGTGTCCGGGTCCGGGATCGCCCGCGGCTCGCCGGTGTCGGCGAAGTAGACGACGTTCGGCGTGTTCCGATCGTAGGCGATGTCCTCGACGCGGATGAACTGGAACACGTTGTTGTCGTTGCTCCACGTCTCCAGGGGGCCCTGCTCGCCGTCGGCGATCTCGTCTGGCACCTGGATGAAGTGCCCCGACACGCTGGCGTTCCCCGACAGGTCTCCGTAGTCGTTGATCGCCGGGTCGTCCGAGCGGAAGCCGAACAGATGCCCCTCGTCGTTCCACACGGCATCGCGATCAGCCGCCAGGTACATGTAGACCTGGGAGGAGGGGGCAGCGAACGTGTCGTCGCTTGTCAACAGAACCGCCTGCCCATAGCCGGGGATGGGCACGCTGTTCTCGTGGTTCATGCGGCCCAGGCCGTAGATCGATCGGTACGCCCCCGTCCCGGGGTCGTAGGCCACCGCCAGGCCGGCCTGCTCGGCGTCGGGCCCTGGTGGCCAGGCCATCCCGGTCCGGTTCACCCGGTCGCTGGTCTCCTCGTTGGTGAGCAGGAGCGGCGTGTCGAAACCTTCGGCCGGGCCCAGCAGGTAGTTCGAGCAGAAGCGCTGGTAATTCGCGGAGCTGGGGATCGCGAACGA
>DASXTW010000089.1:0-22382 GCA_036505215.1 Actinomycetota bacterium | reverse complement strand
CGGGCCTCGGCGTGGGAGCGATCCTCCTCACCCGGCATCACCGGGCGCACCCGAGGACACCCCCTGGGCCCAGATGATGAGCCGTTCCTCGGTCTCCGGCGTAGCGAACCGAGTGAGCTCCACCACCTTATCCATGCTGAGATGCCCGGAGGCGAAGGCCTCCGACAGAAGGGGAAGTCCCTCCAGGGCGTGGGATGCGGCGATCCACCTTTCGGCCTTCCCATAGGAGATCCCGTAGCGCATGCATACCCAGTGGGCCATGTTGGCCGCTCCGGAGTCCTGCCACATCTCCCGGCGATCGGCTTCTGCGATCAGTCGAAGCATCTCCCGCTGGGCGGAGCAGACGTGCTCGTTGCAGGCGTCGATGTCAAGGATCAGTTCCTGATCGGAGCAGTCGTTCTCTTCGGGCACCCCAGACCTCTTTTCAGGTCGCTGGGGGAGGATTGCAGATAGTATATCGAACACACGTTCGAATGTCAACGTTCACCAAGCAATTGATTTGCAGCCCGGGCCCAGCTGGGCCGCTTGGCCCGCCCGGCCACCGAGACCTCCCGTTCTGACCTGCCAGTGGCAGTACCCTTGTCCTGCGTGGACGAGCGGGTGCTTCTGGTTGAGGATGACGCGTCGATCCGAGAAGTCGCCGCCATGGGCCTGAAGCAGGCGGGATTCCGGGTGACCACCGCCGTCGATGGCCGGGACGGCCTGATGCGGGCGCTCCAGGAGCCGGTGGACGTGGTGATCCTTGATGTCATGCTGCCCTCCCTGGACGGGTTCGAGGTCTGCAGGGAGATCCGCAAGCAGAGCCGGGTGCCCATCCTGATGCTGACCGCGCGGACCGACACCGTCGACGTGGTCGTGGGTCTGGAGTCCGGGGCCGATGACTACGTGACCAAGCCCTTCGAGATGCCCGAGCTGGTGGCCCGGGTCAGAGCGGTGCTCCGGCGCTCATCTTCCCAGCCAGAGGAGACCACGGTCTCCGTGGGCGGCCTCGAGCTCGATCCCGCCAGCTTCATCGCGACGAAGGACGGACGCGAGCTCTCGCTGACTGCTACGGAGTTCCGCCTGCTCTTGGAGATGGCTCGCCGGCCCGGTCAGGTGTTCACGCGAGAGATGCTCCTGGATCGGGTGTGGAACTATGACTACCTGGGCGATTCCAGGCTGGTCGACGTAGCCATCCAGCGCCTGAGGGCGAAGGTGGAAGACGATCCCGCCCATCCCCGTGTGATCACCACCGTCCGGGGCGTCGGCTACCGCCTCGAGCGCCGCTGAAGACCGACAGGCAGCGACCCATGTCCAAGCGCCCAGTCCCCACCGGCCGGCTTCGGCGGCGCCTCACGATCGCCTTCGTCCTGGTGGCCGGCATCGCGTCCGGAGCCCTCGCCCTCGGGTCGTTCCTCCTGGTCAGGCAGGCCCGGCTATCGGATTCGCTCGACGCCGCGAAAGCCGAGGCCCGATTCGACCTGGTTCTTGCCCCGGGACTCATCCAGATAAGCCCCCAGAACCTTCTGGGCAGTTTCAGGCAGAACCGAGTGAACATCGTGCTTGTGACACGTGGAGGGGCGCTCCCGTCGAACAGCAACTTCAATCCCCCCATCCCACGAGGGCTGCGGTCACTGGTCGGCTCGGGCCAGCTCGCCTACCAACGCGTCATGGACGGAAGACGCCACCTGCTCGTCATCGGCGGGCTCATCCCCGGCTCGAAGGACGAGCTGTACTTCGTCTTTCCCGAGGACCGCATCCAGCGGGACCTAGCCCAACTCCGCAACATTCTTCTCGTGGGCTGGGGCGTCGTGGTGATCCTGGCGGGCCTGGTCGGCAGGCTCCTGGCCAGGAGGACCCTGGACCCCGTGGCCAAGGCCAGCCAGGCCGCCCGCTCGATGGCCGAAGGCATTCTGGCAACGAGGCTCCCGGTGACCAAGCAGGACGAATTCGGCGCATGGGCGGCCTCGTTCAACGAGATGGCCGAAGCCCTCGAGGCGAAGATCGCTGCCCTTCAGGAGGCCCAGGCGAGGGAGCGACGCTTTACCTCCGATGTCTCGCACGAGCTCCGAACCCCGCTCACCGCGCTGGTCGGCGAGGCCTCCCTCCTCGCCGAGAACCTCGAGCGGATGCCCCCCGAGGTGCGCCGCCCGGCCGAGCTGCTCATCCAGGACGTGGCCCGGCTCCGACGCCTGGTCGACGAGCTGATGGAGATCTCGAGGTTCGACGCCGGCCGGGAGAGCATCCAGGTCGACTCCGTCGATCTCATGGCGCTCATCCAGGCGGCTGTCCGGGCCAGGGGATGGGATCAGCAGGTGGAAGTATCCGGGGAGGACGTCGCCCTGCGCTCCGACCGGCGGCGACTCGAGCGCATCGTGGCGAACCTGATGGGCAACGCGCTCGAGCACGGCGGTGGTCGGTGCCGGGTCAGCGTGGGCATCAATGGGCAGCGCGCCTTCGTCGAGGTCACCGATCGAGGACAGGGGATCCCGTCGGAGCACCTGCCACATCTGTTCGACCGCTTCTTCAAGGCCGACCCCTCCCGGCGAGGCACCGGGAGTGGGCTTGGACTGGCCATCGCCATGGAGAATGCCCGACTGCTGGGCGGGGACATCGAGGTCTGGAGCGAGGTCGGGACGGGAACCCGGTTCACCCTTCTGCTGCCCGTAATGGAATCGTTACCTGGGCGTGCCCCGGCCGTTTCGCCGCAGCACGAGTCTGAGGCGCCATGAACCGCGCGAGCATTCGAGGAGGACTAACGGTGAAGCGCCTCAGCCTGTTGATCGTTGGTGTCGGCCTGCTGGCTTCTGCCTGTCAGGGCAAGGGGGCTGCCTCTCTGGGGGCCGGCCCCAGTGGAAGCCCCAGCCCCTCGCAGAGCCCGAGCCCCAGCCCAAGCCCCACCGGCACGCCAACCCCCGGCCCATCGCCCACGCAGACCCGCAAGGTGACCTTCCAGGTCTGGCTCCTTCGGCACGGGATGCTGTTCGAGACCAAGCGCACCGAACCCTTCTCCCCTCGCGTGGCGCAGCTCGCTCTGAACGCGATGTTCGAGGGGCCCTCGGACGTGGAGTCCCGGGCGGAGGTCTGGACCGCTGTGCCCGCCGGGGCGAGCGGCGACATCACCGAACTGTCGAAGGGAATGGCCACGGTCCAGATGAGCGACGCCTTCTACGACGCGGAGGCGTCGTCGGTTCGACTTCGGCAGGCTCAGGTCGTGTATACGCTGACGCAGTACTCGACAATTCGCCGTGTTCGGTTCGGCTTGGCCGACGGAAGCGTTCGCCCCAAGGCGTGGACCAGAGCCGATTTCGACGACCTCCTACCCGCGATTCTCGTGGAGAGTCCGCTCATCGGAGCCAAGGTGTCCAGTCCGGTCACGGTGTCCGGGACCGCCAACGTCTTCGAGGCAACGGTGAGCCTCCGGATCCTGGACGAGAACGGAAAGGAGATCGTCCGCACGTTTACCACGGCCACCTGCGGGACCGGTTGTCGCGGAGACTACTCGGTGTCGGTGCGGTTCAACGTGGACCACCGGCAGCAAGGGACCATCGAGGTGTTCGAATCCTCGGCCAAGGACGGCTCACCCATCAACGTGGTCGACATTCCCGTCATCCTGATGCCCTGATTCCCTCGGAAGCGGCCCGGAGGAGGGCCGGCGCTCCAAGCGTGCCGGGCCCCTCTCCTTTCACCCTTCGTGCAGGAGCCGCTGCTCCTCCTGGAACCGGCGTGAGCCCTCAATGTATTGCTCGACATCGGCGATCGTGACCAGCCGCACATGGTCGAGGGGGAATCGATGCCCGCGGATCCTCACTACCAAGCCGCCAATCACGCCACAAGCGATCCAATCGGGCTGCTCCTCGAGGTAATCGAATTCAGCAGAGCGCCTATCCACCGGAAGCGGGACCTTGTTCCAATGGGCCGCCCGAGTTCGGTTTTGCTCGAAGCGACGATGGATCCATGGACCTCTCAGGTCAGGAGGAAGATCTGCGGGAGGGCGCTCGAGACTGTTCCACAGCTCCCACGCGGTCTGTTCGAGTCGGAGGCCGGCCCGCGTTTCGGGAGCACTCTCGATGCGCACCCAGGCTTCCTCTTCCCCGGGATGGCCGTGGAGGAGCTCAACGCTGCTGATCTCCTTGCCGTGGCTACCGTGTCCACCCAGCATCCGCGATCCAGACCACGACGCATCGAGTCCGTAGAAGGGAAACGGACAGGATCGGATACGTCGCGCCTCCTCCCGTTCGCGGCGCTTCGGAGCTCCACCAGGATCGATAGCGTCGAGAAACTCGTCTCGAAGGCTCGGGCCCCGCATCGGCCCGGTGAAAGCGGTCGAGAGAAACACCAGCCAGACGAGCACGAGGAAGGCAAGCGCAACTGTCCACCACGGCCAGCCCAGCCAGGCGTCCAAACCGATTCCGAGGAGCGCCCCGGTGATGAGGGCTACGAGGTAGATGTAGGGCGCCGGGCTCGCGCTTCGGCGATGTAGGAGCATTCGCAACAGGTTCGAAGGGACGCTCCACCAACGGCGACGGACCAACCCGTAGGAGAAGCCAATGGGTTCCGTGAAGCCGCACTGCCTGCACCGCCGGGACGCCCGGCGGCCGGACCCCCAGGCCCCTCCGCCGCGGACCCAATCCCCTAGTCTCTCCCAGAACCCGGCCCGAAGTAATGCCCAGTCGTCGGACCCGCACTGGGGACAGGGCAGGCCGTCACCTTCGAAGACCGTCACGGCCCGCGCACGTCCTCGCCCCCGCATGGAGCCGATGATGCCACCCGTCAAGGAGAGCCGTGGGTGATCTGGCGATCGGAGCCTTCTCCCGTCAAAATTCGCCCAAACGAAACAGGCCCTCTGAGCGTCTCCAGGCTGTGCGCGTGAAACCCAAGGGGTTGGCCACGGTCGTAACCGCGAGCCTCGTCGTGGCAGGGCTGATCTTGGGTGCTCTTGCCTTCGTCGTGGTGCGTCGCCATCCCGCCGCCCCAGTGTCCCCGAACCGAGGCGCACGCACCCGGCCACCCCCTTCCGCTCCGAACTCGCCCTCCAGCCTGACCCCGCGGCAGGCGCTGGGGCCTGCGTGCCTGATCCACGAGGTCCATGGCGACTTCGATGGGGACGGGCTGGAGGACGGGGCGTTCACCTGGATGGCCGAACCGGCTGAAGGGTGCCCGTCGGACCCGCCCTTCGGCCCCTTCCTCTTGACCGTCTTCCGGGCCGGCAACGGCGAGCGCCTTGAACTTCAGATGACCGATCGGTGCGACGGGCAGAACTGCGGGTACCTGACGAAGGCAGATCTGAACGGAGATGGAAAGAGTGAGCTGGTGGCGGTCGCCTGGACCGGTGCAGCAGATGACTACTACCGCGTGTTTGGCCTCGTGGACGGGCGGCTGATCGCTCTCCCCGTGGCCCGGCCGGGCGCGAAGGGTTACCCGGCGGGTGCCCCGATCGAGCTCGACGTTGGTGGGACCGCCCTCATCCAGTCTTACGTGACCTGCGAAACAAGCGATGCCTGGGGCGGGCCGATCTTGCTCGCTCACGGCTTCTCCGCGCACGTCGACCAACAGGGGAGGGAGAGGTGGACCCACACCGAGACGGCCTTTCGCTTCGACGGCCGGGCCTTCGTCGTGCTCTACCAGGACCAACCAGAAGCCTTCCCCCTCAGTTACGACCCATCGCGAGATGCCTCACTCAGGGAGCGGGCCTGCTGGCCGGCGCTTCCCTGATCCGGCGTCAGATACCGGCGAGGTGGCGGCCGATGACCATCCGCTGGACCTGGTTGGTCCCTTCCACGATCTGCAGCCCCTTGGCCTCGCGCATGTAGCGCTCCACCGGGTACTCCTGCATGTACCCGTAGCCGCCGTGCACCTGGACGGCGTCGGTGGTCACCCGCATCGCGGTGTCTGAGGCGAACAGCTTGGCCATGGAGGCCGCGATCGTGTACTTCTCACCCGAATCGCGCAGGCGAGCCGCCTCGCGGTAGAGGCGCCGGCTGGCTTCGATCTGCGTGGCCATGTCGGCCAGCATGAATTGGAGTCCCTGGAATTCGATCACCGCCCGGCCGAATTGGTGCCGCTCCCTGGCGAACCCCACGGCCGCGTCGAACGCCGCCTGGGCCAGCCCGACCGAGCAGGCGGCGATGCCCAGACGCCCTGAGTCCAGGCCGGCCAAGGCGATGGTGAAGCCCTGCCCCTCCTCCCCCACGAGATTTTCGGAAGGGACCTCGCATCCCTCGAAGATGAGCTCTCGCATCGGTGATGCCTGCCAACCCATCTTCTCCTCGAGCTTGCCGAACTCGAACCCCGGCCAACCCTTTTCCACGGCGAACGCGGAGATGCCCTTGGGGCCCTCCTCGCCGGTCCGGGCCATGACCAGGTAGAACTCGGCCTCCCCGCCATGAGAGATGAACCGCTTGGCTCCGGTCAGGCGGTAGCAGGCGTCCGTCCGCTCGGCCTTCGTCCGCAGGGAGGCGGCATCCGACCCGCTGGAGGCCTCCGACAGGGCGTACGCGCCCAACCACTCGCCCGAGAACAGGCGTGGCAGGTACCTTCGCTTGAGGTCCTCGGAGCCGAACTGATGCACCCCGAACGCCGCAAGATGATGGACCGAGAGCCCGAGGGCGAGGGAGAAAAACCCGGTGGCCACCTCTTCCAGGACGGCGAGGTAGGTGAGGAACGGCTGGGCTGCGCCTCCATAGGGCTCGTCGTACGGGATCCCGCACAGGCCCATCTCGCCGAGCTGGCGGAACAGGTCCCGGGGAAATTCCTTCTTCTCCTCGTACCCCGATGCTGCCGGGCCGGCCCGATCGGTCACGAACTCCCGAACCGCCCCGACGATCTCGCGCTGGTCCTCGCTGAGGCCGAAGTCCCTGTGCACGAGCCGAAGCGTAGCAGCGGGCGGTCAGCGCGGCCGCGCTGACGGACCCACAGTCCAGGCGGTTATCCTTTTTCGCATATGCGCCTGTACAACTCACTGTCGCGCGAGGTCGAAGAGGTCAAGCCGGTCGACGGCAAGACCGTGAAGATGTACTCGTGCGGCCCGACCGTCTACCGGTACATCCAC
Source organism: Actinomycetota bacterium (assembly GCA_036505215.1). Classification (GTDB taxonomy): domain Bacteria; phylum Actinomycetota; class UBA4738; order UBA4738; family UBA4738; genus DASXTW01. The sequence continues at coordinate 15,352 of DASXTW010000089.1, read as the reverse complement.
ATCGGGAACATGCGGTCGTTCATGCTCGGCGACCTCATCCGGCGGACACTTCGGTTCGAGGGCGCGGACGTCAGATGGATCATGAACATCACCGACGTCGGGCACATGACCGACGAGGTCACCGACACCGGCAGGGACAAGATGGAACTGGCGATGGACGACGAGGGGCTCTCACCCGAGGAGATCGCCGAGAAGTACACGGATGCCTTTCTCCACGACGCCGACCTCGTGGGGATCGAACGCGCCGACCTGTACCCACGCGCCAGCGACCACATCCCGGAGATGATCGAGATCATCAAGTCGCTCATCGACAAGGGGCACGCCTATGAGGTGGAGAGGACCGTCTACTACGACGTCACGACCTTCCCGCATTACGGCAAGCTCTCGGGAAACACCCTGGAGGCGCTGAGGGCCGGCCATCGGCAGGAGACCGTGACCGATCCGAACAAACGGCATCCCGCCGACTTCGCCCTGTGGAAGAAGGCGGGACCCGGCCGACTGTTGAAGTGGCCCAGCCCGTGGGGCGACGGGTATCCAGGCTGGCACATCGAGTGCTCGGCGATGTCCATGAAGCATCTGGGCGAACGCTTCGACATCCATACCGGTGGGAACGACAACAAGTTCCCCCACCACGAAGACGAGATCGCTCAGTCCGAGGGCGCGGTTGGCCACCCGGTGGTGTCGATCTGGGTGCACGGTGGGTTCCTCCAGATGAGCGGGCAGAAGATGGCCAAGTCCGCCAAGAACATCAAGCGGGTGACCGATCTGGCAGACCAGGGCATCGATCCCCTGGCGTATCGTCTGCTGTGCTTCGGCACGCGGTACCGGAGCGAGATGGACTTCAACTGGGAGGCCCTGGAGAGCTCCCAGCTTCGGCTGACCCACCTCCGTCAGCGGATGGCAGACTGGGCGAAGGCTGCCCGTCCTGCCGAGCTGTCAGAGCCGGCTCAGGAGTTCGACCGGCGTTTCCGGGATGCCCTCGCCGATGACCTCGACCTGCCGGCGGCGTTGGTCGTGCTGGAGGAGGTTCGCGGCTCGAGCACGGTGGCGGATGGAGAGAAGTACGCGCTCCTCGGTTCCTGGGATCAGGTGCTCGGCCTCGATCTCGAGCGCCTGGCCCGGGAGGCCTGGGAGCCGAACGAGGAGATCCTGGCGCTGGTGCGGGAGCGAGACGAGGCCCGCCAGGCCAGGGACTTCGCCAGGGCCGATGCCATCCGCGATCGCCTGAGCCAGATGGGCCTCGAGGTGATGGACACGGCCGAGGGCACGAAGGTCCGCCCCAAGCTGGACTGAATCACCTGATTCGACGGGCGCCGGGCCCGACCTCGGGCGAGGGCGGCTCCGTCTGGTGGAAGGCTCGGATCGCCTGCTCCGGCTGAAGTCCCGTGGGGACGATCGACAGGCTCCGGAGCACGACGTTCGCTTCCGCTAGCAGTCCGCTGGGACTGGGAACCGTTCCCACCACCAGGTAGACGCAGAAGGGGCGGCCCCCGATCGTCATGAACCGCTGGATGCCGAACTGGCCCAGGCGGACCCGGAGCAACGCCCAAGCGTCGAGCTCCGAGGTAGCGGGAAGTGGAGCGGGTGCCTCCGGAGCGAACAGGCCCCGTCTGCCCAACGACTGCTCGTACTCGGTCACCACCAGGAAAGCGCCGCCGCTTCCCATCGCCGCCAGCGCCCGGCTCCCGAAGTCGCCGTCCTCCACCGGCAGGGGGAAGTTCCCTGCGTGCAGGGTCGGGTCGCCTTCCGGGCGCTTGTAGATCCGACCTTCCCACCCGGACGGGAGATCGACCGCTATGCCGTAGCCGGAAAGTTCCACTAGAGCTCTCCTCCGCTCACCCCACCACGGCAACGACCACTAGGGCCAGGAGGATCGCCTCGAGCGCGATGGCCAGGCCGCGCGCAGGCTCGTCCCATCGCCGGAGCCGGGCGTCGACGGCGACCAGCTTGTCGGCTTGCCGCACGGTCGCCACCGAGAGGATCGTCCCCGCCCGGACCAGGCCGAAGGCCGCACCGATGAGAAGGCCGGTTCGGGCGGATCCGGACAGAAAGGCCGCGGCGAACGCCCCGTACACCGCGGAGATGGCGACAACCGTCGAGAACCCCATCCCGAGCTGGACGCCGAAGCCGAGTCCGTAGATCCATCCCCTGTAGCGATACAGCCATTCCTCGTTCACCTGTCGGCGAAAGGTGGGCAGCCTGGCTCCCCCGACGCCCAGGTCGAGTGCGACCCCCAGAGCGACCACCAGCGCGAGCAGGCCCACCGCGATCCGGGTTGACATACCCAGTGGGTCTCGCGTGAACGAGCCCATCGCACCCAGCCCGAGGCCGAGGCCGGCGCCGCCCGCGACCGCCCCGGACATGTACCACACCACGGTGATCGTCCAGTGGGACCCGCGTCCCCGCTCCCCGAGCGGGGTCATGCTGCCGAGCAGCGACTCCCCTCAGGGGGACCAGACGGACCGGAGGGCCCCGATGAGGGCCAGCCCCAGCCCGACATCGAGCAGGACCGAAGGCGCCGACACGTGCGTGTCCCTCCTTCTCGTTTCACCGATCGCCGGGATCGCCGGCCGCGTAGAGGCTGAGATGTGCCGGCCCGATCCCGGCTGCCCGAAGCTCGTGGTCCACCCGGCTGGATCGGGCCACGGCGCCGGCCTTGCCGGGAGCGTGGTGGACGGCCGCACCTCCGTTCCCGACGCCTCCCCCGCCCCCTGTCGCCGGCCGGCCGTTTCGCGTCCCCGCGAGCTCGGCATCGAGGAGGGCATCGCGCAGGAGCGAGCTGACCTGAGGCCAGGCCTCGGCCGTTCCTTCGCCCGCGATGCGTCCCGAGGCGCCGTCCACGTACACGAAGTACGGCGTCATGGGAACGGCGTAGGCATCCCACGCGGTCGAGGACATCACCACCGGGATGTCCGTCGGAGCGAGATCGCGAAGCTTCGACGGGCTCTCGTGGGTGGAATCCCTGGTCACCACGATGAGCCGCGCGCCGCCTGGCAGGGCTTCCCGGGCCTCCGGCCCGAACGCCTCCCAGAACGCCCCACAGGTCGAGCAGCCGCTGGAGAGAAACGCGATCAGGCTGCTGGCGCCCCCGCCGGCCACGGCCAGCTTGAGCGGCTCACCGTTCAGGGTGGTCCCGGCGATGTCGTGAGCCGGAGCCGCGTCTCGATCCGCCAGCGCCGTCGGGTCGATGGATGAAGGGCCCGATCGGTCTTCGGGAGTGGCGAGCCGTCGAAGGATCTCGGCGTGGCTCCGGAGCAGCCCTGCCACCAGCAGGCTCAGCAACACCAGGGCGATGGTTTCAATTGTTACGAGAACTGTCAATGTGGCCTCCTCGGGCTCGACCCACGCGTCCGGCTCACAGGCAGATCGCGTCCTCCTCGTGGGAACAGGTGACGTTGTCCTGCTTGTAGGTGCAGCTGCAGGCCGAGTACAGCGTGCAGGGATTCACGCACTTGATGACCCGGCAGGCGATGGCGGTGACCTTGGGGACCTCGGGATGGCACTGGCCATACCGGAAGACGTTGCAACACGTCTGGCGATTTGAGCACCTGTTGAAGGCGCACTGACAGCCACCGGGGCAACCCAGTTGAGGCAATCTGTTGCAGTCGATGTAGTACCGAACGCCCTCGCCTGCGCACGGCCCGTTCCCGGAGTAGTTCGTGCATTTCCACCAACCACCCATGTACGTATAGGCGGGGCAGGCGTTGAGGCCCGTGAGGGTGCAACAGAACACCGTGTAGCCGTCGCAGCAGCGGCTGCTCCCCGAGCAGTTCCGGCAGCTGATCATGGACATGGCAGCCACCGGCCGGGTCAGGTAGCGGAGGGGGGCCACGGCCATGGCTGAGCCGGCGGTCGCCATTCGGACCAGGGCGCTTCGCCTGCTCACGCGGCGCTCCAGGAAGTCCGTAGCCACGCGAAAGAACCAGTCCGTCATGGGTCCTCCGTCGGCCTGAGGGCGAAGCGCCGGGGACGACCGGCGCTGACCCGACGTTCGCCCGGTCTGTCGTACGCCCAGAAGGCTGTGGGGAGATACGCGACGACAAGATATGCGAGGTAGCCGATCAGGGCCGTTCCGAGGAGGAAGGGCAGGCCTCGCAGGGGGAGGCGAGCCGAGAAGGCGAATACCCCGCGAGGCGGGCCTGCGGCTGCCAGGGCGGCCGTTGCCGCGGCCGCCACGTTCATCGCGATGTGGAGCAGGCTCGGGGGCGCGTCCTGCTTTCCCAGGCAGCCGCACGACGTGGGCGCACCGGCTCTGGTCAGAAACGCGAGGAACGTGGCGAACGCCACATAAAGGAAGGCCATGGACACTGCAGCGGCGCGACCAGGTGCGAACAGGCACCACATCCCGACCAGGATCTCGACGAAGCCAATCGCTCGGACAGCCCCGGGGCCCGAGGGAAGCCGAAGCGATCCCATGGCCCGGACGGCGGGTTCGGGATGACTGAGCTTCGCCGCTCCAGACGCGACGACCAGCCCGGCAGCCGCGAAGAACGGGGGCGTCAACAGATCGAGCCGAACCGCGTTCATGAGCCTGTTCCTCGGGGGGTCAGGGGGAAGGCCCTGTGAGGTCGGACGCTATCCGGGGCTCAAGCGGAATGTCAATTCTCCTTCGGTGACGATCCGCGGCCTCGTGTTCGAATGAGTGCGACGGCTGTAGTAGCGTGGCGCCGCCAGGATGGGAAAGCTCCGGATCATCTCCGTCCCCGCGGTCCTCGCCCTCGCGCTCATGGGGTCCGTCAGTGCCCCGAGGATGCAGGCCTCGGAGAAGGACGGGCCCGCGGTGCTGCAACCCGTCCCCGGGCCCGTGGGCGACTTCAATGGCGACGGGTTCGCGGACCTGGCCGTGGGGGTCCCGTTCGAGGACGTGAGTAGGAGGACGGACGGCGGAGCGGTGAACGTGATCTACGGCTCGGCAACCGGGCTCGTCTCGGCCGGCAATCAATTCTGGAATCAGGACAGCCCAGAGGTCGGCGACTCGGTGCAAAGGTCTGACCAGTTCGGGTTCACGGCGGCGGCGGCAGACTTCGACGGCGACGGCTTCGACGACTTGGCCGTGGGGGTCCCCCTCGAGGACCCCCCCGAGGACTCGGGGGCGGTGAACGTGATCTACGGCTCGGGCGCCGGGCTCACCGCTGCCGGGAACCAGGTTTGGACCCAGGACAGCGGCGGCATCCGGGACTTCCGTGAGGCCGGGGACCAGTTCGGCCGTGCCCTGGTCGGTGGGGACTTCAACCAGGACGGATACGCGGACCTGGCCATCGGTGTCCCGTTCGAGAACGTGAGCGCCCACTCCGACGCGGGGGCGGTGAACGTGATCTACGGCTCGGCCGCCGGGCTCACCGCCACGGGAAACCAGTTCTGGAGCCAGGACAGCCCAGGGATCAATAACGCGTCCGAGAGGGGTGACCTGTTCGGGTTCGCCCTCGCCACCGCCGACTTCGACGGAGACTCCCACGCCGACCTCGCTGTCGGTGTTCCGGGCGAAGATCCTCCCCTCGATTCCGGAGTCGTCAACGTGATCTATGGATCGGCATCGGGGCTCTCGTCGGCCGGAGACCAGGTCTGGGGTCAGGACCATCCCGGGATCGTCGGGACCGCCGAGCCCGTCGACACGTTCGGGTACTCGGTGGCCGGCGGAGACTTCGATGCCGACGGATTCGACGACCTTGCGGTGGGAATTCCATTCGAGGATGTCGGGAGGAAGGCAAACGCCGGAGCCCTCAATGTGATCTACGGTTCAGCGGGGGGGCTGACCTCGGCCGGGAGTCAGCTGTGGACCCAAGACAGCCCGGGAATAGCCAACGTGGCCGAAGGGAGGGATGAGTTCGGCTTCGCGCTGGCCACGGAGGACTTCAACGAGGACGGATCCACCGACGTTGCCATCGGGATCCCCGGTGAGGACCCCCCCACCAATGCGGGGTCGGTGGCCGTGATCTTCGGCGGCCCCTCAGGCCTCTCATCGACCGGCGACGAGCTCTGGTCGCAGCTCGGCCTGGGCGGGAGTCCGCCCGAGGTGTGGGACGGCTTCGGGTTCTCGCTCTCAGCGGGTCGCTTCGGGAAGGATCCCGCGGCCGACCTGGCCATTGGGGTCCCGTTCGAGGACGTGCGGACGACGGTCGACGCGGGGGCGGTCAACGTCTTGTACGGATCGGAGGATGGGATCGACCCGTCGAGCAACCAGTACTGGACGCAGAACAATCTGCGGGGCTCGGCCGAGCGTGGCGATCGGTTTGGCTACGGCGTGGGGGGTCATCCAACTGGCTGAGACTCAGAGCCCGAGGGTCTTGGCGACGTTGGTCCGGAGGATCTCGCTGGTGCCCTCGTACAGCCGCATCGCTCTCACGTCCCGGTACCAGGGTTCCAGGCCCAGCTCGGTCATGAACCCGTTGCCTCCGTGGACCTGGATGGCGCGGTCGGCGACCCGTCCAACCATCTCGGTGGCCACGAGCTTGGCCAGGGCCGCCTGGCGCCTGCCGTCTGCCCCATCGTCGATCTGCTGGGCGCACTGGTAGACGAGCAGCCGAGCCTGCTCCAGCTCGGCGTGGGAATCGACCAGCATGCCCTGGACGTACTGGTTCTTGCCGATGGGCTGGCCGAATGCCACGCGGTCCCGGGCGTAGTCGAGCGAGCGATCCAGCAGGTTCTGGGCGATGCCCAGCGCACTGGCGGCGATCTGCAGCCGGGCGCCGTTGATGCCCTTCATCGCGGAGTAGAACCCGAACCCCACCTGGCCGAGGACGTTCTCTTCCGGAACCTCGGCGTCCTCGAACGTGAGTTCCACGGGGTTCTGATACGGAGACATGGTTCGCTGTTTCCGCGTGACGGAGTAGCCCGGCGTGTCGGCGTCGACGAAGAACGCGGTGATGCCTCCCTTGGCTCGCTTCTCCGGGTCGGTGACCGCGAAGACGAGAGCGAAGTCCGCTGCCTCGCCTCCGGTGATGAAGTGCTTGCGGCCGTTGATGACCCACCGGCCGTCGGACCTCACAGCCTTCGTCTGGATGCCGGTGGCATCCGAGCCTGCGCCCGGCTCGGTCAGGGCGAAGCACGTGACCTTGTCCGCCGCCATCAGCGGGTACAGATATTTCTCGCGCTGGGCCTCGGTGCAGTCCAGATAGATGGGGGTGGGGCCGGTGACGACCGGGAAAACCGACTCGAAGTGCGTGAGGAGAAGCCCCGTGCGGCTGGCCTCCTCGTGCAGCAGCACCTGGCCGAGGTACGACAACCCTCCTCCCCCGACCTCTTCGGGCATGTGCAGCGTCCAGAACCCGAGCTCGGCCGAGCGCTTCCGTATCTTCAGGCGCTCGTCCTTGTACGCATCGAAGGTGCCGGTCTCCTGGATCTCCTCCCGGTGGGATTCCTCCTGCGGGCGGATCTCACGGTCTATGAAGTCGCGGAGCGTCTGGCGGAGCTCGAGCAGCTCCTCGGGGATGTTCAGCAGCGGCACGGGCCCAACCTCCTCGTCGCAGGTGCCCCAGGCTAACCTACCGAAGCGTAGGTTACCCCGCGCGAGGATACCGCAACCGCCCGGTCCAGTAGAGTGCGGCCCATGCCACACGGCCCCGACACGCGGGTCGACCCGCCCCGCCAGGTCGGCGAGCAGCAGACGCTGGAGAGCTTTCTCGACTACTACCGAGACACGATCCTGTGGAAGGTGAGCGGGATGTCCAACGAGGAGCTCCGGAAGGCCATCGTTCCCTCGGGGTGGTCATGCCTCGGCATGGTCAAGCACCTGGCCTACGTGGAACGGAACTGGTTCCGCGTCCGGTTCGCGGGCGAACGAGATCTGCCCGTTCCGTGGACCGACGAGGACCCCGGCGCGGATTTCCGGATCGAGCCCGAGGAGACCACCGACCAGATCCTCCAGTTCTACCGGAACGAGTTCGAGCGCAGCCGGTCGATCGCGGCCAGCGCCTCGTTGGACGACCTGGCTGCCGAATGGCCGGCGGACCGGCCTCCCGAGAAGCGGCCCAACCTGCGCTGGATCTATGTCCACATGATCGAGGAGACGGCCCGCCACGCGGGCCACCTCGACGTGGTTCGCGAGCTGATCGACGGAACGACTGGCGACTGAGGGGTCCGGGGGCTCAAGCAGCGAGGCGGAGCCGAGCGTAGCCCCCGGCAGAACAGGGTCAGTCGACGACCATGAGATCGCGCGGAGCGTGATTGAGGCGCATCGCCCCTTCACCGGTGACGGTCACGATGTCCTCGATGCGCACGCCGAACCGGCCCTCCAGATAGATCCCGGGCTCGATGGAGAAGCACATGCCGGGCTCGAGCGGCTCGGAATTCCCCTCCACGATGTAGGGATGCTCGTGCTCCTCCAGGCCGATGCCGTGACCGGTCCGGTGGATGAAGCGATCTGCGTAGCCGGCATCGGAGATGACCTGTCGAGCGGCCCGGTCCACCTCTTCGGCCGGCACGCCCGGCTTCACGGCCTGGAAGGCCGTCTCCTGCGCCTGGCGGACGATCTCGTGGACTTCCCTCACCTCCGCCGTGGGCTCCCCCACCGAGACCGTCCGGGTCATGTCCGAGCAGTACCCTCCCGCCCTGCCACCGAAGTCCAGGACGACGGCGTCCCCGGTCTTGATGGTCCGATCCCCGGCCTCGTGATGGGGGGAGGCCCCGTTCGCACCTGAGCCCACGATGGCGAACGCGGCCGACTCGCACCCCGTCTCCACGAGCAGCTCTGACAGCCTTCGAGAGACTTCTTCCTCGGGGCGGGCCTCCAGACCTTCCCTGATGATCCGGTCGAACGTCTCGTCGGCGCTCCGCCCCGCCCGGCCGAGCAGCTCGATCTCTCCCTCGTCCTTTCGGATACGCAAGCGGGTCATGACCGTGGAGGCGAGGACGAAGGTCGAGGTGGGCAGGGCGCTCTGGAACGCCAACAGGTGCATGGCCCACATGCGGTCTGTGGCTCCGAACGTCTGCCCGTCCGGCAAGACCCGAGCGACCACTTCGAAGGGATCCTCGCCGTCACGCCAGGTCTCGATATCCAGGAGCATGCCCGCCGGGGAGGCGGCGGCCCTGGGCCGTTCCAGCTCTGGAACGATCAGGAGGGTGGAGCCGCTCGCCCGCGCAACCAGTGCGGTCAGCCGCTCGAGGAGTGGAGCGTCGTACCCAACCAGGTAGACCATGTCCGGGGAAGGCGTGATGACGAGTGCGACCAGGTTCGCCGCCGCAGCCTCCTTGGCCGCTCTGGCCAGCCTGTCCTGGTAGTCGTGTTCCACAGCGTCGCCATGATAGCGACAGTAGCGGGGCGATCCTCCCACCGATGCCATATCGGCGGGGGTAGGGTCGAGGCAGCCGGGGGCAGATGTCATGGGGCCGACGGGGGTCTTCCCCAACTTGAGTGGTCCTGGCGGGCGCTGCCCCCGGCCCTTCCCATCCCATCGTCACGTGGGTGGTGCGCCTGAAGCTTCGGGATCACCGGGGGGCCAGAAGCTTGCCCGGGTTCATCAGGCCCTGAGGGTCCAGGGCTGTCTTGATCCGGCGAAGGGCATCCGCGCCGGAAGCCCCGAGCTCTTCGGCCATGAACTGAGCCTTCAAGAGCCCGATCCCCTGGTGATGCGAGATAGTTCCGCCGGCCGCGAGGCATGCGGACACCGCGTCTCGCCATGCCGCCCGGTAAATCGGCTCGACATGATCGTCGTCGGGTCCCCGGACAACGAAAGTGAAGTGCAGCGAAGCCCCGGAGTGATGTGGGTGGGCCAGCCGGCACGTCACGGTCTCCGCGTATTCCATGAGTGCGCCGCGAACGTCGGCGTACAGATGAGGAAGGCGCCGCCAGAGACAGGCCATGTCCATGCCGTCGGCAAGCACCCCCGGCCCGAGGGTTCGGTCGGGCCCCATCACCTCCTCGTACCACGTCACGGGGTCGTGCCGGTGACTCCACCAGTGCTCTGCCAGGTCGGCGCCGAGGGCGCGGGCCCCCATCTTTCGGGCGATCTCCTTCAGGTCGAACCTGAGGGCCTCGACGGCAGGCGCGGCCGCGTCGAACCCTGCGAACAGCACGGGACCGCGGTGCCCGAACGCGGCGAAGAGCGTTTCGGCCTCCGCTTCGTCCACCAGGCGAAGGACCAGAGGACGGTGGCCTCGCTGGACGATCTCTCTGATCAGCGCCATCCCCGACTCGAACGAGTGCGGACGTACAGCCTCCCACGAGTAGGCCTGGGGCAGCCGGGACACCGCGAGGGTGGCTTCGGTGATGACCCCGAGCGTCCCATCCGAGCCGACGAACAGGCGGCGCAGGTCCGGTCCTGCAGCGGACCGAGGCTCGGGTTTCAAACGAAGGACCTCACCGCCGGCCAGGACCACGGTCAGCCCGAGCACCAGGTCCTCTATGGCGCCGTATCCCAACGCCGCCAGGCCGGCGGAGCCGGCTGCAATCCATCCGCCGACGGTGGAGTCCTCGTAGGAGTCGGGGTAGTGCCCCGTAGTGAGCCCGTGACGGCCCAGCGCACGCTCCACCTCCCGCCCCCGTGTCCCTGCCTGGACGGTGATCGTCTGGGACACCTCGTCGATATCCAGGATCCTTCCCATCCGGGTCAGATCCAGGACGATGGAGCGTCTGATCGCCTCCGCCCCTCCGGTCACGCCCGTGCCCCCTCCGCGCGGGACCACCGCGGTTCCGGTCTCCCCGGCCCAGGCCAGGGTGATGGCGACCTCCTCGGTATCGTGGGGAAAGACCAGGGCCACTCCTGGCGGGACCCGGTCGCCCCGGACCTCGCGGAGGAGCGCCAGTGCCCACCGGTCGTGGGCGTGCGTGAACAGCTCGCCCGGGTGGTCGCTCACCGTACCCGGGGGGAGTCGATCGATCAGGGTTTCGAGTCCATCCACCGCCGCATCTTACGTTCGGCTCCCGGCCGGGAGTTGCAGGTCAGCAGGGGTTTTCTCAGCCCCTACAGTCCCGTGTAGGCCACGACGCTCCGGTTCACGGCCTGATGAGCGGCCCGGAAGGCCAGCGCAAGGTCGGGGCCGGCCACCTCCTCGATCTGGCGGAGCAGGTCCAGGAGCTGCTTGCAGTTCCGCACGAAGTCACCGGGGGTGAGCCCAGAGCCGGACAGGATGTCCTCCAGGGCTTTTCCCTCGGCCCAGTCGAACACGGTGTCCATGAAGCCCGGGTCGAGCTCGCGGCACAGCTCCACCTGGTGTGAGTCCTCCACCCCCCGCACCCGTGACCACTGGCTGGAGAGGGACCGATATCGGGTTCGCAGCGCCCCGGTGGGGATCTCTACCCTGCGAGGGATCCGCTCTCGGGATTCGTACACCAGGGTCGAAACGAGGGCCGCCAGCTCCGGAGGCGAGAGGCCGGCGAACAGGCCCTCGGACAGAGCCTCCACGACCAGGATGTCCCCCTCGCCGTAGATGCGCCTGAGCACGTTGCCGTTGTCGGTGAGGGAGAACCCTCGGACGTAGCCGAGCTCATGAAGCACTGCCAGGACCCGGTCGAACTGGCGGCCCAGGGTTTCGGTTCTCGATCGGATCCGGCGCTCCAAGGCCGATACCTCCTTCTCCAGCTTCGAGGCGCGGGCAGCCCACCGCTCGTGTTCCGGCCGGTCCGGGCAGGCGTGGCACGGATGGCGGGCGGCTTGCCGTTCCAGCTCGCCTGCCTTCCGCTCGGCCGTCGGGTCCCATCGCGGCCTGCGGCCTCGCGGCGGGCGAACGTTGAGGGTGGCCAGCCGGGCCGCCAGGTCCCTTCGGACCCGGGCGCTCCGGGCGCTCCCCGACCGCGGCAGGTCGATCCGGGCCACCGGCCGGGGCGGCTCGTCGAAGTCCCGGGCGGACAGACGGAAAGCCCGTCGCTCCTGGGTCAGGACCGTGGGCCGTCCCTCGCGCGCGCCCATCACCACGGCCAGGCCCCGCCGGCGACCCGAGGGGAGGAAGATGACGTCCCCCGGTCGGAGAGAGGCCAGTGCCGCTCTGGTCTCGTCCTCCCTGTGCCGTTCACCCGACCTGCGAGCGTCCTCTCGTATCCGCTCGACCTGCTCTCGCAACCGCCAGTACTCGGCGAAGTCGCCCCGGTCGCAGCTGACCCTGGCCCGGTAGCCATCCAGGTACGCGCGGTCGCGTTCCAATTGGCGCTCCAGCGTGACGACGCCCCGGTCGGCCAGGAACTGGGCGAAGGAGGAGTTCAGGAGGTGTCGAGCCTCCTCCCGCGTGTAGTTGCTGACCAGGTTTACGGCCATGTTGTACGAAGGCCGGAACGAGGAACGCAGCTCGTAGGTCCGGGTGGAGGCGAGTCCGGCCACCCGCTCGAACGGCACCTGTTTCTGGTACAGGACCACCGCATACCCCACCTCGTCGATCCCCCGCCGGCCGGCCCTCCCCGTGAACTGGGTGTACTCGCCCGGCGTGAGCAACTCGTGGCGCTCCCCGGAGAACTTCCACAGGTCTTCGATGACCACCGTCTTCGCCGGCATGTTGATCCCGAGCGATAGGGTCTCGGTGGCGAAGACCGCCTTCACCAACCCGGCCTGGAACAGACGCTCGACGGTTTCCTTGAACACGGGGAGCATGCCGGCGTGGTGAGCGGCGATCCCGGCGGCCAGGGCCTCCCGGAAATCGTAGTAGCCAAGGGTGGCCAGCTCCTCGTCGTCGATCCAGGCCGCATCGGTGTCGGCGACTTCGAGGATCCGCTCGGCCTCCTCTTTCGACGTGAGCCGGACCCCCGAGTCCATGAGGTACCGGACGCTCGCGTCGCATCCCGCCCGGCTGAACACGAAGTAGATCGCCGGGAGCATCCCCTCCTCGTCCAGCCGGAGGACCACCTCCTCCCGCGAAGGGACGTAGACGCGCCGGTGGCCCTCCCTGGGGCGCTCGATCCTGGCGACCTGGCGGCGCCCGTACCGCCCCCCGGCCCGGGGTCGCCACTCGCGCACGCGTACCTCGCGCTGGGTGAGCGAGACGAGATACGGATTCGGGACCAGGCGGCCGTTCTGCTCCACGTGCATCGGATGGAGGTCCCGGCCGACCAGGTAGAGGTTCTCCAGAGGTACCGGTCGCCGCTCCTCGATGACCACCCGGGTGGGCCCCCGCAGCGCCCCGATCCACTCCCCGAACTCCTCGGCGTTGGACACCGTGGCGGACAGGCACACCACCGCCACCGACAGCGGCAGGTGGATGAGCACCTCCTCCCAGACGGCCCCCCGATACGGATCCTGGAGGTAGTGCACCTCGTCGAGGACCACCGACTCCAGGCCTTCGAGCGTCGGGCTGCCCTCGTAGAGCATGTTCCGCAGGACCTCGGTGGTCATGACCACCACCGGCGCCTCGGCGTTGATCGAGTTGTCTCCGGTGAGCAGCCCAACCCGGGCCGATCCATACCGTGCCATGAAGTCGCCGAACTTCTGATTCGACAGGGCCTTGAGCGGCGTGGTGTAGAAGGCCTTGCGGCGATGGGAGAGGGCCCGCTCCACGGCGAACTCGGCTACCACGGTCTTGCCGGAGCCCGTGGGGGCAGCGACCAGGACGGACTCGTCTGCGTCCAGAGCCTGGATGGCCCGGACCTGGAAGTCGTCCAGGGAAAAGGGATAGCGCTGCTGGAAGCGCGCCAGATCGGTCACGGATTCCAGTCTAGGTGGCTGCCACGCCTCCCTCCGGCCCTATTGCGTTGCCCTCCTCACTTGGTCGAGAACTGAGCCGAGTGTTTCGCCGTTCCGGCCGCTTCGTTCGAGGCGGTGAAGCGCAATCGGTATGTGCTGTTGGTTTTCAGTCCCTTCGTCGAGTAGTTGTAGATGTACCCTCCACCAGGGGCGAGCTTCCTGTCGAACCGGAACACGAACCCGTCGCCGGCGTTCGGCGAGAGGTTGGGAGGTGCGATCGTCTTCCAGCACTTCTCGTCGTTGGGGCTCCCCGAACAGTCGGGGAGGCTGGGCACGTACTGCTGCAGGTCGACGGCGGTGAGCGTAATGCTTGCGGACGACTTGTTCACCTTGTTTGCGTCGCAGATCGACAGCTTGAGCGGGATCGTCGAGTTGGACAGCCTGAACGGAGTTCCCGGGTCGTACAGCAGGCAGACGCCATAGCCGACGTAATAGGTCACTTGCGTGCTCCGCGCGTTGTCGGCCTTGTCCGCGGCGTTGACCGTGAACGTCTTGGCCCCGATCGATCCCGTGTCGATGTTCTGGCCACTGGGCTTCGTTCCCGTGCAGGAGGCCACACCGGAAGTCGCATCGGTGCACGAGTAGTCGGCGGCCACCGTCTGATTCAGGGTGTACGTTGCCCCGTCGATCGGAGTGGTGATCGTGATGTCGGGCTTGACGGAGTCGATGGGGACCTCGAAGTGTCCACTCGAGCCTTGGTCGCCCTGGAACGCGACCACGTGGACGCCCTCGCCTGTCACGGCGACCGGCACCGGCTGCTGCGATCCCCCATCCACGCTGGCTGTGAAGCTCTCGTCGTTCCTGGTGATGTCCACCTTGACCGAGCTCTTGTTGTACCAGCCGGCGGCGCTCGGAGAGATGGGATTGCCGTCCGAGTCGGTGACCGTGATCGTGACGGCGCCCGGAGCTGGTGGCGGTGGGACCGGCTTGGAGAACAACGCCTTGAAGGTGCTGGCGCTCACGTCGCCATCCCGGGTGACCATCTGGGCGAAGTATTCGGCCACCTTCCCGCCGGCGCCTGCCGAGGTGTCGAGCGTGAGCTCCCACGCTCCGGTGTCCGGATTGAAGGTCATCTTCGTACTGTTGAAGGTGTCGCTGTCGGCTCGGCGGAACGTGATGTAGATGGCCGCGACGTCCGACTGCGGGCTGGGCGTAGTCACCAGGAAGGCAGCGGTGTCGCCGAGGTCTGTGGCGCCCACGCTGGAGATGATGCCCACCGAGAACGGATTGCTCGGGTCCGAGTAGTACGCCCTGATGTTGGCGTCCGAGAAAAGGCGCTGAGTGCCCGTGTTGGGAGGCCCATCGGGATCGGAGACGAACTGGCCGCCGAAGACCACCAGCGAGTCCCGGGGCCCCAAGGACGTTTCCTGCGAGAGTGGGCTCACGAACCAGCTGGGGAAGGTGGCGTCCTTCAGGAGAGGGTCGGGCTGGTCGTCCTGGGGGGCCAGCGCAGGGACCGAGACGGTGGGTGTGAAGGACGAGATGTCCTCCTTCTTGAACGACAGCATCACCGCTCCGTGCAGCTTGAGGTCTGGCTGCGTCATTTCCTGCCGCCTGGTGATGGGCTCGATGGGCCGGTAGTGCTCGGCTTGGGTGAGGCCGGTTGGGCCCTTGTAGTACTGGCCGCCGCTCTGTCCGGGTGTGGCGTTGTCTTCATGGAGGGTCGACAGCTGGAATGTCGACGTCCGCAGGCCCGTGTCCGGGTCCGGTTCCGGGTCCAAGGGGTGATCCGGGGTCGGTACGCTCGGTTC